>JAGWMP010000048.1 GCA_028871705.1 Gammaproteobacteria bacterium
ATGGAAATCATCGAGCTGAGCGGCTACACCGAGGACGAGAAACTCGAGATCGCCAAACGCTATCTCGTAAAGCGGCAGCTGCAGGCCAATGGCCTCGATGCCGGTCAGTGCACGCTGACGGATGCAGCGCTGCGCCGGTTGATCAGCGACTACACGCGCGAGGCCGGTTGCCGCGGCCTCGAGCGGCAGATTGGCGCACTGGTTCGTAACGCCGCCATGCAGATCGCGGAGGGCAAGGCGCGCAGCGTGGCCTTCGATGCCGCGGATGTCGGGACGGTGCTCGGGGCGAGCCGCTTCGAGAACGAGGTCGCGGCGCGCACCGCGGTGCCAGGGGTTGCGACGGGTCTCGCCTGGACGCCGGTCGGCGGCGACATCCTCTTCATCGAGTCGGCGCGGCTCCCGGGAAGCGGCCGGCTGATACTGACCGGACAGCTGGGGGAGGTCATGAAGGAGAGCGCGCAAACCGCACTCAGTCTCCTCAAGGCCCAGGCAACCGAGCTCGGCATCGATCCCAGGCTGTTCGAGGATGCCGACATTCACATCCACGTGCCCGCGGGTGCCATACCCAAGGACGGGCCGAGTGCCGGAGTTGCCATGTTCGTCTCGCTGGCCTCTTTGATGAAGCGTCAGGCGGTGCGCCCGGATGTCGCCATGACGGGGGAGATCAGCCTCCGGGGTCTGGTTCTGCCGGTCGGGGGCATCAAGGAAAAGACCATTGCCGCGGCCCGAGCCGGTATCAGACGCGTGATCCTGCCGGCGCGTAACCGGCGCGATCTCGAGGACGTGCCGCAGAGCGTGCGTGCGCGGCTGCAGTTCATCTGGGTGGAGCAGGCCGGTGAGGCCCTGGCGGTCGCATTCAGCGAGCCGGATACCGATGGGGCCCAGCCCGGCAGGAGCTCCAGCGGACGCGAGGGTCTGGCCGGAACCCCGGATATCGCGGCGCGGCCGGCATAGCGCGCGCGAGTCGCCCCTGGTAGGCAGTCAAGATCAAGGAGATCCATTATGCCTGAGCAATCCAATCCATTCGCGGATCTGACGAAGCTCATCGAGCATTTCAAGGTGCCGGGCATCGACCTGTCGGCCATGGTCGAATCCGGGCGCAAGGACATGGAGGCGCTCATCGAGGCCAACAAGGCAGCCTTCCAGGGAGTGCAGGCTTTGGCGCTCAAGCAGCAGGAGATGCTGACCGAGGCGATGCACAAGATCGAGGACTATGCCAAACACGCCGGTGCGGGTTCGACCTCGGCCAAGCAGGCGGAAACGGCGCGCGAGGCCTATCACAGGGTTCTGGCAGACATGAAGGAATTGGCGCAGATCGTCCGCAACTCCCAGGCCCAGGCGATGACCCAGATGACGGACCGTGCGATTGAGCACCTGCGCGAGCTGAAGCGGATCATCCAGCCGAAGTAGGGCGCGCGCAGCGCGCCGGCCACCTCAGCGTCGCAAGTCACATGACCGCCGGTCTCCCGGCCGAGCTGTCCGCGCTGCTTGAGCCGGCGGCCTATCCGCACCCAGCTCGGCGCGTGCAGCTCATCGAGACGCACATCTCGTGGGTATTCCTGACGGGCGAGCTGGCCTATAAGGTCAAAAAACCCGTCCACCTTGCGTTCGTCGACCTGCGCTCGGTCGAGCGGCGTGCTTTCTGCTGCGCGGAGGAGCTGCGGCTCAACCGCCGCTTCGCTGCGGAGCTCTATCTGCGTGTCTGCCGGGTCACATTCGACGGGCAGCGCGCGTGGATCGACGGCCCGGGGGAGGTCATTGACCACGCGGTCTGTATGCGACAGTTCGATGCCGCTGATGAGCTCGGGGCGCTCCTCGCGGGCGGTAGGCTCGAGCCGCAGACGCTGGCCGCGTTCGCGCGGGAGCTGGCACGATTGCACGCAATGCTGCCGCGCCCTGCGGCGGACGACCCCTGGGGACACGCTGACAGCGTGCGGGCGCTGCTGTTGCGCAATCTCGCGGAGTGTCGTGCGGCGGCAGAGATGCTCGGCGCCGCGCCTGCGGTCGACGGCTTGAGCGGTGCGTACGCGGCGCGCATCGAGGCGGCCGAGCCCTGGCTCGCGAGCCGGCGTGCCGCCGGCCAGGTACGCGAATGTCATGGCGACCTCCACGTCGGTAACATCGCGCGCTACGGCGGTCGGTTGCTGGCTTTTGACTGCATCGAATTCGAGCCGGCCTTCCGCTGGATCGATGTCGCGGACGAGATCGCGTTTCTGTGGATGGACCTGCATGCGCGCGGGTTCCCTGCACACGCGCAGGCCTGCCTCGGCGGCTATTGTTTTGAAGGTGGCGACTACGGGGCGTGCCGCCTGGTGCGCCTCTATGGTGTGCATCGGGCGCTGGTGCGCGCCAAGGTGGCGGCACTGCGTGCGGCAGATGCGTCCGATCCGCAGACGCGCGCAGCCAGCCGCCGCGAGCACGGACGCTACCTCGGGTGCGCACATGAGCTGCTCGCGGCACGCCCGCCACGCCTGGTTCTAATGTGCGGCCTGTCGGGCTCGGGTAAGACCTGGCTCGCCGAGCGCCTCGCGCCGGCGCTGGGGGCCGTGCATCTGCGCTCCGACGTCGAGCGCAAGCGCCTCGGGAACCTGCGCGCAGGGCAGCGCTCGGGGTCGGCGCTCGCGCAGGGCTTGTACTCCGCGCCGATGAGCGCGGCGACCTACGAGCGGCTGCGGCAATGTGCGGAGGCGGCGCTCGGCGGGGGTTTCTCCGTGATCATCGATGCAAGCTGTCAGCGGCGCGAGCAGCGCGCGCGCTTGAGCTCACTCGGAGCCGCTTACGGCGTCCCGGTGCACGTCTTCCTCTGTCATGCGCCACGCTCGGTGCTGGAGGCGCGCCTCGCCGCCCGGGAGCGTGCGGGAGCGGATGCATCGGAAGCGAATCTCAGCGTGCTCGCGCTGCAGCAGACGCAATTCGAGCCGATCGGGGCGGCCGAGGGTCTGACGGTGATCGAGGCGGATACGACCCGCGTGGACCTGGTGCCGCAGCTACTGGCACAGTTGCAGCGCCAGGAGATCAAGACAGGGTCCGAAGATGTTAGCGGACGGTAGCCCCGGCACCGCTCGCGGGAATACCCCGCGCATGCCGCAGCAGCGCGCAAACCTCCTCGTCCTCGATCTGGGCGAAGTCCAGATACCATTCACCGACGGCATATAGCGACGGCGGGATCATGAGGACCACGGTCTCATCGCACTCGGCTTCGATCAGGGCGAGGGCCTCCCTGGAGGCCACGGGTGCGGCCGCTACCACGGCGGCGGCGCCAGCTTTGCGCGCCGCGCGCACCGCGGCGAGCATGGTCGCGCCCGTCGCGAGACCGTCGTCGACGAGAATTGCCGTCTCACCCGCGAGCTCGAGCGGTGGGCGGCCGGCCCGGTAAAGAAGCTCGCGCCGCTCGAGCTCGCGGCGCTCGAGCGCGGCGAGCTCGGCAAACTGCTGCGCACCTGGCTCCACGCTCATATAAGGCAGCGGCTGCCGTATCGTCACGGCGCCGGACGCGATCGCCCCGAGTGCGAGCTCGGGCTGGCCGGGCATACCGACTTTGCGTACGGGCATCACATCGAGCGGTGCCCGCAACGCATGCGCGACCTCGAATGCCACCGGTACTCCCCCGCGGGGCAGACCGAGCACGACCACGGGCGGCCGCAGATTGAGCCGTGCAACGGCGGCGGCGAGCTGCCGCCCAGCGGCGCGCCGATCGGCGAACGGTCGAAGCGATGCTTTCACGACAGCATGAGTCTGCCGGGACACGGGCTGCCGGGAGAATACGCACAAATATCGGGATGCCCGCGCTGGACCTGCCGAGCAGCACGTCCCGGAGCACCGCGCAGCGTGCGGGCTGCGATGCGCAGTTCCGCGTATTCCACCGCCGGGGCGCCAGGCGCAGTGTCCGTCGCATTGGAGGTGGCCTATGAACAACCGTGTCGGCCGTGCCCGAATCGGCCAGTGGTACCTGCGATGGGACAAGGGTGAAATATTCCAGGTGACCGGCTGCGACGAGGACGCGCGCACCATCGAGATCCAGACGTTCGACGGCGATCTCGACGAGATCGACGAGGAGAGCTGGAACGTCATGCCGCTCGGTCTGACCGAGCCGCCGGAAGACTGGACGGGACCGGTCGATGATGTGGAGCACGACGACCTCGGCTACTCAGAAACCGAGATGACGGATGCCGACTGGACGCAACCGCTCCTGCCTTTGCGGCCGGCCGGGGAGGCGTGGGAGGAGACCACTGTCCTCGAGGCAGACGGCGCTGACGAGCCGGTGTAGCGGCCCCGGCGCATGAAGGTGCTGCCCGCATTCCTGACTCCGCGGGCCTTCTTCGGCAGGCGGAGGCATCATGCATTGCATGGGGCGAGTGCGGCGAGCGTGAGTATTCACGTGCGCAACGTCGCGCAGATGTTCAATTCGCTCGACCCCTCGCCATTCTGGGATCGGGATCTGGATCGCGACGCCGCCGAATTCATCGAGGATGAATTCAGCGATAAGCTCTCGGCGCATACCTGGCACCTCCATGTGCATGCCCAGGACGGCGCTGCGCTGGCTGCCGACCTGCAGGCGGCCGTCGAGCACTATTACGAGCGTCTGGCAGCGTCGGCCCGCCGGCGGCTGCGCGATGAGATGCGGGTGGGGCAACTGGCGCTGCTGGGCGGAGTGACGATCTTTCTGCTCAGCATGACCAGCCGTGGCGTTCTCAGGCAGCTGCTTGCGGGTGGGGCGCCACGCATGCTCGATGAAGGGCTGATCATCATCGCGTGGCTGGCATTGTGGCGACCGGTCGAGTCGCTGCTCTACGGCTGGGTGCCTCTTTACCGCCGCCGACGGCTCTACGAGCGGCTCGCCGCGGTTCGTGTGTCAGTTCGCGTAGAGACGGGCACCGAGGGAACGCACGTCGAGCCCGTGACCGCCGTGCCGCAGGTGCGGGCGCTGTCGTGAAGCGCCTGGTGGCCCCGCCTTTACGGAATCACATGGACCGTGCTCGCCTGAGGCCCGAGATCTCCCGGCTCCTCGGCGAAGCGCACCTGAGTGCCCTCAGTCAGATCCTGAAAGCTGCCGCCGAGCACGCTATTGCGATGGAAGTAGATGAGGCGTCCGTCGGCGGTTTCGATGCGACCGCAGTCGCGCGCGGCATCGAGCTCACGGATTCGTCCGTGCGCGGCTCCCGCGTGGCTCTTGACGTCGAGCCGGTGCCGGCGCTCGTAGTCTTCGAGCTGCCGTCGCGCGGCCCGGAATGCGTCGCGCAAGGCAACGTACGGGTCCTCGTGGGCGTGGTCGGCGGGGTGAGCGTGGCGGATGGCGATCTCTTTATCGGGCAGCGTGATGTCGATGTGAAAATCGAACAGCGCACCCTGATGGGAATGGTGCGACGCCGGCTCGACGACCACCCGGCAGCGCATGATGTGCGAGCTGAACCTATCGAGCCGGGCCGCGAGCTTGCGGATGCGCGCCTCGACCGCAGCCGAAGCATCCATCTGCCGGAACGTGATCTGCAGTGGAATGATCATGGCGAGGGAAGATTGCAGGTGTGCGGCGTACCCGGTCGATTCGTGCAAGTACCTACCACGGCGGCGCCGTCGCATACGCCGCCGTCGATGACCTCGATGGGAGCTCTCCGGATCAGTCTGCAGCCGGGATCGGCCAACGCTCGAGCAGCGGCGCGAGGGGCTTACCATCCAGCATCCGGCGCAGCGCCTGACCGAACAGCGGGCCGACCGGCAATACGGTGAGCCTCGCTGCGTCGCCTGAGGAGCGCGGGGCGCCGGGACCCGGGCCGACGCTGTCGGTGACTACGACACTCGTGAGATGCGGCGCCGCGAGCACCGCATCGAGTCCGGTGAGCAAAGGTGCATGCGTGACCGCGGCATGGACGGCGGCTGCGCCGGCGCGCCGGCAAATCGCGGCGGCACGAACCAGGGTGCCGCCTGATGCACACAGGTCGTCGACGACGATCACCTGGCGGTCGGAGACATCGCCCACCAGCACTCCGCTCGAGACGACATCCATGGCCCGGCGTTTCTCGATAAACGCCATCTCGACTTCGCGGCCGAGGCGCGCTTGCAGGAGCTCGCGAAAAATCTGCGCCCGCTTGACGCCGCCCACATCCGGCGACACGACCGTGAGCGGGAGCGCCGCGAGACACCCTCCAAAATGATCGGCCATCATGGGCATGGCACTCAAGTGATCAACCGGGATGCGGAAGGAGTTGTCGAGGGCCGCGGGGTTATGCACGTCGAGTGCGATGAGCCGATCGAGACCGGCAGTCTCCAGGAGTTGCGCCACGTAACGGGTGTTGACCGGATCGCGCAACTGCGTCCGGCGCTCCTTGCGCGCGTAGGCGAGATAGGGCACGAGGGCCACCCGATGCAGCGCGCCGGCATCCTTCAGGCCGGACAGCAGAAACAACAGTCGCACCAGGCGTTCCGCGGTCGGCATCTTCTCCTCGCCCGCGAGCGATTCGACTACGAAAACGCTGCGGTCGCGTACCGACTCGAGCGGCCGCAATTTGAACTCGCCGCCTTCGAAGCGCCGCTCCTCGAGCGGAGTGAGCGCTAGCCCGGCGCTCCGGGCGACGCTCTGCGCGAAGTCACGCGATTCGCTCAGCGCAAACAACCGCGGATCCGGGATTTCACGCATGTGCGCGCGTCCCGGTGGAACGTGCCGGATCCGCCGCCAGCGCTGCCTGGCAGTGGCGCAGCGCCGTGACCACGTCCTGCAGCGCGCGCGCTCGCCACGGCGCCGGATCGGGAAAGTGCTCAGGATCGTCCAGATGCCAGATGGCGAGCTTGGCATGTGTCGCCGCGCGCACCGCCATGTAAAACTCGAACAAGCGAACGCTGACGCGGTCCGCGGCGAGGTGACGGTAGTGGTCGCGCAGATAGGCAGGTGCCCAGGCCGCAGCGGGACGTTCACACTCGAGCGCCAGCATGGCGATTTCCTCGGCCGTGTCGAGCATGCGCAGGTCCGCGTACACCTCCAGCGCATCGATGATCTGCACGGGCGGCCCGAGCCAGACGTGCTCAGCGCGCAGGTCGCCGTGAATCTCGGCAATGCGCCGGGCCGTGGCGCGCTCTTCGAGCTCGGGTCGCAACGCAACGACGCTTGCACGCAGCTCCCGCGCGAGCGGCCCGGTGCGCTCCGCGGGTAATCCGAGTTCCGGCCTCTGCAGTGCCGCCAATGCCTCCTCGATACGCGCGTGGAGACGCTGCAGGTAGGCATCCGGGGCGAAGGGCAGAGGGTCGCGGGACCTGTAGAACTTGACCAGAAAGCCGAGCACCGCATCGAGATCCCCGGGCGTAAGCCGGCCCGCTTCGAGCACCGTATCGAGCATGCGCCGTCCATCGAGCCGCCGCATCACGAGCAGCCAGTCGACGACATGCCCGCTGCCGCCGATCCGCAGGCCGGACCCTGTCTCGACCAGCGGCTCGACGGCGAGGTAGGTGGGGGCGGAGAGCCGGCGATTGAGGCGCAGTTCTTCGCGACAGGCCAGCTCGCGCGCCTCGATGCTGCGCCAGTCAGCGCCGCGCAGATGCGATGGCTTCTTCATCTTGTAAGCGCGCTCGCCGGCGAGAAACACCCAGGCAAAATGCGTCTCCCGCACGTCAACCCCCGACGGGCAATGGGGATAGGCGGCAGGGTCTGAAAGGAAGGCGACTTTGGCAGCCATCGGGCCGTCGAGGCCTTCGACGGGCCCCGGACCCCGGGGGGCGGGACTGACCGCTGTGATCATGGGACTGTACCTCGCCTCGGCGATGATAGAAGGGAGGCCGTCAGGCACCCACCCGCAGTTGTACCTAGTACTCCTGTCGCCGCGCTCGTGCCAGCATGATTTAGGTTCGTCAGTCCGCGCGCTGCAATGAAACTTGAATTCCACGGAGCCGATCAGGTTGTTACGGGCTCATGTCATCTCGTCGAGTGCGCCGGGACGCGGGTACTGATCGATTGCGGCCTGTACCAGGGTGGGCACGAGCTCGGCGAGGAGAATGCGCAGGACTTCGGCTTCGACCCGGCCAGCATCGACTGCGTGCTGCTGACGCACGCTCATCTCGATCACTGCGGCCGGCTGCCGCTGCTCGTGAAGCGCGGCTTCCGCGGCGCCATCGTGACCACGGGTGCCTCGCGCGAGCTGCTGCGCCTGATGCTGCTCGATGCCGCCCATCTGCATGAGGAGGAAGCGCGGCACCGCGCGCGTCACGCAGGCCATGGAAGGATGCGCAGCGCTGCGCAGCCTCTCTATACGATCGCCGAGGCGCTGCATACGATGGACTTTCTCGGCGCCGCAGCGCGCTATGACATCCCGATGCAGCTCGCGCCGGGAGTGGCGGCGACCTTTCTCGACGCGGGCCACATCCTGGGGTCGGCGAGTGTGCTGCTGGAGCTCGCGGACGCGGGGCTTCGGCGCCGGGTGCTCTTTTCCGGCGACCTCGGCAACGTCGGGCGGCCGTTGCTGCGTCCGGCGGCACTGCCGCCGCCGGTCGATGCCGTGGTCATGGAAAGCACTTATGGCGATCGCGTGCACAAGCCGATCGGCCCCTCGATCGAGGAGCTCTACCAGGCTGTCGCCGGGGCGTTCGAGCGCGGCGGCAACGTCATCATCCCGAGCTTCGCGCTGGAGCGGGCGCAGGAGCTGCTGTATTTCCTGCGCGTCGCCGTCGAGTCCGGGCGCTTGCCCGGCACGATGCAGGTCTTTCTCGATTCGCCGATGGCGATTTCGGCGACCGAGATATTCGCGCGCCACCCGGAATGCTACGCGCCGCAGACCCGTGAGCTGTTTCTCGAGGGACGCGATCCGTTTGCTCTCCCGGGTCTGCACTTCACGCGGGAGAAGACCGACTCGGTCGCGCTCAATCGCATCAGCGGCGGTGCCATCATCATCGCCGGATCGGGGATGTGCAGCGGCGGCCGTGTACGGCATCACCTGCGTCATAACCTCGATCGTCACCAGAGCGCGATCATCTTCGTGGGTTACGCGGCGCGCGGCACTCTGGCGCGGCGAATCGTCGATGGAGCGCCGAGCGTCACCCTCTTCGGCGAAGAGATTCCGGTGCGGGCGCGTATTCATACGATCAATGGCTTCTCCGCACATGCGGATCAGGCCGAACTCCTGCGCTGGCAGGGCGCGACGCAGGCGCAGCGTTCCTTCCTGGTGCACGGCGAGCCGGAGGTCATGCAGAAGCTCGCCGCCCGGCTGCCGGCGGGCACAGTGGAAATGCCGGTGTTACACCAGCAATACAGCCTCTGAGTCTCGCGAGACCGGCTCGTGCTGGAGCGCGGCCGGGGCTGTAGGTAGTTCTGCGACTCTTGCAGCGCCGGGATGGGGCGCAGTATGGCGTCGTTCGTTCCAGGAAGGAGAAAGCGCGTGCGCATTCGCATCGTTGTCGCGAATCAGGCCGAAGCGGTCTTCTACGACCTCCCATCAAGAACCGCCGGGCCGTTGTGGACCGCCCGGTTGACCGATCCGATAGCGCATCTGCACGACCGGGACCTGAAATCGGACCGTCCGGGAAGATTTTCCAATCATGCACCGCTCGCTGGCGGCCGTCGTGGCGCAACGGCTCATCACGGCACTGGTGGGGAGAGAAGCCCGCGTAAGCACGAGGCCGCGCTCTTTGCCGGCCGCATCGCCAGGCAGCTGGAGCTGTCCCAGCGCAACGACGAGTTCGATCGTGTGGTAGTGATGGCGGCGCCCGCCTTTCTGGGCTTGCTGCGCAAGGCGCTGCCCGATTCGGTGCGGCTGCACGTCGCGGCGGAGGTAGGCAAGGATCTCCTGCACGAGCAGCCCGCGATGCTGCCAGCCCATGTTCCGGACGAGGCTTTTCACGAGCTCTCGCCGCCGCAGTAGCGAAGCCATCCCGCGCAAGATCGGTCCTCCTGCCGTCGGGCCCCGTCGGGCAGCGGCCGCGGGGACGCTGGGTATAATGCGGGCCCTCCGCGTTGCCCTCAGAGGTCGATATGCGCCGCACCCCGAGCGTTGCGTTCCTGGCGATTGCGCTGTGCTGCGTGCGATTGGTCCAGGCGGCCGACGGCCCGGAACATTCCGACCAGGGCTGGATCGAGCGCAGCAACGCCTACACCCAGAAGGTCCTCGACGTGGAGCTTGAGCACCGCCCCGAACGAGGCTCGCGCGAGGGGCTCGCGAAGTTCGATACGCTGATCTCCCATCCGACCCTGGCGGATGAGATGCAGCGGCGGCATGAGCTGGAGAAGGTGCTGGCCGGGATCGATGCGGCGCGCCCCCGCGAATCCGACCATAAGGTACGCGAGGATATGGAGATCCTGCACAAGGCGCTCGACCTGCAGTTTCGCCAGGAAGACTATGAGCTGCAGCACGAGGTGCCGTTCCATAACGCCAGCGCGGCCGTGTTTCAGGGCCTGCGCGTGCTGCTGGATGATCAGGTCGCGGCGGACCGCCGCCAGGCCGCGGTTACGCGGCTGCGCCGCTACGCGGGCTTCGAGGGCGGCTACCCGCCGATCACCGAGATCCTCAAGCAGCGCGAACTGGAGCAGATCGCCAAGCCCGGCGTGCTTTACCCGTCGAAGGGGGAGGTGCAGACCGAGCTCGGGCGCAATTCAAACTACGTGGACGGGATTGGCGCGCTGTTCCGCAAGTACGGACTCACGGGCTGGCAGGATGCCTATGCGAGCCTGAAGACGCAGCTCGTCGCGTACGACGGATGGGTGCGCGAGAACATTCTGTCCAGAGCGCGTACCGACTTCCGCCTGCCGCAGGAGAAGTATGCGTTGGCATTCGAGGAGTACGGCATCGATCTCCCTCCGCAGAGGATCGCGTCCATGGCGCACGCCGCCTTCAAGGAATACCAGCAGCAGATGGCGCCGCTCGCGGCCGAGGTCGCGAAGGCCAACGGCTATCCCTCGAGCGATTACCGCGCCGTCATTCGCGAGCTCAAGAAAAAGCAGATCACGGGCGACGCGATCCTGCCCTTCTTCGACAATCGCCTGCACCAGATCGAGCGGATCATCGTGGCGCAGAATCTCGTCACGTTGCCGGACCGTCCGGCCATCATCCGTCTGGCAACCGCGGCGGAGACGGCGCAGCAGCCGGCGCCGCATATGTCGCCACCGCCGTTCCTGCACAACACGGGACAGCGCGGCGAGTTCGTGCTGCCGTTGAACATCCCCTCGGCCACCGGTGGCAGCGAGGATAAATACGACGACTTCACGTTCGATGCCGTCGCCTGGACGCTGACCGCGCACGAGGCGCGGCCCGGGCACGAACTGCAATTCGACTCGATGGTCGAGCACGGGGTGAGCGAGGCACGCGCGCTGTATGCCTTCAACTCCACCAACGCGGAAGGCTGGGGACTTTACTCCGAGTACATCATGCAGCCCTACGAGCCCGCCGACGGCCAGCTGCTGACCCTGCAGCTGCGCCTGCTGCGTGCGGCACGCGCGTTCCTCGACCCCGAGCTGCAAAGTGGCGCGGTCACGCCCGCACGCGCCTACGAGGTGCTGGAGCAGGACGTGGTGTTGAGTCACGCCTTCGCGCAGGAGGAGGTCGAGCGATTCACCTACCGCGCACCCGGCCAGGCCAACAGCTACTTCTATGGCTATACGCGGCTGCTGTCGCTGCGCAAGGAGACCGAAGCTGCGCTCGGCGCCAGGTTCGACCAGAAGAAATTCCACGACTTCATTCTCGCCCAGGGTCTGTTGCCGCCCGATCTGCTGCGCAAAGCCGTGCTGGAAGAGTTCGTCAGCTCGCAGAAGTAGGCTGCCGCCGTCATGCGCTCCGGCGTTGCGGGCCGGGGATGGCGCGGGCGCCGACGAGCAGCGCCAGCGCCGCGTACCAGAGTGCCAGCACCACGATGGCGCCGAGCAGGACGTGACCGCTCATCGCTGGCGGTGCCAGCAGGATCGCGCCGAACAGCAGCAGCGCGGCGAGGATTCCGCAGATCGCCATCGCCAGTCGCAGTCCCCGCCGGGCGACGATCGCGATCGACCAGGTCAGCATCGTGGCCGCCTGGAACAGCAAGCCGAGCGGCATCAGAACGCCGATCAGGACGCCGCAGAGCATCAAGGCGGTGCGCGCCGGCACCAGCGTGGCGGGGTCGGTGATGGCCACGAACCGCGCGGCGATCGCCGGCACTACGAGGCCGTCCAGGATCATCGAGAGCATCAGCATGCCACTGCCGATGCAGAAGCTCACCAGGCCGATCGAGACGGCGGGCCTGGCCGTGCCCAGGATGCGCGCGACCGACATCAGGCAAGCGATGAGGAAAGCCAATGTGACCACGAATCCCGTATGCACGATGGCGGCGGTTCTCTGCTCGCGCGCCTCCGCGCTGAGCACCTCGAGCAGGGTGTGGCCGCCGCCCGCAGGATGATTGGCGAGCAGAAGCAGGGTGGCCAGGGCGCAGCCCAAGAGCGCCGCCGCGAGCCCCCGCCCGGGGCCTTGAGTGTTCATGCCTGTCAGGCTAGCGCAACCCGCGGCCCTGTTTCTGGACGCGGGGGCCCGGGTGTCCAGGACTCGACCCGCATAGCTTGCCCCACGTAGGCTGCCGGCATGAATCGGCGCAGTCAGCGCACCCGCGCAGCCCTGAAGTCGGCGTTCATCGAGCTCGTGCTGTCGCGCGGCTATGAGCCCATCGCGGTCACGGACATCATCCGCCGCGCCAAGGTCGGTCGTTCCACGTTCTATCTGCACTACACCGGCAAGGAAGCGCTGCTGACTGAAGGTCTGGATTATCCGTGCCGCGGTCTCGCCGCGTGCGCAGCCCGTGAGCCGGAACCCGGGCAGCAGGTGGCGCTGCTCGAGCACTTCCGCGCGCAGCGGCGGCTCAACCGCGTCTTTTTCGAGCCGCCCATCCGCACGCTCTGGGCCAGGGTTCTGGCACGCGCCATCGGGCGGCAGCTCGCGCGCCCCCGCGGCGCAGGGGGTGCACCGGGCGGCGCGCCCTCGCGTCTCCTGTGCCTGGCGATCGCCGAAATGCAGATCGCGCTGATTACACACTGGCTCGACAGCCCGGTGCCGGCCAAGGCGGAAATCATCGCGGCGCTGCTGTTCACTTACACCCAGGCTCTGGTGCAGAGCGAGCGCACGCGCGCGCTGCAGCGGCGCTAGCGGTACGCGCCGCGGGGGGGGGCGGGGAACCGTTTGCCTCGTTCTAAAGATGCATGATAGTGTATATACATGGAAGAGCATATATTGTTCCAGGCCCTGGCTGATCCGGTGCGATTGCGCATCGTCGAGGCGATGAGATCCGGCGAGTGGGCGGTTGGCGACATCGTCGAGCGCATGGACATCCACCAGTCCGGCGTCTCGCGTCACCTGCGGATCCTGGCGGAGGCCGGCATCGTGCAGATGCGTCCCGACGGGCAGAGGCGGCTCTATTCGGTACGTGCGCAAGCCTTCGATCGGCTCGAAGCGTGGGTCGCGAGTTACCGGCGTCACTGGGACAGACGGCTCGATCGACTCGGGAACGCACTCAAGGGGAAGTCTGTATGAGGGCACAACGTGGGCCGGCGAGGGCGCAGTTCTCGATCGAGCGGACCTATGCCGCCCCGATCGACCGGGTGTGGGCGCTTTGGACGACCCGGCACGGGATCGAATCCTGGTGGGGACCGGAGGGGTTCGAGGTGAAGGTCACCTCCCTCGATCTGCGCCCGGGTGGCGAGCTTCGCTATGAGATGACCGCCGTGGCGCCCGAGCAGGTGGCTTTCATGAAGCAGGCGGGGATGGCGCTCACCACCCGGGCGAGGGTCACCTACACCGAAGTCACGCCGGGCAAGCGTCTCGCTTACAAGACGGTGGCGGATTTCATGCCCGGTGTCGAGCCTTACGACGTTGCCACGGGCGTGGAGTTCCAGGCGACGGCCGGGGGCGTCAGGCTCGTCATCACGGTGGATGCCATGCATGATGAGGTCTGGACCGCGCGCGCGCGCGCCGGAAACGAAAGTCAGCTCCGCAAACTGGACGCATTGCTTGGGACACATTGACACTCGCCTGCGTGAGCTTCAGCTGCTGCTCCCGCCGCCGCCCCAGCCTCCGCCCGGAGTGGTATTGCCGTTCCAGTTCGTGAGAATCGCGGGCGGCAGAGCGCTCATCTCCGGACACGGGCCGCAGGCGCCCGATGGCTCCTTCGCGCGGCCGCTCGGCAAGGTGGGCCGGGAGTTGACGGTCGAGCAGGGCTACGCCGCGGCGCGGCTCACGGCGCTGTCCATGCTCGGGAGCCTGCAGCGCGCGCTGGGGGATCTCGATCGCATCGCCGCCTGGTCACGCGTGTTCGGCATGGTGAATTCCGCCCCGGGGTTCAACCGGCAGCCGAGCGTTATCAACGGTTTCTCGGATCTGATCCTGGAGGTCTTCGGTCCCGGGACGGGCGCTCACAGCCGCAGTGCCGTGGGCATGGCGGAGCTGCCATTCGATATCCCGGTCGAAATCGAGGCAGAGGTCGTGCTCGGCGGCTGAAGGGCGGCGGAGAATAGCGCCAAGCGCAGCGGGCGGCGTGCCCGTCAAAGGCGCGCCGCTGCTGCGGCATTACTTGTGGCTGAAGAATCGGTCGCGGACCACTGCGTACCACTGAGCGGCAACCAGCAGTGTACTGCCCGCGATCGAGAGCTTGATCAGTTCCATGGGGCTACTCCTCAAGGTTATCTCGGACGGACAGCGCCCTAAGTGAGGGCGCCATAACGGATTTCAAGGCCTTCGGGTACGCTAGAGTAAGTGCGTACCGCAGGGGGGGAGATGGCCGCAACGCCGCCCGAGATCTGGATCGGGCTCGATACCGGGGGCACCTATACCGACGCCGTCGCGCTCGACGGCGAGCGGCGCGTCGTCGCCACCGCCAAGGCACTCACCACCCACTGGGATTTGTCGCTCGGTCTCGGGGATGCGCTACGGGCGGTGCTCGGGAGGCTCGAGGCGGCCCGCGAACACGTCTCGCTGGTGTCGGTGTCGACGACCCTCGCGACCAATGCGGTGGTCGAGGGGCGCTTCAGCCCGATTTGCACCATCGTCATCGGCTTCGACGAACGGATGGTCGAGCGCTCGGGACTCCGGCGCGACGGCAGCGGCGTCATCGTGCGCGTGCGCGGCGGCCACGAGGCCACCGGTGAAGAGGCCGAGCCGCTCGATGTGGCGGCGGTCGAGGCCGCGGTGCGCGAGCACGCGCCCCGCG
>JAGWMP010000049.1 GCA_028871705.1 Gammaproteobacteria bacterium
GCCTCGGCATCATCCTCTACGAGATGCTCACCGGGCAGAAGCCCTACACCGGCGGTACGGCACTCGACGTGTTGCAGCAGCACGTGAGCGCCCCGGCGCCGCAGCTGCCGCAGAGCCTCGAGCGCTACCAGCCGTTCCTGATGAAGCTCATCGCCAAGCAGCGCACCGAGCGCTTCAGTGCCGCCCGGGAAATCATCGCGGCGGCCGCCGAGCTCCTCGCGACGCTGCCCGTCGCCGCGCCCGAGTCGAGCGCGGCCTGATCCGGTCCCGCCCGACTCACAGGCTCCCGGGCCGCGCGCGTTCCTGGGCCCTGCCGAGGGCGAGCGCCAGCACCGTCCAGACCGCCGCGATCGCAGCGCCGATCCAGCCCACCGCGGCGTGCCCGGCGCCGAGCCCCTCGACCAGCAGCTTGTGCAGCGAGCCGCTGGTCGCATCCCCGCCGCGATACGCGAAGGTGTCGATGAGACTCTTCGCCTGGTACTTCTCCTCGCGGGACACGACGGTGAACAGCGAGTCGCGGCACGGGCGCGTGACGGCGTAGTCGGCGACCCGGCGCACCGCATAGACGACCACCAGCACCATGAAGGTGGGCGCCAGGGCGTAGAGCGCGTAGCCGGCCGTCATGAGCAGCGGCACGCTCGCCAGCAGCACGCGCATGCCGAACCAGCGGTACAGGCGGCTGAACAGCAGGAACTGCAGGGTGAGGGAGGCGATCTGCACGTACAGGTCGATGCTGGCGAAGAAGCGCGTGCGCTCCTCGGCGCTGTGAAACGCCTTCGCCACGAACGCCTGCTGCTCGAGATAGAGGAACGTGTTGACCCAGGTCATGAGCAGCACGAACGCCGCGATGCCGAGGAGATAGGGCGAGCGCAACACCTGTGAGAAGGCCGCGAGCACCCCGCCGCCGATCCCGCGCTCGCCGTGGCCCGCGGCACGCGGGTCGGCCGACGCGGATGCCGCCTGCGGCGCGCCGGTAGCGGCGCCCTGCCGGCGAATCACCTGCCGCATGAAGACGAGTGCGACCAGCAGCAGGCCCGTCGAGACGAGCAGCAGGTTGATGGCGCCGAGCGGCACGGCGAGCTTCTTGTCGAGGTACGGACCGATCACCCCGCCGCAACTCGCGCCGGCCCAGATGAAGCCGAACAGCCGTCCGGCCTGCTCGCGCGTGAATGCATCCGCCATCAGGCCCCAGAAGGCCGCCAGCACGAAGAGGTTGAAGACGCTCACCCACACGTAGTAGCAGCGGGCGATCCAGGTATGGTCGGCCTCGACCCGAAACCAGATCCAGAAGGCGAGCAGGTTGGCGGCGAAGAAGATGTAGACCCAGGGCAGGAACAGCGAGCGCGGAAAGCGCGAGGTCAGCCAGCCGTACACCGGCTGCAGCAGCAGCATGACGACGAATACGGCCCAGAAAAGATACGGGATGGTCTCGAGCCCCGAGGTGACGCCGAGCGCATCGCGCACCGGGCGCAGCATCGTGTAGCTGGAGAAGGTGCACAGCAGCGTCGCGAACGATGCCAGCAGGATCGGGCCTTCGCCGGGTTGCAGGGCGACCAGGCGGCGGAGCATGTCTCTCATGATGAAAGCCCCTGTTGGCTTTGTTGCGGTGCGGGTCTCCAATAGTGAACCAGCCGCGGCGCGATCCCAAGTTGAACCTGCGATGACCGCGCCGCCGGTGCGCGCTTGACGCTCTCGAGCCGCGAGGCGCAGGCTCGCGTCCTCGGGGGGAATCGCCATGAAAAGAAGAAGCTTCCTGGCCGCGGGAGCCGCGGCCGTCACCAGCGCGCTGCTGTCGGGCGGCCGCGCCCGCGCCGCGGCCGCCGCCGATCTGCCTGCCATCGGCCTCGACGGCAAGGCGCTCACCCTCAAGGGCACCGACATCGACGAGCTGCGCGCCGCGCTGCGCGGCGAGCTGCTCGGCGCCGGCCAGGCGGGCTACGACGAGGCCCGCCGCCTGTGGAATCCCTCCTTCGACCGCCACCCGGCGCTCATCGCCCGTTGCGCCGGGGCGGCGGACGTGAAGCGCGCGGTGAGCTTCGCCGCGGCGCAGGGACTGCTCACCGCGGTGCGCGCCGGCGGCCACAGCTTCTCCGGCCAGTCCGCCTGCGACGGCGGACTGATGCTCGATCTCGCGCCGATGCGCGCCGTGGAGGTCGACCCCATCGCCCGCACGGCGCGCGTGGCCGGCGGAGCGCTGCTCGCCCAGCTCGATCGCGAGGCGCAGGTCTTCGGCCTCGCCACCACCGCCGGGGTCGCGGCCGACACGGGCGTCGCCGGCCTGACGCTCGGCGGCGGCATCGGCCGGCTCGGCCGCCGCTTCGGTCTCGCCTGCGACAACCTGATCGGTGCCGAGGTCGTGACCGCCGACGGCCGCTGGCTGCGCGCCAGCGAGCAGGAGAACCCGGATCTGCTCTGGGCCTTGCGGGGCGGCGGCGGCAACTTCGGTGTGGTCACGGAGTTCGTCTTCCGCATGCACGAGGTCGGGCCGCCGGTGTACGGCGGGGAGATCAGCTACCCGCTCGAGCAGGCACGCACGCTGCTCAGGAGCTACGCGGACTTCTGCGCCGGCGCGCCCGATGAGCTGTACGTCGGCGCCGACCTGATCGCCGATCCGCACGGCACCTGGCTGCTGGTCTTCGATGTCACCTACAGCGGGCCGCTCGAGAAGGCCGCGGGCGTGGTCGCGCCGCTGCGCAAGCTCGGCAAGCCGCACGCCGACTCCCTCGGCGTGGCTGCTTACACGAAACTACAGGGGAGCGAGGATGCTCCCGGGCACTTTCCGCAGTGCATGTACTTGAAGGGCGGTCTGGTCGGGAACATGACGCCCGAATTCATCGACACCGCGGTCGGCTGCATCGAGAGCGGCAGGCTCGCGAGCACCGGCCTCGGCTTCCAGCCGATGGGAGGCGCGATCGGCCGCGTGATGCCGAACGCCACCGCGTTCTGGAACCGCGCGGCGCGCTACTCCATGCACATCTACGGCCTGTGGAAGAGCGATGCCGACCCCGACACCGCCGAGCGCAACAAGGAGTGGGTGCGCGGTGCGTACCGCAAGCTCGACCCGCTCACCCAGGGCCGTTACGTCAACATCGCCAGCCTGGAGGATCGCAATGTCGTGACGGCGGCCTATGGCGAGAACTACCTGCGCCTCGCGGCGCTCAAGAAGCAGTACGACCCGGGGAACCTGTTCCGTCTCAACGCCAACATCAAGCCCGCCTGAGAGAACCGCGGCGCGTGTCGGCCGCGACGGACACGATGTAAGCAACTGCATGGCTTGACAGCGAATCCCCGGAGCGCGTGCAATGCGGCGCACTGTGCGCTGCAAGGGCCGCTTTGAGGGATGAACCCCCTGCACCTGGTCGATACGACGCTGTTCTATTCGCCGACCAGCGGCGGGGTGCGGCGCTATCTGAACGCCAAGCACGCCTGGCTCGCCGCGCATACTCACTGGCAGCACACCATCGTGGTCCCGGGGCGCAGGAACCGCCTCGAGCGCGGCGGCCTCTCGACGCTCGCCGGCTTGACGGTGCCAGGCACCTTCAACTACCGCCTGCCGGTCAACGTGCGCCGCTGGGGGCGCGTGCTCGAGCGGCTCGAGCCCTCGCTCATCGAAGCGGGCGACGCCTTCCATCCCGGCTGGTGCGCCCCCGCGGTGGCGCGCCGGCGCGGCATTCCGGCGGTCGCCTTCTATCACTCCAACGTGCCGCAGATCATCGGCCGGCGCCTGCGCGGCATCGAGCCCTCGGTGCGCCGCTACCTGCGCGCCCTGTACGCGCGCTTCGACGCGGTGCTGGCGCCGAGCCGCGTGATGTGCGACTACCTCGCGACGCTCGGCATCGACAACGCGCTGCACCAGCCGCTCGGCGTCGACCCGGAGGTGTTCCATCCGCGCCGCCGCACGCTCGCGCTGCGCGAGCGGCTCGGGCTCGCGCCGCACACCCGCCTGCTCGTCTACGCGGGGCGCTTCGCCGGCGAGAAGAATCTGCCGGTGCTGCTCGCCGCCTTCGCCGCGCTCGGCGCGCCCTATCACCTGCTGCTGATCGGCGGCCGCCGCCGCGGGCGCCCGGCGCCGAACGTGACCATGGTTCCCTACCGCCGCGACAGCAGCGAGCTCGCCTCCTGGATCGCCTCGGCGGACGCACTCGTGCATGCCGGCACCAGGGAGACCTTCGGACTCGTGGTGCTGGAAGCCATGGCGTGCGCGCGCCCGGTGATCGCGGCGCGCGCCGGAGCCTTTCCCGAGCTCATCGACGAGCATGTCGGCATGCTGGCCCCGCCCGACAGCGCCGCCGGCATGGCCGCGTGCATCGCCGCCCTCTACGAACGCGATCTCACCGCGCTGGGCGCGGCGGGGCGGGCGCGCGTGCTCAAGCACTACACCTGGGACCGCACCTTCCGCCGCCAGATCGACCTCTACTGCGCGCTGCTCGGCGCACGCCGTCCGGCGATCGCGGCCGAAGAGGAGCTGCGGCTCTCCTCGCCGGGCTCCTGAGGCGCTAGCGGCGCACGGCGCGCAGCAGCGCCAGCCCGAACGGGGTGCGCGCCAGCGCAAGCAGCGCCCGGTAGAGGGCGCGGCGCACGAGCGGCGCCGGGCGTCCGGGGAGCGCGCGATAGAACGCCGCGCCGGCGTCATAGTGCGCGTGCACCGCGCGCGCCGTGACACGCCACTCGCGCGCGCCGGCGGCGATGCGGTACTCGCCCGGTGCGGCGGCTTCGACGCGCGCATCCTCGAGCCGCTCGGGCAGGTCCGCGGGCGCAACTCCCGCGAACGCCAGCTCGAGCGGCGCGCCCGGATGCGCCGCGGTGCACCCGCTGAGCGTCAGACCGAGGGGCGCATCGGGCGTACGCCGGCAGTGCACGCTGCCGGTGAACACGGCCACGGCCGGCGCCACTTCAGCCGCCCCATTCGGGCGCGACGCGCACCTCGGTGGTCACCGAGTTGGCGATGAAGCATTCCTCGTGCGCGCGGTGGTGCAGCGCCTCGAGGTCCGCGCGCGCCGGCAGCCGCTCGCCGGAGCACGCCACCCGCGGGCGCAGCGTCACGCGCAGCATCGCGGTCCGGCCCGCGGCGTTCCTGCCCATCACGCCTTCGGCCGGATCGCTGTAGTCGTCCACCCGGAATCCCCTGCCGGCGGCGAACGCCAGGAAGAACAGCATGTGGCAGCTCGACAGCGCCGCGACCAGCGCCTCCTCGGGATCGACCGCGTGGGCTTCCGAGAGCGGCACGCGCACCACGTGCGGCGAGGAGGAAGCCGGCACCTCGATGCCGCCGTCGAAGTACCAGCGGTGGGCGCGGCTGAAGCGGTTGTCGGTGAAGACGGCCGTGCCGCGCTGCCAGTGAATCCGTGCCTGGTACGTGTGCTCCGCCATGCTTTTCTCCACGCGCCCGGGGGCGGGATTGTAGGATAGCGCGGTGAACAGCCCCGCGCTCGAGCCGCGCCGCGACCTGACGCTCGTGCACGCCACCTCACTCGTGGTGGGCGTCATCATCGGCACCGGCATCTTCCTCAAGGCGGCGAGCATGGCGCAGGCGGTGGGAACGCCCGGCCTGGTGCTCGCCGCATGGGTGGCCGCGGGCCTGGTCGCCATGCTCGGCGCGCTGTGCTTCGCCGAGCTCGGCGCGGTGCTGCCGCACGCGGGCGGGGAATACGTGTACCTGCGCACCGCCTACGGGGAGATCCCGGGCTTCCTGTTCGCCTGCAACGCCTTCGTGCTCGGCGGCGCGGCGGTGGCCGCCTACGGCGCCGCGGTGGCGATCTTCGTCTCCGACATCCACCGCTTCGACGCCGTCTTCATCCGCCACACGCTGCACCTCTTCGGCCGCGCCTGGAATCTCGAGTTCGGCGCGCGGCAGCTGATCGCGGTCGGCGTGATCGCGGTGTTCGCCGCCATCAACTGCCTCGGCGTGATGCTGGGCGGGCGCGTGCAGACCCTTCTGACCGCGACCAAAGTGGCGGCGATCGTGCTGGTGGCGGGCGGCGTGTTCCTCTTCTCCGGCGGCGGCACCTGGGCGAACCTCGGCGGCGCGGGCGCGGGCGCGGGCGCCGGCAGCGGCGGCCTCGCCGGCTTCGGGGGCGCGATGTTCGCGGCGCTGTGGGCCTATAGCGGCTGGCAGTTCCTGCCGATGGCGGCCGGCGAGGTCCGCGAGCCGCAGCGCACCCTGCCGCGCGCCATCGTCGGCGGGACACTCCTGGTGCTCGCGCTCTACCTGGCGGTCAACACCGCCTATCTCTACGCGCTGCCCTTCTGGCAGGTGACGAGCGCCAACTCGACCGCTTACCCCGACGCGCCCTCGGTGGCGGCACGCGCCGTGGAGACCTTCCTCGGCACCCGCGCGGCGCCGATCGCGGCGCTCATCTTCCTCGTCTCGACCATCGGCTCGTTGAACGGGGTGATCCTGAGCGCGGCGCGCGTCCCGTACGCCGCGGCGCGCGACGGCCTGTTCTTCGCGCCCTTCGGGCGGCTCAATCCCAGGAGCCGCGTGCCGGTGACCTCGCTGGTGCTGCTGGCGGTGTGGGGTGCGCTGCTCGCCGCGTCCGGCACCTTCGACCAGCTGACCAACATGGCGGTCATGTCGTACGCGCTCTTCTGGATCCCGGTGTCGCTCGCCGTGCTGGTGCTGCGCAGGAAGCTTCCCGACGCGCCACGCTCCTTCCGCGTCCCGGGCTATCCCCTGGTACCGCTGGTGTTCGCGCTCGTCATGGTGTGGATCGTGGCGAGCGCGCTCCTGACCGCCACCGCCGAATCGGTCGCGACGCTCGTGCTGGTGGCGCTCGGGCTGCCGCTCTATCCGCTGTTCCGCCGCCGCGCCCGCGGCGCGCTCACTGCGACTCGAGCTCCCACAGAGTGAGCGGCGCGCCGCGCCGCAGCCAAAGTCCCAGACCCGCCTCGCGAAAGTGCCGCGCGAGGCGCGTGCGATACCAGCGCGCGCTGCGCAGGTGCACGTCGGGATCGGTACGCGCGCGGTCGCAGTTGCGGTCGAAGTCCCCGCGGGTGAGCGCGCTGAAGTAGAGCAGCCCGCGGGTCAGGCGCGCCAGGTTCGCGAGCGCGCGCACCGCCTGCGGCGTCTCGAGGTATTGCAGCACATCGTAGCAGATGACCAGGTCGTACGGCACGCGCGTGCGATGCTCCTCGAGGCGCCCGCGCCGCCAGCCGTAGCGTTTGCAGAGGTACGCGCTCACTTCGAGCCCGGTGTAGCCGGCGCGCGGCAGCGCGCGCCTGAGCTCGCGGCCGAGGAGGCCGACGCCGGCGCCGGCATCGAGGATGCGCCGCACCGGCAGCCCGGCGTAGGCGGTACCGGCGGCGATGAGCCGCGCCCGCGCGCGCATCTCGGCGCGCGTGGCGACCGCGGTGCGCGGATCGTAGTAGTAGCGGTGGTAGTACGCGCGGTCGAAGGGCATGGCGGTGTGAATCGAGGCTGAATGGATTATGACGGAGCGCGCCTGGGTGTGCGCAGCGCGCCGCTGGCTGGCGGTTGTATGCTCGAACGGCTGGTGCGCGTTATGCACCCTTGAGGACACCCTTGAGGAGGCTCTCATGACACGCCATGCAATCCGTGCCGCGCTCGCCGCGGCACTGCTCACCGCCACGCTCTCGGCCTGTGTGGTGGCCCCGGCGCCCGGCTATTACGGCGAGACCGTCTACGCGGCGCCGCCGGCGCTGCAGGTCGAGACGGTGGGCGTAGCCCCGGCTCCGGGCTACTTCTGGATCGGCGGCGGCTGGTTCTGGGAAGGCGGGCGCTATGCCTGGCACCCGGGCTACTGGTCCGCACCGCGTCCGGGCTACCGCTGGGTGCCGCGTACCTGGGTGCACGCCGGCGGTGGCTGGCGCGTGCGCGGTGGCGTCTGGGTCCGCTGAGCGGCGCCAGGCGCCCGGCCGATGCCTGAAGGCGGGGGCATTTGCCTCCCCGCCGGGCCCGCTGCAAACTTCGCCGCTCGGGCGACACGCCTGATCGCCCGGGAGGAATGCGCCCATGATCAGAGTATGGACGGCAGCGGGCTGGTTGATGACGGCGGCGACGGTG
Source organism: Gammaproteobacteria bacterium (assembly GCA_028871705.1). GTDB lineage: Bacteria > Pseudomonadota > Gammaproteobacteria > Steroidobacterales > Steroidobacteraceae > 13-2-20CM-66-19. The sequence continues at coordinate 8,024 of JAGWMP010000049.1, forward strand.
GCCGCGGCGCAGACCTCGGGGGGCGGCCCCGGCAAGTTCACCCTGACGAGTGCCGACTTCGCCCAGGGCAAGACGCTCGCCGCGGCGCAGGTCTTCAACGGCTTCGGCTGCAGCGGCGGTAACGTCTCCCCGGCGCTCGCCTGGAGCAACGCGCCCGCGGGAACGAAGAGCTTCGCGCTGCTGGTGCACGATCCGGATGCCCCGACCGGCAGCGGCTGGTGGCATTGGGTGGTCTACGACATTCCCGCGAGCGCGAGCGCGCTGCCCGCCGGCGCCGGCGATCCGAAGAAGGGCTTAGCTCCCGCGGGAGTGCAGCAGGGCCGCACCGATTTCGGCACCGCAGGCTATGGCGGCCCCTGCCCGCCGCCCGGCAAGCCGCACCGCTACTATTTCCGTCTCTACGCGCTCAAGGTCGCGAAGCTCGAGGTTCCCGCGGGCTCGAGCGCCGCGCTCATCGCCTTCAACGTCAACGCCGCCGCGCTCGGCAAGGCGGAGCTCATGGGCCTTTATGGCCGCTGAGCTCTCGCCCGGTGCCGCGGTCCCGGTGGTACGCGACCGGCGTCCGGCGATCTGGCCATGGCTGCTGATGCCGCTCGTCGTGCTCGTGGTGTTCGCTGCGCTCTACCGCATCCATCACCGCGCCGGCACGCCGTGGCCGGGCCTGTGGATGCACCCGAGCGAGCCGGGCGCGCCTCCCGCGCATTAGGCTCGCGCCATGCCCCCGGCAGTCCGTAAGGCGCGCGCGGCGCGCGCGCCCGCAAGCCGCGCCCCGCGCGTCGGCTTCGTCAGCCTCGGGTGTCCCAAGGCCCTGGTCGACTCCGAGCGCATCCTGACGAGGCTGCGCTCGGAAGGCTACGAGGTGTCGCCGACATATGAGGCCGCCGATCTCGTGGTGGTCAACACCTGCGGTTTCATCGATGCGGCGGTCGATGAGTCGCTCGATGCGATCGGCGAGGCGCTCGAGCACAACGGGCGGGTGATCGTGACCGGCTGCCTCGGCGCCCGGCCCGAACGCATCCTCGAGCGCCACCCGCGCGTGCTCGAGGTCACAGGTCCCGCCGCCTACGAGCAGGTGGTCGGCGCGGTGCACGCGCACCTGCCGCCGCGCCACGATCCGTTCCTCGATCTGGTACCGCCGCAGGGCATCCGCCTGACGCCGCGCCACTACGCCTACCTCAAGATCTCCGAAGGCTGCAACAACCGTTGCAGCTTCTGCGTGATTCCCGCGATGCGCGGCCGCCTCGCGAGCCGCCCGATCGAGGAGGTGCTGCGCGAGGCGGAGCGTCTGGCCGCCGCGGGCGTGAAGGAGCTGCTGGTCATCTCCCAGGACACGAGCGCCTACGGGGCGGACCTGCGCTACGCGCGCGGCACCTGGCGCGGCGGCGAGTGGCAGACGCGCTTCATCGACCTGGCGCGCGCGCTCGGCACGCTCGGGGTGTGGGTGCGCCTGCACTACGTCTATCCCTACCCGCACGTCGATGAGGTCATCGCGCTCATGGCGCAGCGCCGTGTGCTCCCCTACCTCGACATTCCCTTCCAGCACGGCAGTCCCACGGTATTGAAGCGCATGCGCCGCCCCGCGCACGCCGAGGACACCCTGGCGCGCATCGCCGCCTGGCGCCGCGCCTGTCCCACGCTCACGCTGCGCAGCACCTTCATCGTCGGCTTTCCCGGCGAGACCGAGGCCGAATTCGGCGAGCTGCTCGCCTGGCTCGAGGAAGCCGGGCTCGACCGCGTCGGGTGTTTCAAGTACTCCCCGGTCGAGGGGGCGGCGGCCAATGCGCTCGCCGCGCACGTGCCGCCCGAGGTGCAGGAGGAGCGCTACGCACGCTTCATGGAGCGCGCCGCGGCCATCAGTGCGCGGCGGCTCGCGGCGAAGGTCGGCGAGCGCATGCGGGTGCTGGTCGATTCGGTGGCGGACGGCGCCGCGGTGGCGCGCAGCGAGGCCGATGCGCCCGAGATCGATGGCGTGGTGCGGATCGCGCACGCCGGTACGGCGCGGGCCGGGGAGTTCGCGGACGTCGAGATCGTCGCCGCGTCCGCCTACGATCTCGCCGGCCGCCTCGTGTGAGACGGCCGGCGAGCATTCCTCAGGCGGGAGTCTTCAGGCCGCCGGCTTCATGCCGAGCGACTTCATGAGCTCCGTGGCCTTGTCCTTGACGGCCTGCGCCTTGGCCATCGCGGTGGTGTAGTCACCGGAGGCGGAGGCGTTGGAGGCCTCGGCCCAGCTCGACTTGAGCGAGTCGAGCCCGCTCTTGGCGGCGGCGAGCGCATCCTTGGTCACGCCCTTGGGCAGCTTGCCCTTCGAGAGCGTCTGGACGCGCTTGTCGAGCTCATCGACCATCTTCTGCACCCCGGCGGACGCCGGACCCCAGTCGTCCTTCGCCTTGGCGAGAGCCGCTTCCGCCTCGGTCTTCTTGGCGGCCGCGGCGTCCTTCAGGTTCGAGATCGCCGTCATGAGTGCGGGCGCGTCCTTGACGACGCCGGCGTAGTCGCCCTGCTGGAACTTGCCCTTGATGTCGGACAGCTGCGCATCGACGCCGCCGAGCTGCTCGGGCACATACTTCATCGCCGAGTCGCGCGCGGCATCGAGCCCCGCCTGGGCGTTGGCCAGAGCCTGCTCGGCCGGGCCTTTCTGCGTGTTGCAACCGATGATGAGTACGGCCGTCAGCGCGGCCAGCAACCAGATGGATTGTTTCTTCATTGTTACCCCTCGTCGCGGATGATGGCGGGCCACGGCGAGCCGCGGCAGTGCGCGAGAGTAGCACGAATCGCCCGCCGGGGCCCTCAGGGCGGTGTTGGCGCCGCCGGACTCACGCACTCGCCGCGCACTGCATCATCGACGCTCGAGTAGTCGAGCTCGCCGGCCGGCAGCTGCGCGAGCCGGGCGCGCAGCAGCGCCTCGCGCGCGCGCTCCTTGAGGCGCGCCACGCGCACCCCGGCACCGCGGGCGGCCAGCCAGGCCGAGAACTCCCCGAGCGTCTCGAGCGCGGTGCTGTCGAGGTCCGGGGACTCCTCGAGGCTGAGCACCACGAGGTGCGTCCCGGGCTGCGCGCGCACCAGGGCGCGCGCCGCGGCAAAGAACGGCTCCGCGTTGGCGAAGAACAACGGCTCCTCCGGCCGCAGCACCAGCATGCCGGGCACGACGTGCGCCTGCGGGAAGCGCTCGACGCTCACGTAGTCGTGCACGCCGACGCGCCCGAGCACCGCGAGACGCGGCGAGGCGAGCGACTTCAGCAGCCACGCCACGCTGAAGGCGATCGCGGCAATGAGCCCGTTCAGCACGCCGAACACCATCACCGCCAGCACCGCCGCGAGCGCCACCTGCCGGTCGCGCTGCCAGCGGAAATAGTCGGCGAACACGGCGATGCGCATCGACTTGCTCACCGCGTGGATGACGATGGCGGCGAGCACCGGCTCGGGGATGCGCTCGATGAAGCGCAGGCAGGCGAGCACCAGCACCAGCACCGTGGCCGCGGCGGTGAGGCCCGCGAGCCGCGAGCGCGCGCCGGCGGCCTCGTTGGCGGAAGTGGCCGAGTAGCCGGCGCCGACCGGCGTGCCCTGCAGCAGCCCCGCGGCCACGTTGGCGACGCCGAGGGCGATCAGGTCGCGGTTCGGCTGCACCGCCTGGTCGTGCTTCAACGCATAGGTGCGGATCGAGCCGTAGGACTCGGCGTACAGGATGAACATGAGGGCGAAGGAGAACTCCGCGAGCGCGAGCCAGCGCGCGCCCTCGGGCAGCACGAAGTGCGGCAGCGCGGGCGTGAGCTCGATCGCGCCGGTGAGCGCCACGCCGTGGGCGGCGAGGAACGGGGCGGCCAGGATGCCGGCGATGATCACCACCAGTGCGCCGGGCGCGCGCGGGATGCGCTCGAGCACGAAGAGTCCGAGGAGCGCCGTCAGTCCGCAGCCGATCGAGGCCGCCTGCCACGCGCCGACGCCGCGCGCGAGCTCGAGGATGAGGGTGAAGAAGCCGGTGGCGGTGGTGTGCATGCCGGCCATCGTCGGCCATTGCTTGACGGCGATGACGATCGCGAGCCCGAAGGCATAGCCGCGCAGCACCGGGCGCGCGATCAGGTTCGACATCGCACCGAGGCGCAGCGCGCCCGAGAGCGCGAACGCGAGCCCCGCGCCCACCACCAGCATCGAGGCCACGGCGACGCGCTCGGCGGCGCCGCTGACGCCGAGCGCGAGCAGCGCGGAGGCGAGCACCGCGGCGGAGGAGGAGGTCGCGGAGACGATGGCGAAGCGGCTGCGGCCGATGAGGCCGTAGCACAGGAGCCCCGCGAACAGCGCGATCACGCCGGCCTGCGGCGGCAGCGTCGCCAGGTGCGAGTACGCCACCGCCTCGGGCAGCAGCAGTCCGGCGATGGCAAGCCCGGCGACGAGGTCCGCGGCGGCGAAGGCGCGGCTTGGGGGGGCCATGCGGGCGGCTCTGCGCCCTACTCGACCGTGACGCTCTTGGCGAGGTTGCGCGGCTGATCGACGTCGGTGCCACGCAGGATCGCCGCATGGTAGGCGAGCAGCTGCAGCGGGATGGTGTAGACCACCGGTGCCTGGGTGTAGGTGACGTGCTTGGGCATCTCGATCACCGTCACGCCGTCGCTCGGGGCGATGCCGGACTCCGGATCCGCGAACACGATCAGCTCCCCGCCGCGCGCCCGCACCTCCATCAGGTTGGACTTGAGCTTCTCGAGCAGGTCGTTGTTGGGCGCCACCGCGACCACCGGCATGTCGGCATCGACGAGGGCGAGCGGCCCGTGCTTGAGCTCCCCGGCCGGATAGGCCTCGGCGTGGATGTAGGAGATTTCCTTGAGCTTGAGCGCCCCCTCCATCGCGATGGGATAGAGCGCGCCGCGCCCGAGGAAGAGGGCGTGGTGCTTGGAGGCGAAGCGCTCGGCGGCCAGGCTGCGGATCACGGGATCGAGCTTCAGGGTCTTCTCGATGAGCGCCGGCAGCTCGATGAGGCGGGTGATGAGACCGCGCTCGCGCTCGGGATCGGCGCCGCGGTGGCGGGCGAGCGCCACCACCAGCATGCCGAGCGCGGTGAGCTGCGTGGTGAACGCCTTGGTCGAGGCGACGCCGATCTCCGGTCCCGCGCGCGTCAGCATGACGAGCTCGGACTCGCGCACCAGCGAGCTCTCGGGGACGTTGCAGATCGCGAGCTGCGAGAGATAGCCCGACTGCTTCGCGAGCCTGAGCGCCGCCAGCGTGTCGGCGGTCTCGCCCGACTGCGAGATGGTGACGAACAGCGAGTCGGGCGGCACCAGGGGGCTGCGGTAGCGGTACTCGCTCGCGATGTCGACCGCGCACGGGATCTTGGAGATCTGCTCGATGAAGTAGCGCGCCACGCAGGCGGCGTGGTAGCTCGTGCCGCAGGCGACGATGTGGACGTTGCGGGTGCGCTTGAGGACCTCGGTGGCGGCCGGGCCGAAGGCGGCCTCGAGCAGCCGGCCGTTGGCGACGCGCTCCTGCAGCGTGTTGGCGAGCGCGCGCGGCTGCTCGTGGATCTCCTTGAGCATGTAGTGCGCGAACTCGCCCTTCTCCGCGGCATCCGCCGACAGCTCGCTCTCGCGCACGGCGCGCTCGACGAAGGCGCCGTTGCGGTCGATGATGCGCACCGCGTTGCGGCGCACCTCGGCGACGTCGCCCTCCTCGAGGAAGATGAAGCGGCGCGTCACCGGCAGCAGCGCCGCCACGTCGGAGGCCACGAAGTTCTCCTCCACCCCGAGGCCGACCACCACCGGGCAGCCCTCGCGCGCCAGGATCAGCCGGTCGGGATCGTGCTCGCTCACCACCACCAGCGCATAGGCGCCCTCGAGCTCGGCGACCGTGGCGCGCACCGCCTTGAAGAGATCGTGCACGGTCTCGAGGTGCCAGTGCACGCGGTGGGCGATCACCTCGGTGTCGGTCTCGGAGGTGAACTGGTAGCCGCGTTTCTCGAGATCGGCGCGCAGCTCCTCGTAGTTCTCGATGATGCCGTTGTGAACGATCGCGAGGCCGTCGCGCGAGATGTGCGGATGGGCGTTGCGCTCGCTCGGCACGCCGTGCGTGGCCCAGCGGGTGTGGGCGATGCCGATCGGACCCGCGGTCGGATTGTGGGCGAGCGCCTCATCGAGCATGCGCACCTTGCCCACGGTGCGCAGCCTCGTGAGGTGCTTGGAGCCGTTGAGCACCGCGATGCCCGCCGAGTCGTAGCCGCGATACTCGAGCTTCTTCAGCCCCTCGAGGATCACCGGCACCACCCGCTTCTTACCTACGTAGCCAACAATTCCGCACACGTGCGCGCTCCAGGAAAGCTGAATTCTTCCGGGGGACTATCGATCTATCCTACAGCTTCGGATTCCCTGCATCCACTCCCGGATGCGCCGCCTCCCCCTGATTTACACTGTTACGCGTGCTCTAGGAGGCCGAAGGCCAACAGCCAAGGGCCAAAGGCTTCTTCCTCATGGACATTCTTTACGGCATCAACCCGGTGGTCGAAGCGGCCAAGAGCCAGCGCCGCTCCATCGACTACGTGGCCATCGCCCGCGAGCGCGCCGATCGGCGCATGCAGCAGGTGATCGACGCCTGCCGCGCCGCCGGCATCTCCGTGCGTTTCGTCCCGCGCGAGGAGCTCAACCGCCTGGCCGCCACCGCCAACCACCAGGGCGTGGTCGCCGTCGGCCGCTCCAAGCGCTACGACGACCTGGACGACATCCTGGGGCGCCGCCGCGGCGAGTACACCTTCCTCGTCCTGCTCGACGGCGTCGAGGACCCGCACAACCTGGGCGCCATCATCCGCACTGCCGAATCCGCCGGCGCCGACGGCGTCGTCATCCCCGAGCGCCGCTCCGCAAACGTCACCGGCACCGTCGCCAAGGCCTCCGCCGGGGCCTCCGAATCGCTGCCCGTCGCCCGCGTCACCAACATGGCGCGCACCATTGAAGCGTTGAAGGAGCGCAACGTCTGGGTGGTCGGGCTCGACGAGCGCGGCGAGCAGACCTACGACCAGGTGGACTACAAGATGGACTGCGCGCTGGTGCTCG
>JAGWMP010000050.1 GCA_028871705.1 Gammaproteobacteria bacterium
TCTGCCCGCCCGCGAAGTGCCGACCGGTGAAGAAGTCGAGCCAATCGCCCGGCGGCAGCCACGCGGTCACCGCACCGTCCGCGTTCAGCACCGGAGCGACCAGCAGCTCGGCGCCGAAGAAGTACTCGTGCGGGTGCCGGTAGGCCTCCTCGACCTGCGGGTACTCGAGATAGAGGGGTGAGAGCAGCGGCAGCGACTCGCGATGTGCGCGCCAGGCGTAGGTATAGATATAGGGAATCAGCTGCGTGCGTAGCGTGAAGTACTTCCTCATCAGGGCGATGCCGCGCGGCCCGTAGGTCCAGGGCATGCGCACGTTTCCCTCGCGCGGATTCTCGTGGGCGCTGTGCATGCGCAGGATGCCGCTGAAGGCGCCGAACTCGATCCAGCGCGCGTACAGATCGAAATCGATCCTGGCACCGTGGAAGCCACCGATGTCGTGGCTGATCCAGGGCACGAGGACGTTGCCCCCGCGCGCGGAGAAGGCCACCTCGTAGGCGAGCACCGGCCATTCCGAATAGGCGTCGCCCGTGAAGAAACCCGGGTAGCGCTCGCTCCCCCAGTCGCCGTAGCGCCCGAGGATGAAGGCGCGGTGGCCGGTGTGCGCGGCGCTGAAGTCGTAGAACACCTTGTTGGTCCAGAGCTGCTTGTTGAGCCCCGGCATGTCGACCGCACCGCTGCCGCCATCGACCCACCAGAAGTCGACCCCCTGCTGCATGAGCGGCCCGTGCAGCTCGCGCATCGACACGTCGGCCTGTTTCTGGTCCGAGAGGTCGAAGTAGATGCGGGCCGGCCGCGGCACGTCGCGCAGCGCCACCGGCGCCATGAGGATGCCGTCGCGCTGGTCCGGGGGTTTGGCGTCGGCGTCCGGCTCGACCCGCAGCAGGATCTCGTTGTCCGCGCCCGGCATGAGATACGGGGTGACTTCGGCCGTGGTGACGCGCTGCGGCCAGTGCAGCGGGCTCACCGCAGCTTCCTTGCCGTTGACGAAGAGGCGATAGGTCTTGCGCACCTCGCCGACGTACAGCCAGACCTTCGCCGGCAGCGGCGCCGGCAGCCTCACGAGCCTGCGGTACCAGCCGACACCGCGGTAGTGCGCGTAGCCCTGCTCCTGCCACGGCACGCCGATGCGGATCGCCCGCCAGTGCCCGTCCTTCGGGTCGGTGGAGAAGCTCCAGTTCCCCCGCGACAGGTCGAGATCGAAGTCAGGCTTCGCGAGCGGCCGCCGGCCGAGGGCGGCGAGCACTGCGGGAGCGTGGCTGTCGTCGAAGGAGAGAATGCTCTCGTCGGTGTGGATGTAGCCCGGATGGTCGTTGAGGCTTAAGCGCACCCCGCGCGCGTGCAGCGCCTGCATCAGCTCGAGCGGCTTGGGAAAGAGCGGACTCCAGTCGTAGCCGCCGTCCCAACCGTAGTTGTGCCAGGCGAAGTCGAGCACCAGCGTGTCGAAGGGAATATGCGCGGCGCGCATGCGGTCGACTTCGCCGAGCAGGTAGCGCTCGTCGTAGCGGCGGAAGTCGGCGCGGCGCGACTCGGCGCTCGCAGGAAAGTACTCGAAGTTGAAATCGGTGATCTGCGGCCCGAGCACGTAGCGGGGGATCATGGGGATGGGGCCGCAGAGCTGCGCGTACTCCTGGAGCACCCGCGCGTAGTCGCGATCGTAGGCGAAGAGGTACCAGTCCTGTCCCTTCGCCCGCCGCGGCTCGATCCAGCGGCGCTGTGCGCTCCACACCGGCGTCTCGCTGTCGTCGATGAACGCATAGCCGCTGCGGCTCAGGAGTCCCGGTTTCGCCTCGGGCAGCACCAGGTCGATCCCGGGAATCGAGTCGCCGGCGGGATTGGCGAGATCCATGCCGTCGCGCGGGAGGTTGGCGGCGGCGATGTTATCGAGCGAGTAGGTGAGTCCGCCGAGGTTGCGCGGATCGAAGTCCCCGGGATGCCAGACGTGCGTGACACCGGCGTGGTCGTGCCAGGCGACCGAGAGATTGCCGGCGGTGAACGCCCCGGACCCGAGCCGGTAGCGCACCGTCAGCACCGCGGACGTGGCGATGAGCCAGCCGTCCTGCTGGCGCGATCCGACCGCCACCGCCGGCCAGTCGCGCCGCTCGACGACCGCGGTCGGCGCATCGACGAAGGCGCCGGCGGACGCGTACTCGAGACGCACCAGCGAGGGCGTCAGGAACTCGAAGCGTGCGTCGCCGGCGGCGACGGCGGTTGCGGCGAGCGCCGGTGCAGCGCCGGGCGCTGCCGCCATGAAGCCCAACGCGAACAGGCGCAGGCCGCTGGCCACGATGCAGGTCAGGCGCATGCGCTGCCCGGTTCCGGAGCTGACTCAGCCCGGATGGGATCCAGTGGCGCCCGGCGCAGGGACCAGCACGTCGAGCTTGAGCCGCGTACCGCCGACCGGCGGCTCATGCACGGGGCACACGGCGCTGTAGTTGACATTACGAACGGCGAGCAGCGGCAGGATGTCCCGGTCGAGCTGCGAGATCAGCTCACAGTCGCGCGCCGCCTCGAGCAGATCCCGGTCGGCCAGCAGATCGACGGTCTTCCAGCGAGCCATCGTCCGTCCGGCCCCCGCGCTCGCCGGCTGCAACACGTGCATGACGATCCGCACGCCGGGGGTGGTCTCGGGCGAGTTGACTCCCATGCAGCCGTAGCCCGTCAGGTTGAGATCGTCACGCGCGCCGAGCTTGAGCAGAATGCGCTGCATCCGGTCGCGCAATCCGTCGCAGCTGTACTTGGTGGTAAAGCCGACGTAGCGGAAGTTGATCTCTTTCTGAACCCACGCGGCCGGCTGGTCGGCGGAGTCTGCAGCAGCCCGCGCCGGCGGGTCTGCGGCGGCGCACACCGACGCTGCCAGAAGCGCTGCCGCGAAGCGCGTGCAGCGGTCCACGGCCGCAGGTGTTCCCCTGATCCTGTCGAACATATGCTCCTCCTCACCGGTGCGCGTCGGATCGACGACTCGCACGCACGACGATACTCCGCTCGCTGCGCACGGTCACTCGCCCTCCTGCGTGTGCCGGCCCGGCTGCATCCTGTGTGCGATGATCGCCCCGATGCCAGCGCTTCGCTCCCGGCCGCGATCCCGCCCGGCGCCGTGCCGAGCCGCCGCGATGCTTCTCTGCGGCCTTCCTTCTCTCGCCGCAGCGGCGACGCACGACGGGCGTTCCGCCGTGGCATCGCTGCAAACGGCCGACACGAAGCTGCAGGTCGAGGCCCGGCCGCAGGCGCCGCGACTCGCGAGCCTCGGCGGACCCGGCGGTCTGCGGCTGACGAGCGCCACGGCTGAGCGATTGCCGGACCACGTCGAGGTGGGCGGCGCAGTGCGATCCCTCCAATGGCACTTCGACCGCGCGGCGAGCCACAGCGACTCGAAAGAGATCGCACTCGCCTACCGGAGCGAGGCGCCGGCGCTGAGCCTCGTATCGCGCTGGCGGGTGCGCGCGCCGTTCGGCCCTATCGAGCACCGCCTCGAGATCCGCAATCTCGGCGTCGAGACGCTGTGGCTTCCGCTGCAGCCGAGCCTGACATTCGACTGGGCGGTCGATCGCGCGGTCCCGCTGCAGCGCCTGTGGATCGAGAAGGGCGCGGACACGCCATCCGCCGCGGGCACGCATCTCGATGCCCTGCGCGACGGCGATCGCTGGGAGGGTACGTCCAGCACCTATGCGCGCCCGATTCCGGGTGAGCCCCGCGAGATGATTCCCTGGGTCCTCGTGCAGGAGCCGGGCGGCGCGCAGCGCGGCTGGTACCTCGGCATCGAGTTCAGCGGCCGCACCCACATCACGCTCGAGCGCCGCGGGGCCTCGCTGCGGGGAGAGGCGGGCCTCAATCCCGCGCCCGGCCCCTATCGCACGCGACTGCCGCCGGGCGAGACCTTCACGACACCGACGGTTTTCATCGGCAGCTTCAGCGGCGGCGTCGATGGCGCCGGCAACCGTCTGCGCCGCTGGGTGCGCGAGGTGCTCGGCAGCGCGCCTGGGCAGCGCGATCCGGCCTATCCGCTGATGGTGAGCAACAGCTGGGGGAGCGGCATGGCGGTGGATCAGGGCCTCGCACAGCGGATGATCGACGACGCCGCCTCGCTCGGACTGGAGATGTTTCACCTCGATGCCGGCTGGTTCCGCGCCGTCGGCGATTGGCGAGCCGATCCGGCGAAGTTCCCCGATGGCATCGGCGCGCTCGCGGACTACGCGCACCGCCGCGGGCTGCGCTTCGGCCTTTGGGTCAGCTGGGCGCAGGCGGGCACTGCCGACACCCCGGGCGCTCTGCGCATCGGCGATCCGGCGATGCGCGACTGGCTGATCGCGGACCCATCGCCGGACTGGCAGGCGCGCGAGCCCTTCAAGGGGATTACGGTGGATCTCGCAGTGCCCGCCGCCGCGGCCTGGGCCGGAGGCGAGCTCGAGCGGATCGTCGAGGACTACCACCTCGACATGCTCGAGCACGACGGCTACCTGGTCGCTCAGGGGAGCTCCCGGTCGGATCACCCGGCGGCGCCACCCGACCCCGCAACGCTGCGTGTGGGGGAGGACTCCGGCTACCTCTGGGTGGAGGGGTCGAACTCCACGGACGTCAGCGACCATGCCACGCGAGCGTACTACCGGATCTACGAGACGCTGCGGGAACGCCACCCGCAACTCTTGTTGGAGTTGTGCAACGACGGCGGCCGGATGATCGATTTTGGCAGCGCGGCGCACGGCGACTACTTTTCCATCACCGACACCTACGACCCGCTCTCCAACCGCCGCGCGTTCTTCGATGCGGGCCACGTGTTGCCGCCGGCCATGCTCGAGAGCTACGTGGCCGACTGGCCCACGGCAAGCCTCGCGAGCTTCCGCTACCTGCTGCGCAGCGGCATGCTCGGCTGGTTCTCGCTGATGCTCGATACCCGTCGCTGGACTGACGCGCAGCGCGGCGCGGCGCGCGAAGAGTTCGCACTCTATCGCTCGAAGTTGCGGCCGTTGATCCGCGCCGCAGACCTCTACCACGTCTCGCAGCGTCCGGATGGAGTGCACTGGGACGGCCTTGAATACGTTTCACCTGCGCTGCACCGCGGCGTGCTCTACGCCTTTCGCGGCTCCGCACCCGGGGAGCCGGCGCATCGCTTTCGTCTGGCGGGACTCGACGCCGCTGCCCGCTACGCGCTCACATTCCAGGATCGGGGTCCGGCGTCCCGGCGCACCGCGAATGGTGAGGCTCTCATGCAACGCGGTGTCGAGGTGGCGTTGCCCGCCCCCCTCTCGTCTGCACTGGTGTTCTTCGAGCAGCTCGGCCCGGCGCGCGGTGCTGGCCGGTCTCCGGCGGTCTCGCCCTGAGTCTTCCGGCGCATGCGTCGCGCCGCGGCGCAACCCGCGAACGGGGCGGCCCCCGGGCCACCAGAGGCACCCTCCGGTCGTTGTAAATTCGCGACAAAGCCTTGTCATGGCAAATCGTTCGCATTAGAGTTCCCAAAGGCGCCGGATCCCGGGGCGCGAGTGTCCTGCGGACAGCACCTCCTCAAGAACCACCAACCAATGAGGTCTGATCGGCACCAGTAGCCTGCTCTAGCTCAATCGCCTGCGTTTCCGACCATCTGATTTCGACTGCCTGCTTCAACTTTCTTTCGGAGGGGACCGTCCATGAGAGGGAACAGCAAGAAAGCACTCCGCGGGAGTGCGCACGTATCCGTTCCATCAGTCGCCGCGCGGCACGTGCGGCGCATCGGCACCACCGGCGTTGCCGCCGCCGTTGCCGGGATTCTCTATGCATCTAGCACCGGACTCGCCTATGGAGCGGACGCCGCGGCCGGCCCGGCGGCGGCTGCCGCCGGCACCACGGCCTCGAGCGGCGAGAGCCTTCAGGAAGTGGTGGTCACCGCCACGGCTCAGTCCGTGAGAAAGCTCGACGCGAGCTACAACATCGTGTCGGCGTCTCTGCAGGACATCCACATGGCGAATCCCGCATCAGCGTCCGACGTCTACAAGCTGTCGCCAGGTGTCTGGCCGGAGAACTCCGGCGGACAGACCGGCGTCAACATCGACGTTGCCGGCTTTCCCAACGGCGGCGGCGACTCGCCCTATTTCACCACGATGATCCAGGGCTCGCCGGTCTACGGCTCCCCGTTTCTGTCCTTCATGGACAACAGCTCCTTCATTCGACTGGACGATACGGTCGAGCGTGTCGAGCTCGTTCAGGGCGGAACCAGCGCGATCTTCGGCCCTGGCCAGGTGGGGGCGACCGCCAACTTCATCCTGAGAACCGGTAAGGACAAGCCCGAAGGTTCGGTCGGCGTCACCTACGGATCCGAGGGGCTGTATCGTGTGGATTTATTCCAGAGCGGCAAGATCGCCGACGGATGGTACGGCAGTATCGGCGGCTTCTACCGCACCTCTGACGGTGTGCGAGATCCGCAGTATCCGTCCGATATCGGCGGACAGCTGACCGCCACTTTGAAGCATGACCTGGACAACGGCTCGATCATGTTCTGGGCGCGGACCATGCACGACCATAATGCCTGGGTCGCCGATTTTCCCTATACCGTTCAGAACGGCAACGTCAGCACGTACCCGGGCTTCAATCAGCTCAATTCCACCTACAACAGCAAGATGTTGCAGAACTTCCAGATACCGAACCCGGCGTGCAACTGCTTCGAGAACGACGATGTCGGCGATGGCCGCGGCGGCGACCTGAGCTTCGTCGGCTCAGAGCTCAAGATGTCGCTCGGCAACGGCTGGTCGATCAGCAACAACTTCCTGTTCGACGGTGGGTACGTGAATACCCACGCGATGATCAACAACGGCAATCCGCAGACGCTGGCGGCCTACATGGCCACACTGACCCTGCCCAGCGCGCTGCCCCTGGCCAACGTACAGGCGACGTTTGAGAACGGCCAGGCGGTCAGTCCCAATCAGAGCATCGTCACGCAACAGGTGTGGGAGGTTCTGAAGAAGCTCACGAGCATCACGGACGAGTTCCGCGCGACCAAGGATTTCGGCAATGGCAACATCCTGACGGGCGGCGTGTACCTCAACCACTACACGATGAACGACAACTGGTCGCTGGGCTCGAACGTACTGATAACCAATCAGCCCAACGCCCAGGCGATCATCCTGACCGGCAACGCTGGCGGGAATACCTACCAGGTGACCAGCCCGCAGGGCATCGTGAGCGCCAATGGCGGCTACCAGATCCTCCAGGACGGCAGCGCGACGCAGGTAGCCGGCTATCTCTCGGATTCCTGGAAGATCGACCGCTGGCTACTCGACGCGTCGGTGCGTCTGGCGCACATCAGCCTGACCCAGGAGACCAGCAACCTGTCGCCCGTGAACATGGCCGGAGGGCCAGTGGGAGGGGGGACCAACCTCTGGGACAACGCGGTGGAGCTGCCCAACGGCACCTACTCTCCCGCCAGCTCGAACAACACGATGCCGGACTTTTCCGTCGGTGCGAACTACGAGTTCAGTGACCACATGAGCGCCTACGTGCGCGTCAACAACGGCCACACTTTCGACGTGTTCGACGATGTCCGTTGCAACGTCTACAACGGCTCGAACGGCTGCCCGAGCCATACGCCGATGGCGAGCATCCAGAACTACGAGCTGGGATTCAAGGTTCAGAATCAATGGACATACATCGACGCCTCGATTTACGACAAGGAGTTCTCGGGGTTGGCGTACCAACCCGTCGACGTCAATCACGTAATCCTCGGGCCACCCTCCAGCTACGGAACGACTGCGTTGGGACTGCGGCTCGACGGCAGCGTGAATCCCTTCGCTACCAGCAGTAACGAGGCCCTGGCCGCCTTCAGGATCACGGTCAATGGCATCGTCGAACACGGGTACTACAAGGACTTCCAGGGCTGCTACATCTATCAGAACATCCAGCTGCAGACGATTTGCGGCACCATCAACGGTCAGCAGCTCGCACGCCTGCCGGACTCGCAGGTCCGCGTGACGCCCAGCGACACGCAGAGTTTTTCCTGGGGCACGCTGACCGAGCAACTGGTCTATGAGCACATCGGTCAGCACTATCAGGACAATACCGGACTGCTGCCGTTGCACAGCTACTACGACCTGGGTGCGGGCATCGATGCCAGGATCGGCGAAAGCTGGGAGCTCCTGCTGCTAGGCTCGAACCTCACCAACCAGATTGGTCTGACCGAGGGTAACGCCCGCTTCGGCGGCAATACCGTACAGAACAGCGTCGGCTTCGGCCGGTCGATCCTCGGCCGCGAAGTCAACCTGACGGCCAAGTACTACTGGTAAGGCGATGCAGATACTCCCCCCTCACGGCGACGTGAGGGGGGATTTTTTTGTCCGCCGGCCGCGCGCGCGGACTCAGGATCCGCTGCCGCCGCTGTCCGGGACGGCGTCGAAGGCGACCGTCAGCCGCGGCTGGTCGCTGTGAAAAGGCAGCGTGCCGTGCCAGAAATACGACGGGAAAAGCACCAGCAACCCGGTCTCGGGACGCACCGAGAGCTCCGCGGGTAACGGCGGTGTGGTGAGCATGCCCGGCGCACCGAAGCTCAGGGTCCCCTCGGCCGTGCGCCCCGCCCTCATGCTCTCGGGCAGCTGAATGTAGCAGGCGGACGAAATCCACCCACGCGGATGTACATGACTCGTGTGGTAGCCATCGCTGCGCAGGCGGACCGACCAGGCGCCGTTGAACCGCGTCGCGCCCCGATTGCGGCGCCGCAGGGCATCCTGCCCCTGGCCGATGTACTCGCGGTAGCGCGCGATCGGCGCGGCGAAAGCGCGGAACAGCGCCTGGATCACCGGATCCTCGCTCCGCGAGAGATCCTGGGTGGTCTCGGTGCCCCGGCGCAGGGACTGGTAAAGGAGCCGATGCCCATGAGGGTTGTGCAGGGGCGCGAGATGCGCGGCGAGGTCGCTGAGAAAGCTGCCGAGGTCAGCCCAACCTCGAGGCGTTTCGATGAGCATCGACAGAACCATCCGGTCGTAGTCGCAGAACGACTCGTAGCGCGGGTCGTTCAGCAGCCGCAGCGCCGTGGTCTGCATGGCGATCAGATATTGATCGTCGGGCGTCGCCGTGAGGAGCGTTGCGCACTCCGTGAGCGCCCTGCCGCCGTCCCCCAGCCCCAGGTACGCGGCGCAGAGGAGCTTGCGGGCCGTATGGTTGCCGGGCAGCGCCCGCAGCGCCCGTTCGGCGAGTTCGAGGGCGGCCGCGGGGTCGAAGTCCATCGCCGCGAGTCCCGCGCGAATGAGCATGCTCGGGTGGCAATCCGGCCGTGCGGCTCGCTCGGCGAGGCACGCGAAAGCGGCGCGCGCGTCCCCGGCTCCCTGCAGCAGCGCGGCCTTGGTCCCGCGCAGCGCATCGTCATGCGGGAGCTTCTCGAGCGCCTGATCGAGACAGCGGGTTGCCTCGACGATATCGCCGGTGCGCATCCAGATGAGCTCCGCGAGGCGGTCGTGCGCCTCGGCGCGGCGCGGGTCCAGCTTGACGCATTCGCGCAAGGCGAGCTCGGCTTCGTCGAATCGTTCCAGGGCGAGGAGGCTGCGGGCGTGCGTGTAGTGCAGCGCTGCCGTCGGCGCGCTACGCAGCAGCGTCTGACGCGCAATGCGCTCCGCTTCCGCGGGGAGCCGCGCCGCGTTCAGGGCGACAGCGAGCGTATGGCTGAGCACCGGGTTGTCGGGAGCATGCGTCAGGAGACGCCGATAGGTCGCGACCGCCTCACTCTGGCGCCCCAGGGCGGCGTACGCCGCGACGTGCAGCGATGCGAGGTCCGCATCCGCCCGGCCGCCCTCGCACCAGGGTGCGGCCACCTCGAGCGCCAGGGCCGGCTGTCCGGTGCTCAGATAATGGCGCGCCAGCAGGAATGCCGCCCGGGGATGAGGCGGGCTGCCTTGTAATGCCCGCCGCAGCAGGAGCACCGCCTCGGCGTTGCGGCCCGAAAGGAGCAACAACTCCGCAAGCGTGGTCAGCGTCGCAGAAGACTCGGGCTCGATCCCGAGCGCGCGCCGCAGCAGCGCTTCGGCCTGCGCGCCTTCGCCCAAGGCCTGCTTGGTGCCCGCCAGCAGCCGCATCCCTTCCACGTAACCGGGATTTGCCGCGAGCACCGCCTCGAGTTGCGCATGCGCCGCGCCGTAGTCGCCGGACTGCAGCAGACCGCTGATGCGGCGCATGGACTCTGCCAGCGGCGCGGACATCGACACCTCCGCCACCGCCATCCCTCAGGGCAGAACGCGGATCCGCAAGTTACGTACCGCGAGCGCGCCGGGATGATCGCCCTGGATGCCGATGAGGCCGGAGTCGGCGAGGCCATAGTTCGGGTATTTGGCAAACTTGCTGGCCGCGACGCGTTGCTTCCAGTCCGCGCTCGCGAGGTCGTACTCCACCACCTTGACGCCGTTCAGCCAGTGCTCGACGTGGTGGCCCTTCACGATGAGCCGCGTTCTGTTCCACTGATCGAAGGGCTTGGCCACATGCGGCGGCACGCCGTAGAGCGCGTAGTCGGAACCGGCCGCGGTCAGCGGGCTCTTGCCGTCCTCGGTATTGGCGTCATCGAGCAGCTGGTACTCCGGCGCGCTCCAGTAGATATGGTCGTACTCGCGGGTGCCGCGGTAAAAGATGCCGCTGTTACCCTCCTTGCCGATCTTCCACTCGAGCTCGAGCTCGAAGTTCGCGAATTTCTCGTTCGACACGAGATCGTCGACCGGCCCATCCTTGTGCAGCACGCCGCCGTCGACATGCCAGCCCGCCGGCAATCCCGGCTCCTTCCAGCCGCGCCAGTCGGGCGCGCTGTGCTCCCGGAGGAGTGGCCGCCAGGGCGCGCCGCCGCCCTGATCGGCGGCACTGCCGGCGGTGGCCGCGAGGGAAAGCGAGAGCAATGCGGCGCGTAGTGCGGTCGGATTCATGGATGCCACCTCATGGGGACTGGCCCGTCAGGGCAGATTGAGTTTCTTCAAGAGCTCGGGCGGCGCCCCATCGAAGCTCGCGAGCGGGACGTTGCCGATGTAGCCGAGGTCGGTGCGCCCGGCCGGACTCGAGTAAAAGGCGGCGGCGGTCAGATCGCGATACAGCGCGAAGAAGCGCGCAGCCGCCTGATGCTCAGAGCTGGCGCGCGCAATACTCGCGATGTCATCGCAGATGGCTGCCTGAACGGCGGCGCCGGCATCGGCGAAGGCTTGACCACCGCGGCGCCGCGCTTCCTCGTCCAGCCAACGCAGGCCTTCGAGCACGATCGGCCGGTCTTGCTGGCTGCGCGGGTAAGGTGCGCTCACCCATTCGTCGATGAAGTCCACCGCGCCCACCGCGGCGGCACCCGGCGAGCGGTCGTCGGCCGGGATGATGAGGTCGCAGAGCGCGGCCGCGAGGCGCCTCTGTGCGGCACTCAAGGTGAGCGGCCAGTACTCGCCGCGCTTGTGCGGGGTGACGAGATCCGGATCCGTTCCGTACCCCTCCACCGCCGTCTCGCCCTGACGCGCCACGGCGGCCGCGGCCGCGGTCGCCTGCGCGTGCACTCGCTGCGCGGCGGGCCACGCCGCGCTCGCCGCCAGCACCCACTTGATGGTCGTACGCCGGTCCATCACAGCTCCTTGCGCCGCATGCGCTCGAGGATATGGTCGGAGGCGCGCCAGGCGATCGCCATGATGGTGAGCGTCGGGTTCTTGTCGGCGTTGGAGGCAAACACCGCTCCGTCGGTGATGAAGAGATTGGGCACGTCCCACGTCTGGCACCAGGAGTTGGTCACCGACACTTTCGGATCGGCGCCCATGATGGCCCCGCCCACCTCGTGAATGATGGAGCCGCCGGGTGCGATCGCCCGGGCGCCGTCCTGCTCGACCTCGTGCGGCTTGCCGCCCATGGCCTCGATGATCGCGCCGAAGGTGCGCTGCATGTGCGCTGCCTGGCGCGTCTCGTGCTCGGACCACTGCCAGTGGAAGCGCAGCACCGGGATTCCCCACTTGTCCTTGAGGCCGCCCGGATCGATCTCGCAATACGATCCCTCGTTCGGGATCATCTCACCGCGCCCGTCGAAGTAGACGAACGAGCCATAGTAGCGGCGCACGTCCTGCTTGAACTTCGCCCCGTAGTTGCCGCCGGTGAGCCACTCGAGCCCCGCCGCGGTGTCGAAACCCGGCATGTGTTTACCGCCGCCGAACTCGATATGGTAGCCGCGCGCGAAGCCGAGCTTGCCGGCGAGCTGCTCCTGGTAGAGCCACCAGGGTGTATAGAGCTGGTGACCGTCGGCACCGTCCTCATTCACCGGCGGCAGGCTCTCGAGCAGCGGCACCTGACCCCAGACATCGCTCCCCACCGTGTCCATGAGGTAGCGTCCGACCTTGCCGCTCGAGTTCGCGAGTCCATCGGGGAAGTGCGCGCTGCGGGAGTTGAGCAGGATACGAGCCGACTCGCAGGCGCTCGCCGCCAGCACCACCACGCGCGCGCTCGCATGCTCGTGCCGGCCGGTCTTGCGATCGACGAAGCTGACGCCCGAGGCCCGGCCGTCCTTGCCGAGCGTGACTTCGTACACCATGGCATCGGTGGTGATGTCGAGATTGCCGGTGGCGAGCGCCGGCGGCAGATGCACGGTGGTCGACTGGTAGTTGGCACGGACGGCACAGCCGCGGCCGCAGGGCGTGGCCCAGAGACAGGCGGAGCGCCGCTGCATGTCCGCGGCGAGAATCGCCTGCGCCTTCGCGTTGCCGGGATGCAGCAGCCTGGGATTGCGGGTGTGATCGAGCGGCCGGGTGAGGACCGCGCGGTGACCCGGAATCGCCGGGACGCCGAGGCGTTTGGCGCGCTGCGCAATGAGATAGTCGCTCACGATCGGCTTCGGCGGCGGCAGCAGACACCCGGGCGAGGAGCCGGGCGTGTTCTCGAGCCCCTCGCTGGTGCCGTAGACGCCGACCAGGAGCTCCACCTTGTCGTAATAAGGTGCCACGTCCTCGTAGCGGATCGGCCAGTCGAAGCCGAGGCCGTCGCGGGTCTTCGGCTTGAAATCGTAGGGACCGTTGCGCAGCGAGATCCGGCCCCAATGGTTCGTGCGGCCGCCGAGCATGCGGGCCCGCCACCATTCGAAACGTCCGGCGTGATCCTCGGTCATGCGCACGTAGGGCTCGCCCGGCACCTGCCAGCCGCCATCCACCGTTGCATCGTAGAAGCCGAAGGGCTTGCCCGGGGTACCGACACCGGCGAGCGGCGCCATATCGGGCGTCTGGAACATCGCCGTCTCGGTCTCGGGACTGTAGCGCCGCCCGGCCTCGAGCATCAGCACCCGCGCGCCCTCCATGCTGAGCGTGTAGGCCGTCTGGCCGCCGGCCGCGCCCGATCCGACCACGATCACATCGTACGTGCGCTGCTGCGACTGCGGGGTCACGAACGCCATGGCACCTCTCCCATCGGGTCCTCCTCAGGACCGGTAGGCCTCGCGGCCGATGCCCTGCGCGGCGATCCCCTGCGCGGGCAGCACCTCGTGCTGCAGGGCGTACATCGCCGCGGCGGCGGCATCGATCGCCCGCGTGAAGGCGAGCGAGGCCTGCAGAATAGGCGCGAGAAGCCGGCGATCCTGGATACGCGCCGGCGGGTACTCGTGCTCGACGACCAGATAGGTCTTGTCGGGCTCGATCGCGAGCAGCTCGCGTGCGGCGAGCTGATGATCGAGCCAGTCCACCGAGCGGTTCTGCAGATACGCGAGCGGATCGTGGCGCGCGGTCCCCGGCAGCTCGTGCTCGGCGAACACTGTCTGCTTCTTCCAGGCGTTGAGTTGCTCGGCCGGGTCGCGGCTCGGCTCGCGGCCGTGCCAGTCGCCCCGCTCCAGAGTCTGGCCGCCGTAGCCCCAGGCGGAGATGCCGCGCGCGTCGATGACCTGACCTTTGACGTGGAAGCCACCGATCAGAAAATTGTAGCCGCGGTCCTTCAGGTACTGGAAAACCGAGCGGCTGTCCTGGCCCATGAGGATGGCGTGCGAGGGATCGTAGTGGATGCGGAACTGGTCGCCGACGCCGTGCCGCTCGCAGATGCGGTGCAGCGCGATCCAGGGCCCTGGCGCATAAGCGATGTTGTTGTGCCAGGCGTCGCTCGTGTTCCAGCCCGGCATCGGGCATTGCTCCACACGATAGGTGAGCCCACGCGCCTTCGCCTCCCTGAGCAGCGGAATGAACACCTCCTCGAACATCACGAGGTTGGCGTCCATGCTGAGCGCGGGATTCCGTCCGACGAATCCCGTCACCGCGTCGGTCCCGAGCAGCACCGCCGCGTCGAACACCCCGAGCATGAGCGCATGCTTCCTGCGCCGCGCGCCCTCGTCACTGGCGAGCATGTTGTCGAAATAACCGAGATCCGAGAGTCCGACCCTGGCAGCCGCCATCGCCCGGCGCACACGCGCGGCCCGCGCCGCATCGAACGGCCGGCGCAAGTCGAGCGTGTTGGCGACCGGGTCGAGCATGGCCGCCGCCGGCACGTCGCTCTCGCCCGGATGGAGCGCGGCGGAGAGCTCGATGTTCGGGGCGCCGATCTCGGCGGCGAAGGCGAGCCACTCCTCGATGGCGAGGTCGGGGTCGGCGTCGCGCAGCGCGCGCGGGGTCAGCTCCTGCAACGCCGCGGTCAGGATCGCGAGACGCATCGGCCGCGGCCGGAACTCACCGGCCGGCATAGGCGACCTTCTCGTTGCGGAACGTGAGGGCGAACAGCAGGAACACCCCCGCGGCGAACGCGGCCGGGTAGAGCCAGATCGCCCGCCAGTCGTGCGTGCCGGCGCTCGCATACAGATCGTCGATGCGCCCTGCAGCCCAGAACCCGACCAGCATGCCGAGCCCGTACGTGGCGAGGGTGATCAATCCCTGCGCGGCGGCTTTGTGCTGCGGGCCGGCCTTGGAGTCGGTGTAGATCTGTCCCGAGACGAAGCAGAAGTCGTAGCACACCCCGTGCAGCGCAATGCCGATGATCAGCAGGAGGGCGAGCGCATGCGCGTCGCCGATCGCGAACAGCACGTAACGGGCGGCCCAGGCGAGCATGCCGACGAGAAGCGTCGTCTTCATGCCGAAGGTGCGCAGGAACAACGGGATCAGCAGCATGAAGAGCACTTCCGAGCCTTGCCCG
>JAGWMP010000051.1 GCA_028871705.1 Gammaproteobacteria bacterium
CCGAGCTCGGCGGCGAGCGCGCCGACGAGGGTGTCCTCGGGAACGGCGCGGGCGATGTCGGCGGCGTGCAGGAACGCGGTGCGCTCGAGCCCAATCTCGACGAACGCCGCCTGCATGCCGGGCAGCACGCGCGACACGCGCCCCTTGTAGAGATTGCTGACCAGCCCGCGCCTGCTGGTGCGCTCGATGTGGATTTCCTGCACCACGCCGCTCTCGAGGAGCGCGGCGCGCGTCTCGCGTGGGGCGACGTTGATGAGGATTTCGGTGCTCACCCGCTCACCAGTCGAGACCCGCCGCGGCGAGCAGCTCGCCGGTCTCGTAGAGCGGCAATCCCATGACGCCCGAGTAGCTGCCGCTCAGGTGCTCGATGAAGAGCGCGCCGCGCCCCTGGATGGCATAACCGCCCGCCTTGTCGCGCGGCTCGCCGCTCTCCCAGTAGGCGGCGCCCTCGGCGGCGGACACCTGGCGCATGCGCACCGCGCTCGCGCTCAGACGGTATTCGAGGCCGGCGGAGGTCGCGAGCGCCACGGCGGTCAGCACCTCGTGGGTGCGGCCCGAGAGCCGCGCCAGCATGGCGAGGCCATCGGCGCGGTCGCGCGGCTTGGCGAGGATCGTGCCGTCGATCACCACCGTCGTATCCGCCGCGAGCACCGGGAGCGCCATGCCGCGCGCGCGCACCACGCGCGCCTTGGCGCACGCGACGCGTACCACGTATTGCGCGGCGGGCTCGCCCGGGTGCACCGCCTCGTCGATATCGGCGGCGCTCACCACGTGCGCCACCCCGATCTGCGCGAGCAGCTCGTGCCGGCGCGGCGATACCGAGGCGAGACACACGAGCGGCGCGGCCGGCGGCACGGTTCAGTCCCGGTGGTAGGGATGGTTGGAGAGCAGGCTGTGCGCGCGGTACAGCTGTTCGAGGAACAGCACCCGCACCAGCGCGTGCGGCAGCGTCAGCCGCGACAGCGACAGCCGCCTCGCGGCGCGCTCCAGCACCGCCGGCGCGAGCCCGTCGGGGCCGCCGATCACGAATGCGAGGTCCTCGCCTTCCTGCATGCGGGTCTTCAGCCACGCGGCGAGCTCCCGGGTGGTGAGCTCGGTGCCGCGCTCATCGAGGGCCACCACGTGATCGGCCTCCCGCAGCAGCGCGAGCAGCCGTGCGCCCTCCTGCGCGATGGCGCGCTCGGGCGGTGCACCGGCGCCGCGCTTGCCGGGAGCGACCTCGGTCACCGTGACCGGCAGCCGCGCGCCGAGGCGCGTCAGGTAATCGTCGCACGCCTCGCGCACCCAGCCGGGAGGGCGCGTGCCCACGGCGATGAGGCGCACCCGCATGGCGCGCCGCGGATCAGCTGGCGGCGTGCCGGCGGCGCGGCGCGCGCGCGGCGGGCACCTCGGCGGCGCCGTTCTCCCACAGGTGCTCGAGCCCGTAGAACTCGCGTACCCGCGGCAGCATCACGTGACCGATGAGGTCCTGCAGGTCGACCAGCACCCACTCCCCGTCGCGCTCCCCTTCGGTGCCGATCGGGCGCCGGCCGATCGCCTTGGCCTTCTCCACGACGCGATCGGCGATCGAGCGCACGTGGCGGTCGGAGGTGCCGGATGCGATGACCATCGTATCGGCAATATCGGTCAGCCCTCGTACATCCAGAACCTTCACATTCGCGGCTTTCATGTCTTCGAGCGCGGTCGTCACGGCTTGCTGCAGGGCTGAGACGCGCTCCGTCGCGGGGCGCAGGCGTGTACGGGTGGTCATGTGCTTAAGTGCTTCTCCTGATGGCGGCCTCGGGGGTCATGGCTGGCGACCTTGCTCTGCAGCATAGCACCTCGTCTCGAGGATGATCTGCCGGACCGCATCGGGGACCAGGTAGCGTGGATCGCGTCCCGCGACGATGAGGGCACGCAGCTCGGTCGAGGAGATCTCGAGCTGCGTGACGGGCCGTACGTGCAGGCAGCCCGCCGGCCGCGTGTGCAGGTCGCGGGTCGCTCCCGTGCCGTGATCGACCATGAGCTCCCCGAGCGGTCCGCGCGTCGGGGCGCTCCAGCCCGGACGGTGGGCGACGACGATGTGCGCGAGGCCGAGGAGCTCGCGCCAGCGGTGCCAGCTCGGCAGACCGAGGAACGCGTCCATCCCGAGCAGCAGGCACAGCGAGCGCTGCGGATATTCGCGGCGCAGCTCCGCCAGCGTATCGACCGAGTAGGAGACGCCCGTGCGGCGCACCTCGCGGTCATCGACCACGAAGCCGGGCTGATCGGCGATCGCCGCCTCGACCATCCGCACGCGCAGCGGCGCGCTCGCGTACAGGTGGTCGCGGTGCGGGGGGCTGCCGGTCGGCAGGAAGCGCACCTCGGCGAGCTCGAGCTCCTGCCACAGCTCGAATGCCGTGCGCAGGTGTCCGCAATGGATCGGATCGAAGGTGCCGCCGAAGAGTCCGATGGGCCGCATGGGCTCGCTCGCCGTGCGCCTAGGCACTGGCGGCCGCGGTGAGGAGCGTGAGCTCATCCCAGGGGTTGCCCGGGACGCGCCCCTTGATGATGCGGTCGGCGCGTGTGGCGCGCGCGGTGAGCTCGCCGAAAGCCATGCGCGGCGCGCGCCGCCGGGCCTGCTCGAGCGCGCCCGCGCGCTGCCAGCCGCGCGGCGCCCCGCCGCCGCCGGCGATGGCACCCCACGCGTCGTGCAGCGCCTTCACCAGCGCCCACAACACCAGCGTCGGCTCGGTGCCTTCCGCGCGCAGTCCCGCCAGGATCCGCAGCGCCCGCGCGGGTGCCCCGGCCAGCACCGCCTCGGAGAGCTGGAAGACGTCGAAGCGCGCGCTGTCGGCGACGCTCGCGAGCACCGTCTCGGGCGTCACGGCCTCCCGCCCGGCGAGCAGCGCGAGCTTGGCGAGCTCCTGGTGCGCGGCGAGCAGATTCCCCTCGGTGCGCTCGGCGAGCACGGCGAGCGCCGCATCGCTCACCTCAAGCTCCATCTGCCGCGCGCGCGCACGCAGCCACGCCGGCAGCCGCGCGGCATCCACGGGCCACACCGCCAGCCAGGCGCCGTGCTGCTCGACCGCGCGCACCCATTCGGCGCCCTGCGCCTCGCGCTCGAGGCGCGGCGTGAGGATGAGATACAGCGTGTCGCGATCCGCGGCGCCCAGCAGGGCGGGGAGCGCGGCGTTGCCGGCGGCACCCGGCCGGCCGCTCATGCGGATCTCGAGCACGCGCCGGGCGCCGAAGAGGGAGAGGCTGGCGGCGCTGCCGCGCAGCTCGTCCCAGTCGCCGGCGCGCTCGATGAAGTGCACTTCGCGCTCGCTGAAGCCCCGGGCCCGGGCCGCGGCACGCACGGCATCCGCCGCCTCGCCGGTGAGCAGCGGCTCGTCGCCCGAGATGAGGTAGACGGGCAGCAGCTGCTCGCGCAGGTGCGTTGCGAGGGAGTCGGAGGTGAGCTTCAAATGCGATCCGGCGGGTTGGTCACGGGCACATTATCAACCAGAAGCGCCCGGCCGGTCAGGCCCTCAGAACTTCCAGGCGACGCCGCCGAACAGGCCACGCCGCGCACCCCACTGGGGCGCGAACACGCCCACCCCGCTGCCACTGCGGATCTGGTACGCCTTGTCGAGCAGGTTGACGACGTCGAAGCGCACCGTGAGCGGTCCGGAGCCCGACAGCAGGAAGTCGTGGCTGACTCCCACGTTGACCTGCACGTAGCTCGGCGTGTGGTCGCCGTTGGGAATGACGGTGCCATCGGGCAGCACGAGGTCGTCACGCAGCCCGGTGCCGAACACGAAATCGCCGCTGAAGCGCGTGCCGTGCCAGAGATACGAAGCCCCTCCGGAGGCGGCGACCCTTCCTTCGTGATCGAGGTGGATGTAGTTCTCGGCGATGTAGGCGAGCGCGTCCGCATCGAAGTTGAACTGCGAGGACTCGACGTCCTTGCCGTGCGCGGCCTGGAAGGACAGGTTGGCGTAGGTCGAGAAATCCTTCACCGAATAGTTGGCCGTGAATTCCACGCCGCCGATGAGTCCATAGCGGTAGTTGAAGGGCGTGAGAACGATGGGCGCGCCGAATTGCCCCTCGTCGATCAGGTGCTGCGCCTGCTCGTAGAAGGTGTCGACGCCGAGGGTGAGCGCCTTGTCGAGCAGCTTCTGCTGGACCCCAAAGTCGTAGTAGTTGGCGCGCTCGGCGATCGGCGCGCTGTCCAGAGTGACTGACCCCGGCGGCAACGCGGTCGTGCCGGTGAATTTCGCGAACGTCTCGGTGCCGATGAGCTCGAACGGCGGCGGCGTGAAGTAGCGCGAATAGCCCCCGTGCACGGTCGTGCCGCTGTCGAGTTGCCAGACGAAATTCAGGCGCGGGCTCAGCTGGCTGCCGCTCGAGTAGGCGCTGTAGTGGTCAAAACGCAGGCCGTAGTTGAGGGTGAGGGGTGCGACGATCTTCCACTCGTCCTGCAGATAGACGCTCTGGAGCTCCTGCGACTGGGTGCCGTTGTCGAGTACCGTGAGCGGCACGTCGCCGGTCTGCAGGCCGGTGAGCGGATCGATCGGCAGCACCTGCGAGGTCGTGTAGCTCTGCGCGCTGTCGTGCTGCAGGTAGAAGCCGCTGCGTACCGTATGGGCATCGCCGATCTGCCAGGAGGCATCGGTCTGCCAGCCAAAGGCCGTGTCGTCCTTGAGCGCATCCTGCGCGATGCCGTTGAAGAGCAGGTCGCCGAGCCAGTCGGGCGCGAAATGCAGCGTGGTGTAGCGCGCCGACAGCGAGCTCTGCCAGTTGAGATTCCCCGCGGCGTGCTGCCAGGTGACGATCGCGTACTGGGCGGCCTCGTGCTGGGTCTCGTTGAGATCGTCGCTCAGGTAATCGCCGACGCCATTCACCACCAGGCCAAGCGGCGGCTCGAGGCCGCGCTGGTCCGGGATCTGGAAGGAGTCGTCGGACGTGCCGAGGATGAGCGACACGCGGTTGTTGGAATCGAGAATGTCCTCGAAGTAGGCGAAGCCGTGCGCCTGGGTGGTGTGATCGTGCAATGGATTGGCGCTGTCGTCGGGCGACTCGATGCCGAGTGCGTCGACCTTGTAGTCGCCGGTGAAGTAGTAGCTGAAGTTGCCCGAGCTGCCGCCGTACTCGGCGGCCGGCTCGAAGGTACCGTGACTGCCGCCGTAGAGGGACAGCGAGCCGCCCGGCTGCAGCAGCCCGCTGTTGGTCGAGAGATCGACGACCCCGGCGGTGCGCAGCCCGTACTCCGCCGGCAGCGCGCCGGTGAGGAGGTTGAGCGAGGAGATCAGACGCGGGCTCAGCGTCTGGCTGAAGACGCTGATGCCTTCGGGCAGGATGATGCCGTTGAGGCGGTACTGCAGGTCGTTGTGATCGGCACGCACGTGCAGCTGCCCGAAGGAGTCCTGCACCACGTCCGGCGCCTGCAACAGCACCTGGTTGAGCTGCACGTTCTCGCCGCCGGGGGTCGCGGCGATCGCCTCGGCCGTGATGGTGTAGGTCGAAGCACCGGTCTGCGTCTCGATGCCGGAGCGCGCCGCATTGAGGCGCGCTGCGGTAACGACCACGGTCTCGAGCTGGCCGGCATCCGGCGGTGTCGCAGGAGCGGTGGCGGCAGCCGCCGCGGCATCGGCAGCCGGCGCCGCTTCTGCGGGCGCATCGGCCGCCCTGATGAGGGGAGCGGCCGCGAACGCGGCCGCGAGAAAGACGACGCTCGGCACCGCGCTGCGCGCGGCGCCGCAAATTCGACGCATGACCATGATCCACTCCGCATGAAAGCCTGGACGTCACGCGCGGCACCGAACGGCTCGGTGCGGCACGCCAGCAACGGGAACTGAGAGTCAGGCTTGCGGAGGACCACGGCTGCGCGGCGACAGGGTGTCGGCCGCGATGACCGCGTAGACGGGGGCGGAGATCGGCAGGTAAGCGGCCGCCGATGCGGCGAGCGTGCTCGCGGCGCCGGCGGCGGGATTCGTGACCTGGGCGAAGGCTTCGCAGGTCGGGCAGGTGGCGTCGTTGCTCTGCGGGTCCGCACGCAGCGTCGGCGTGCCGCCGCGGTCGGCGTGACTGAGGTGCCCGAGCTCGTGCAGCACCGCGCCCTGCTGGACCAGCACCAGCAGCAGCGACAGGAGCCACGTAAGAGATGCCCGGCGCACGTGCCTACAACCCAACAACCCGATGAGCGGGCGATGAGTGTAGCTCGCGCGCCGCGAGGCAACCAGCCGGATCAGGTGAAACAGCTCACATCCGCGGCCACCGGTGCCGCGTGCGCGCCCTCGATCCTAGGGACAGCTGAAATCGGCCGTGCCAACCGCCTTGCACTGCGGCGGGAAGCCATGCGCGCGCCAATACCCGGGCAGCCGCCAATAGACGATCATGCGCCTGCGCGCCGCGGACTTGAGCCAGTCCGGATCGGTGCGCGCCCAGGTGCTCGCGGGGTTGTCGGTGAAGAACTGCTGCATCCGGTCGTAGTCCTTCAGCAGCCAGAGCGCACCGCGCGCCGCCTCCGGGTCGTCCTTCACCCCAGCGACGAGCGCGAGGGCTTCGTGGCGGTCGCCGGCGCTGAAGGCCGGATCCGCGACGGCGCGGAACAGCGCCTGCAGCAGTTGCGGCTGCGTGCGAAACTGCTGCAACAGGGCGCCGAGGGCGCCGAGGCGGTCGCCGCGCGCGGCGATCGCGGGCGCAAAGTAGACGTCGTCGTTCACATAGTCCTGCGCCAGCCCGACCTCGTAGAGGCGCAGCGCCTCCTGGCTGCGTCCCTCGAACAGCTCCATGAGCGCGAGATTGCGGCGGCAGGTCTCATACGCCGGATCGAGCTCGAGACAACGGCGAAAGTCCGCGGCGGCGCGCTCGAAGTAGCCGAGCGTCTGGTTGTCACCACCTCGCCAAAGATGCGCGGTGGCGTTCTGCGGGTCGCGCCGGATGGCCTCGCCGAGCGCCGCCAGCGATTCCTCCCAGCTGCCGCCCGTGCCGAGGGCGATCCGGTTGCTCTCGACCGCGCCGCGCACGGCGTACGGGAGCGACAGGTCCGGAGCGAGCTCGAGCGCGCGATCGGCGGCCTGCGCCGCCGCCTGCTGGTAGTCGCCCTCCTCGCTCAGTCCCCAGGCCTTCGAGACCACCAGCACGGCCGCGAGCGACTCCCAGGCGCGGGCGAACTTCGGATCCTTCTCGACCGCGAGCCTCAGCAGGCGCGCCGACTCGCTCAGGTTTGCGCGGCTGCGCGCCAGGAACAGCGCATGTCCCTTGAGATACAGGTCGTACACGTCGACGCTGGCCGTGCCGGCCTGCGGTTGCGCCGGCCTGCCGACGCCCGCCGCCGCCGGCCCGATCGTCCGCGCCAGCTCTGCCACGATGTCGCTCGCGATCTCGTCCTGAATACCGAAGAGGTTGGCCGTCGTGAGCGGGCGGTCGAAGGTCTGCGACCACAGGTGCTTGTCGCTCGCCGCATCGACCAGCTGCGCCGTGATGCGCACGGTGTCGCCGGCCTTGCGCACGCTGCCCTCGAGGATGTTGCGCACGCCGAGCTTGCGCGCGATGTCGGGCACGCCGAGCGTGGTGTTGCGGAACTGGAACGAAGAGGTGCGCGAGGCGACCTGAAGTCCGCTCACGTGCGCGAGCACGTTGAGGATCTCCTCGGCCACGCCGTCGGAGAAGTAACCCTGGTTACCCTCGGGAGACAAATCGGCGAACGGCAGCACGGCGATCGAGGCGGCCGTGGGCGCCGCCGCTGCCGCGCCCTCCCCGCCCGCGCCGCTGCGCGCGGCCGCATGTTGCGTCGTGGTATCGCGCCACACCAGCGCGCCGCCCGCCGCGAGCAGGATGGCGATGATCATGACCTCGGTGGCGCTCACCTTCTGGCGCGCGTAGGTGCCGTAGTACCAGGCGCGCGTGATCACCACCGGCACACCGAGAATCAGCAGCAGCGCGAACACGCGCAGCCAGGCGTGCGGCCAGGAGAGCGAGTTGGCGAGCATCTCCGCGCCGTGCAGCAGGGTGTAGGCGACCGCGAGGTAGGCGAGTGTCCACTGCACCACCTTGTGCGCCTTGATGCGCTCCCAGGCGCGGCGCAGGAAACCCGAGGGGCCGTCGCGGCCCGGCGGCGGCGGCGGCGCATATCTGGACTTCGCGCGCGCGGCCATGGTTCCTCAGCCCGACCGCAGGGTTCCCGTGACGCGCCCGGCGGCGTCGATCACGCCGCGGCGCTCGAGCCAGCCGCGCGCATCCGCGGCGTCGCCCTCGAACCAGGCGCGCGTGCTGCCGAGACGGAAGCTGTATCCCCAGGAATCCATGTCGGCGAGCATGCGCGCGCGGCCGACCGCGGGCAGCTCGCCGGCGAGCAGCACCTGCAGGTAGCACACCGCGCACTCCTCGAGGTCGTCGCCGCCGGCATCCGTGTCGAGCCCCGCGCGCCGCTCCGGGCTCATGCAGATGTAATGACACGCCTCGTGCAGGATCGAGTGCAGCGGGGTGTCGAGGCGCGCGTACAGCGCCTCGCCCCTGAGTCCCGCCTCGCTGTCGCCCCAGTAGCTCCCGGGAATCGCCTCGCCGTGCGCCACCAGCTCGAGCGCGAGACCGAAGCGATCGAGCAGCAGCGCCACGGCGACGCGATCGACACTGCGCAGCAGCAGCACCGCGGGGCTGCCGAACTCCGGCAGCGCGGTGAGCGCGCCGGTGTCCGCGGCACCGACGCTGCGCGGCGCGCCTGCGGCGCGGGCCGCGGCCACGCTAGAGCCTCGCCAGGCGGCGTATGACCATGTCGGCGAGGTCCTGCGCCATGGCGGTGCGCAGGATGTCCGCCTCGTGGCCCTTGGCGAGCAGCGCGCGCGGATCGAAGCTGTAACTGCGGGTGGTGGTGACTTCCTGCGGCGCCAGCAGCTCCTGGCCGCCGGCGGTGACCGAAAAGCTCACCGTGTAGGTGAGCTCGTACTCGTTCGGCTCGTTGAGGTTGGACACCGACAGCACGCGCTGGCGGACGTTCTCTTTCAGGATCGTGACGACCGCGGAGGCCTTGGTGCGCTCGGTCGCGAGCCGCGCGCCGTTCATGAGGAGCGCGCGTTGCAGGCTCTGCACGAAGTCGCTCTGGCGGTCCTGGGCGTCGAGGAACGGCGCCTTGACGGCGGCCGGGAGCGCGGTGTGCCCCTCGAGGTGAAAGCCGCAGCCGCCGAGCGCGAGCAGCGCGCTCGAGGCCAGCAAGGCGGCGGCACTGCCCCTCGCGCGCTTCATCACACCACCACGTTGACGAGCTTCCCGGGTACCACGATCACGCGGCGCACGGGCTTGTCCGCCACGAAACGGCACACCGTCTCGTCGGCGAGCGCGGCGCTGCGCACCGCGGCCTCGTCCGCCCCGGCGGCCACGGTGATGTGGCCGCGCAGCTTGCCGTTCACCTGCACGACGAGGCTGATCGTGTCCTGGGCGAGCGCGGCGGGGTCGACCTGCGGCCAGGGCTCGTCGATGAGCGCGCGGGTGTGGCCGAGCGAGTGCCAGAGCGCGTGGCAGACGTGCGGGGTGATGGGCGCGAGCACCAGCACCGCGATCTCGAGGGCCTCCTGCCGCACGGCGCGCGCCGCCGCGGTCGTGGCGGTGAAGCGCTGGATGGAGTTGAGCAGCTCCATGATCGCCGCGATGGCGGTGTTGAAATTGCGCCGGCGGCCGATGTCGTCGGTCGCCTTGGCGAGCGCCTGGTGGGCCGCGCGCCGCAGCTCCTTCTGGGAGACATCGAGCGCGCCGGCATCGAGCGGCGGCGCGGCGCCGGCCGCGACGTGCTCGTAGACCGCATTCCAGAGGCGGCGGATGAAGCGCGCGGCGCCCTGCACGCCCTCGTCCGACCACGCCAGCGTGTCCTCCGGCGGCGAGGCGAACATGGTGAAGAGCCGCGCGGTGTCGGCGCCGAAATGCGCGATGAGCCCTTCCGGGTCGACGCCGTTGCCCTCGGACTTGGACATCTTGCCCAGACCTTCGTGCCGCACCTCGAGCGCGTTGCCGTCGCCGACCAGGACCTCGTAGCGCGGCGTGCCGTCGGGGTCGCGGCGCGTCTCGACATCGGCGGGATTGAAGTAGCGTTTGCGGCCTTCCGGCGGCTGGTAGGAGTAGACGTGGTTCAGCACCATGCCCTGGGTGAGCAGGCGCGTGAACGGCTCGCCGAACTTCACCAGCTTCAGGTCGCGCATCACCTTGGTCCAGAAGCGCGCGTACAGCAGGTGCAGGATCGCGTGCTCGATGCCGCCGATGTACTGGTCCACCGGCAGCCAGTAGGCGACGCGCGCATCCACCATGGAGCGCGCAGCGTCCGGACAGGCGTAGCGCATGAAGTACCAGGACGAATCCACGAAGGTGTCCATGGTGTCGGTCTCGCGCCGCGCCCCGGCGCCGCACCGCGGGCACTTGACCTGAAGAAAAGCCGGCGACCTGGCGAGCGGGTTGCCGCTGCCGTCCGGCACCAGGTCCTCGGGTAGCACCACCGGCAGATCGGCGTCCGGCACCGGCACCTCGCCGCAGGTGCCGCAATGAATGATCGGGATCGGACAGCCCCAGTAGCGCTGGCGCGAGATGCCCCAGTCGCGCAGGCGGAACTGCACGCGCTTCCTGCCGAGGCCCTTCGCCTCGAGCGCCGCGGCGATGGCCTCCACCGCCTGCTCGAAGCCGAGGCCGGAGAACT
The DNA here is from genome assembly GCA_028871705.1 of Gammaproteobacteria bacterium. Taxonomy (GTDB): domain Bacteria; phylum Pseudomonadota; class Gammaproteobacteria; order Steroidobacterales; family Steroidobacteraceae; genus 13-2-20CM-66-19. The sequence goes on from JAGWMP010000051.1 coordinate 10,622, forward strand.
CGCCCGAGTTCACCGTGGTGCCGTACTCGGCGTAGGCCGCGTCCCAGGGCGCGCGCACTTGCTGCCAGGCGCCGCTCGCCGGGCGCACCACGGTGACGACGGCCAGGTGGTTCTGCAGCGCGAACTCGAAGTCGCGCTCGTCGTGAGCCGGCACGCCCATCACCGCGCCTTCGCCGTAACCCATGAGGACGTAGTTGGCGACCCACACCTCGAGCGGTTGTCCGGTGAAGGGATGCAGCACGTGCAGCCCGGTCGACATGCCCTTCTTTTCCTGGGTGGCGAGATCCGCCTCGATGGTGCTGCCGCGGCGGCACTCCTCGATGAATCGCCCGAGCGCCGGGTTGGCCGCGGCGGCGGCGAGCGCCACCGGATGCTCGGCCGCGACCGCCATGAAGGTGGCGCCGAAGAGCGTGTCGGCGCGCGTCGTGAACACCTTGACGGCGCCCTGGGCGCCGAGCGCGCGCGCCGTGTCGGGCGCATAGGGAAAAGCGATCTCGCAGCCGACGCTGCGGCCGATCCAGTTGGCCTGCATGACGCGCACGCGCTCGGGCCAGTCGGGCAGCTCCGTGAGCGCGGCGAGCAGCTCGTCCGCGTAGCGCGTGATCGCGAGGTAGTACATCGGGATCTCGCGCTTCTCGACCGGCGCGCCGGTGCGCCAGCCGCGCCCGTCGATCACCTGCTCGTTGGCGAGCACCGTCTGATCGACCGGATCCCAGTTGACGATGCCGCTCCTGCGGTAGGCGAGCCCCTGCTCGCGCATGCGCAGGAACAGCCACTGGTTCCAGCGATAGTAGGCCGGATCACAGGTCGCGATCTCCCGCTGCCAGTCGATGGCGAAGCCGAGGGACTTGAGCTGCGCGCGCATGTGGGCGATGTTGTCGCGCGTCCACTTCGCGGGCGGCACCCCGTTGCTGATGGCGGCGTTCTCGGCCGGCAGCCCGAAGGCGTCCCAGCCCATCGGCTGCAGCACGTTGTAGCCCTGCATCCGCAGGTAACGCGCCAGCACGTCGCCGATGGTGTAGTTGCGCACGTGCCCCATGTGCAGCCGCCCGGAGGGGTACGGCAACATCGACAGGCAGTAGAACTTCTCGCGCGCGGGGTCCTCGCGGACCTCGAAGGCGCGCTGCTCCTGCCAATGCCGTTGCGCGGCGCGTTCGACGGCCGCGGGGTCGTAAATCTCGTCCATTCGCCTTTCCGCCGGCGCAGCCGGCAAAAACCACGCTTTTTGCCGGCGGGAACCGCAGTGATATCCGGCAAAATCGGCGCAGCCGATTTTGCCCAATAATTCAAGGAAGCTTCAGCGGCACGAAGATCTGTGCGTCCTCGCGCTGGATCAGCAGCGCCACGTTCTTGCCCGCGCTCCTGGCGGCCTCCTGCAGCTCCGCCACCGAGCGCACGCGCCTGCCATTGACGCCGAGGATGATGTCGCCGGGCTGGATCTCGGCGGCGGCGGCCGGGCCGCTCACCCCCTCGACCACCAGGCTCCCCTGCGTGCCCGCCTGCTCTTTTTCCTGAGAGGTGAGCGCTCGCACCGTGAGCCCGAAGGCGGCCGGAGTCGTGGCCGGGCTCCCCGGCGGGTGCGCGCCGCGGGCGGCGGTCTGCTGCTGCTCGTGGAGCTCGGCGATCGCCACGCTCACGTTGAGGTGCTTGCCGCCGCGCCACACGTCGAGCGTGGTTTCGCTCCCCGGCTTCATGGCGGCGATTGCGCCCGAGAGCTCGCCGTAGTGCTCGATCGGGTGACCGGCGACGCCGAGGATCACGTCCCCCGGCTGAATGCCGGCCTTGGCCGCGGGCCCGTCCTTCTCGACCGAGGACACCAGCGCGCCGCGCGGCCGGTCGAGCCCGAAGGACTCGGCGAGCTGGGCGTTCAGATCCTGGATGGTGACCCCGATGCGCCCGCGCACCACGTGTCCGGTCTTGATGAGCTGCTCCTCGACGTTGCGCGCCACGTCGATCGGGATCGCGAAGGAGAGCCCCATGAAGCCGCCGGTGCGGCTGAAGATCTGCGAGTTGATGCCGATCACCTCGCCCGCCATGTTGAAGAGCGGGCCGCCCGAGTTGCCCGGATTGACGGCGACGTCGGTCTGGATGAAGGGCACGTAGTTGTCGCTCGGCAGCGCGCGCGAGGTGGCGCTGATGATGCCGGCGGTGACGGTGTTCTCGAAGCCGAACGGCGAGCCGATGGCGAGCACCCACTGCCCGGGCTTGATGCGCGCGGGATCGCCGAGCTTCACGGTGGGCAGATTGCTGGCGCTGATCTTGATCACGGCGACGTCGGTGCGCTCGTCGGCGCCGATGACCTTGGCCTGGAACTCGCGCCGGTCGGTGAGCCGCACGGTCACGGTCTCGGCATCCGACACCACGTGGGCGTTGGTGAGGATGTAGCCATCGGGGCTCACGATGAACCCCGAACCCGCGCCGCGTATCGGCGGCTGGCCGGCGCGCGGACCCTGGTCGGGTGCCGGAATGCCGAAGCGCTTGAAGAAGTCATAGAAGGGATCGTTGGGCGAGAGGCCCTGCCCGGGAGCCGGCTGCGGCTTCTCCACGACCTCGACGTTGACGACCGCGGGCCCGTACTTCTCGACCAGCTGCGTGAAATCCGGCAGCGCGCGCATGGCGGGCTCGCCGGGCGCGGCCTGCCCGGCCGCTGGCGCGGCCGGTGCCGGCGCGGCGGCCGCCGCCGGCACGGCTGCCGGCTGGCTCTGCTGGGCGCTGGTGTCGCGCGAGCAGGCGGCGAGCGCCACCGCGAGCGCCAGCACCGCGAGCGGGCTGCGCAGCGGCGGGACCAGGTCGAAATCGGCTTTCGCGTTCATGTCGGGCACTTCCATGGAGTCCCGCGCTGCCCTCAAGCGGGCGCGCCGGCCGACCCGGGGCGGGTCCACCACAGCCTATCATTCCGCACCGCCAGAGCGCATGCCAGCGCGAGCGCCGCGAGGCTCACGATCAGCCAGTTTCCAACACGGGCATAAGGGGTGAGCCCGGTGAGCGGCGTCACCTTCGAGAACAGCACCACCGGCCGGAATTCCGGGGCGCGGGCCACGACTTCGCCGTGCGGGCCGATGACCGCGGAGATGCCGTCGTTGGCGGCCCGGATGAGGTAGCGGCCCTCCTCCAGCGCCCGCATGCGCGAGATCTGCAGGTGCTGGCCTTTCTCGCTCGAGTGACCGAACCAGGCGTCGTTGGTGACGTTCACCAGCGCGTCCGCACCGCCCCGGCGCAGCGGCTCGAGCATCGAGCTGCCGTAGCCATCCTCGAAGCACACCGTCGCCGCCAGCTTCAGGTGCGCGGCGGGCAGCGGCGGCTGGTAATCGGGGCCGGGCGTGAAATCCGAGTACGGCAGGCTGGCAAGCCGCATCCACGCGCGGATGAAGGACGGCACGGGGAAGAACTCGGCGAACGGCACCAGGTGGTGCTTGTCGTACCAGCTCTGTCCCCGATCGAGCGCCAGCACCGAGTTGTAGTAGCGCACGGGGTCGGAGTCCTGGACGCCGCCCTCGGCGCGCAGCACACCCATGACCAGCGCCGAGCCGCGGGCATGCGCCTCGGCGTACACCTGCGTCAGATACGGGACGATGTCGTTGGCGGTATCGGCGGGCGCCGACTCGGGCCAGACGATGAGGGCGGTGCCGAGCGCCTGCTCGGTGAGCTTCTTGTAGAGCGCGAGCGTCGTGTCCTTGTTGTCATCCAGCCATTTCTCATCCTGCGGGATCGCGCCCTGGGCGATGGCGACCGACACGGGAGTGCCCGCCGCATGCGTCCAGGAGATGCCCGTGAGCGCCGCACCCGCCGCCCAGGGAGCGATCAGCACGACGGCCGCCGCGACGCGCACGCGGCGGCTGCCGAGCGCGAGCGCGGTGAGCGCGCCCGCGGACACGAGCAGCGCCGCGCTCAGTCCATAGACCCCGAGCACGGGCGCGAGCCCGGCGAGCGGACTGTCGGTCTGCGAGTAGCCGAGCGACAGCCAGGAGAATCCCGAGAGGAACCAGCCGCGCCACCACTCGACCAGGAGCCACGCCGCGGGCAGCCCCACCAGGGAGCGCACTGCGCCCGCGGCGGGCAGCCAGCGCGCGCACACGTAGCCGAGCACGGCGTGGTAGAGACCCATGATCCCGATGAGAGCGAGCATCAGGAAGAGTGCGAGCCAGATCGGCGCGCCGCCGATCGGCAGGCTGATGAGGAGCCAGTAGGTGCCGGCCGCGAAGGTGCCGGCATTGAAGAGAAAGCCGAGGCGCGCGGCCTCGCGCGGCGCGGCGTCCTGCCACAGCCACATGAGCAGCGCCGGGCACAGCGCCGCGAGCGGCCACAGCCCGAGCGGCGCGAACGCCGCGGCGAGGGCCGCGCCGGCGCCGAGCGCGAGGAGCGCGCGCAGCCG
>JAGWMP010000052.1 GCA_028871705.1 Gammaproteobacteria bacterium
GAGCTCGAGCCGGCCGCGATGCAGCCGCGCGATCGCCGCGACCAGGCTCAAGCCGAGCCCGCTGCCCCCCTGCTTGCCCGGGCCGAAGCGCGCGAACGGCTGTACCGCGCGCATCCGATCCGCCGCGCCGATCCCCGGGCCGTCATCGCTCACCGTGAGGCGCACGGAGCCCGCGAGCCTGCGCACCGCGATCTCGATGTGGCCGCCGGCGGGCACGTACTTGAGCCCGTTCTCGATCAGGTTCGTCATGAGCTGCGCGAGCAGCTGCCGGTTGCCGTGCACCAGCGAGCGCGGCTCGGGGCGGCTGCTGAGCGCGACGCCCTGGGCGGCGGCGACCGGCTCGAAGAGCTCGACCAGCTCGGTGGCGAGCTCGCCCAGATCCACCGCGGCCGGGGAGGCGAGCGGCGCGCCGGATTCGGCGAGCGCGATCTGCAGGAGCGTCGCGAGCGTGCGCTGCAGGTGATCGACCTCGCGCAGCGCCGACTCGATCGACTCGTGCACCGCGGGCTCGAGCGGCGGCGAGTTGAGCAGCAGCGTGTCGAGGCGTGCCCGCAGCCGGTGCAGCGGCGCACGCAGGTCGTGGGCGGTCGAGTCGAAAGTGGCGCGCAGCGTGCCGGCCTGGTCCTCGAGACGGTCGAGCACCCGGTTGACCGAGCCGGCGAGCGAGTCGAACTCGTCGTTGGCGCCCGCCACGGGCAGCCGCGAGCCGAGATCCCCGGCCATGATGCGCTGGCAGGTGCGCGTCACCTCGTCGACGCGCCGCGCGAGGCGGTAGCTGAACCAGAAGCCGGCGAGCGCCGCGGCGAGTGCCGAGAGGCCGATTCCCCAGAGCGTGGCGAAGCGGAACTTCTCGGCGAAGCGCCGCCCCTGGGAGATGTCGGTGCCGACCAGCAGCAGATCCCCGCCCGGGAGCGTGCGCACCGCGGCGCGTACCGGGTGCACGGCGCGCCGCCCGGGCTCGATGGTGGCGATCTCGAACTCCGGGCGCGCCTCGGTGGGCATGCCGTCGAAGGGCCAGCTGGTGACGTTGCCGGCGATGCGCTCGAAGTTGGCGTCCGCGATCATGTACACGGCACCGATGCGTCCCCAGCTGTCGATGCGCAGGTTGATCTCGTCGGTGACTCCGGGGAGCCCGGCGCGCGCGTACTTCTCCTGCAGGCTCTGCAGCTCCGTGTCGATGATCAGATCCACCTCGTCGGTGATCAGGCTCTCGGTGAGGAGGTAGGCGCTGCCGAGCGTCACCGCGACGGCGAGCGTGACCAGCAGCGTATAGCCCACCGAGAGGCGGAACGCGGTGGTGTTGAAGAGGTCGAGGCGCAACGCTCAGCTCTCGCTGCGCAGCACGTAACCGGAGCCGCGCACCGTGTGAATGAGCGGGTGGTCCGAGCCGCGATCGATCGCCTGCCGCAAGCGGCTGATGTGCACGTCGATGAGGTTGCTCTGTGGGTCGAAATGCAGGTCCCACACCCCCTCGAGCAGCATGGTGCGGGTCACCACCTGGCCGGCGCGCCGCATGAGGAACTCGAGCAGCTTCAGTTCGCGCGCGGTGAGCTCGATCTCGCGGCCGGCGCGCGTCACGCGCCGCGCCAGCAGGTCGAACTCCAGGTCCTCGACCTTCAGGCGCGTCGCCTGCGGCGCGCTCGGACGGCGGCGCAGCAGCGCCTCGATGCGCGCCAGCAGCTCCGCGAACGCGAACGGCTTGGTGAGGTAGTCGTCGCCCCCGGCCTTAAGGCCCTTGACGCGATCGTCGACGCTGCCGAGCGCCGACAGCACCAGTACCGGCGTGGTGAGGCCCTTGCGCCGCATGAGCTCGATGACCGCGAGGCCGTCGAGGTGCGGCAGCATGCGGTCGGTCACCACCAGGTCGAACTGGCCTTCGGTGGCGCGGAACAGCCCCTCGCGCCCATCGGCCGCATGGTCGACGGTGTAGCCGCTCTCGCGCAGGCCCTTCACCAGGAAGCGCGCGGCCTCGGTGTCATCTTCGATGAGCAGTACGTGCACCGGCCGAAGAGTAGGAGCCGATGGCGGCGGCGCGCAAGGGTGCGCGGCGCCTCAGATGGCGGGAGTCAGGCGGGTCGGGCGGCGCCGGCGGCCGTGGCCGGTACGCGCTCGGCGCTCTGCAGGCGCGCGATCAGCGAGCGCAGGAACACCCGGTTGAAGCGCAGCTGGCAGGAAGCCGAGACCTGCTCGAGCAGGGTCGAGCTCACCTTGAGCACCGTCACCGCCGTGGCGGCGCGGATGGTGGCGGTGCGCTTGGCGCCCGGCACGTAGCTCGCCTCGCCGAAGCAATCGCCGGTCTCGAGCGCGCCCACGCGCGTGCCGTGGCGCTCGACCGCGCAGGCCCCCGTCACCAGGATGTAGAAGCGGTCGTCCATCTCCCCTTCCTTGACGATCTCCTCGCCGGCGACGTAGTCCTGCCAGCTGCTGGCGCGCAGCACCTCCCAGATCTCGGCGTGCGAGAACTCGTGGAAGAACTTCAGGCGCCGCAGCACGCCGAACTGCTCCTGGCGGTCGATGCGCGCGTTGGCCTCGCGCAGCCGCTGGTGCACCCGGGTGAGCTCGGCGGCGAAATCGAGACCGCTCTTGTGCCGCTTGGTCGGATCCTTGAGGAGCGCGGTCGCCACCACCGCCTCGAGCTCCTCGGGCACGTCCTTGCGCAGCGTATGGATCGGCGGCGGCGTCGCATACACGATCTGGTGCAGGAGCTTTTGCAGGTTGCCGGCGCGGAACGGGCGCTGCCCGGTGAGCAACTCGTACATGACCGCGCCGAGCGAATACAGGTCCGAGGAGTTGGTGAGATCGAGACTCTGCACCTGCTCGGGCGACATGTAGGAGGGGCTGCCGGCGATGCCTTCGATGCGCGAGATGTCCGAGTCCTGCACCAGCGCGATGCCGAAGTCGATGATGCGCACGTCGCTGTCCTGCGTGAGCATCACGTTGGAGGGCTTGATGTCGCGGTGGATCACGCCGCGCGAGTGCGCGTAGTGCAGCGCCTTGGCGCACTTGAAGATGATTTCGACGGTGTCGTCGATGCGCAGCAGGTTGTCGGGCCGGCAGTAGGCGGCCAGCGTGCGCGCACCGTGCACGTGCTCGGTGACGATGTAGCAGTGGCCGTTCTCCTCGCCGGCGTCGTAGATCGGCAGGATGTGCGGGTGCTGCAGCATGCCGACCAGGTGCGCCTCGGAGAGGAACATCTTGCGTGCGATGCGCGCGCGCTCCTCGTCGCCCCCGGTGTCCATGTTGTAGACCTTGATCGCCACGTCGCGCCCGTAGTACGCATCGTGCGAGAGATAGACGATACCGGTGCTGCCCCGGCCGACTTCCTTGATGACCGCGTACTTGCCGATCTTGTCGGGCATACGCCCACCGGGCTTGGCGGGTGGAATGGATTTTGAAGCCGGTAAGGTCATGCCGTAGGGGCGGACAGCCAAAGGACGCGTCAGGATACGGCGACACCCGCGGCGGCGACTGTGATGCAAGCCTCACGCTACCCGCGCCTGCGGATGCGTCCGCGGCTCGCGGCCGCGCGCGCCGCGCGCGCCGTTCAGCTGAAGTGCTGGTATCCGGAATGCGAGAAGTCCATCACAGTACCGTCGCGCGTGAGCACCACCCCGGCGGCCGCGCGCAGCACGCCGATTTGACGGTAATTCCACTGCTCCTGCGGCAGCGCACGCTCGAGCTCGGCGGCACGCGCCGGCTCGACCGTGAAGAGCAGCTCGTAGTCGTCGCCGCCGGTGAGCGCGAGCTCGCGCGCCGCGTTCGCGCCGACGGCCTCCACCAGCGCCCGCGACACCGGCAGCGCCGCGTAGTACATCTCCAGACCGACGCCGCTCGCGGCGGCGAGCTTGCCGGCATCGCCGAGCAGCCCGTCGGACACGTCGATGCAGGCGCACGCGTAGTCGCGCAGCCGCTCGCCGAGCGCCACGCGGGGCGTCGGCATGAGGAAGCGCTCGCGCAGGTAGGGTGCCGCCTGCGGCGGGGCGCCGAGGCGCCCCTGCTCGAGGGCGAGTCCCGCCGCCGCGTCCCCGGGAGTGCCCGACACATAGACGAGCTGACCGGCGCGCCCGCCGGCGCGCGTCAGTGCGCGGCCGCGCGGCACGTGCCCGAGCAGCTGCACGCTGACGGTGAGGGGACCCTGGGTGGTGTCGCCGCCGATGAGCGCCACCTCGTGGGCGCGCGCCAGGGCGCCGAACCCGGCGGCGAACTCCGTGAGCCAGGACTCCCCGGCCTCAGGCAGCGTGAGGGCGAGCAGCGCCCAGGCGGGGCGCGCGCCCATGGCCGCCAGGTCGCTCAAATTGACGGCGAGCGCGCGGTGGCCGATCGCGGCCGGCGGCGTCGGGTGCGGGAAGTGCACGCCGGCCACCAGCGTGTCGGTGGTGGCGGCGAGCTGCATCCCGGGCGGACACTCGGTGAGCGCCGCATCGTCGCCCACGCCGAGCACGACGTCGCGGCGCTGCGCGCCGCAGTTGCGGAAGAAGCGCGTGATGAGGTCCGATTCCGACAGCGCCATGGGAGTTGCAACGCGGTTCGGCGGACACCGCGCTCTTCGATCAGTGCTCGGCCGGCCGCAGGATGCGCGCCGCGCGATCCAGCACCGCGTTGACGAACTTGTGGCCGTCGGTGGCGCCGAAGCGCCGCGCGAGCTGCACCGCCTCGTTGATCGCGGTGCGGTAGGGGACCTCGCTCTGGAACTCGAGCTCGTAGAGGCCGATGAGCAGCGCCGCGTGCTCGATCGGATCGAGCAGGCGCGTCTCGCGGTCGCAGTACTCGGTGAGGCGCCCCTCGAGCTGCGCGTGCGCGCCGGTGACCCCTGCGATGAGCGTCACGAAGTAGTCGCGGTCGGCGCGCGGCATGTCCTCGGCATCGGCGAATTCCTGCACCAGGTCCTGCCAGGGGCCGCTGTTGAGCTGCCAGCGGTACAGCGCCTGCAACGCGAGCTTGCGCGCCACGCTGCGCGCGCCGCTGAACTGCTGCGCCGTGGCGGCGCCCGGGGTCGCGCGGCTCACAGCTGCTTCAGGAGCGAGGCCATCTCGAGCGCCGCCTCCATCGCCTCCCCGCCCTTGTTGCCGGAGTTGGTCGCGGCACGCTCGAGCGCCTGCTCCACGTTCTCGACGGTGAGCACTCCGAAGACCACGGGAACGCCCGTGGCGAGGCCGGCATCGAGGAGACCGCGCGCGCACTCGCCGGCGACGTAGTCGAAATGCGGGGTATCGCCGCGGATCACGCAGCCGAGCGCGACCACCGCGTCATAACGGCCCGAGGCGCCGAGCCGCTGCGCGGCGAGCGGCAGCTCGAAGGCGCCCGGCACGCGCAGTACCGTGAGATCCGCGGCCGCGCCGCCGCGCGCGGTCCAGGCGGCCGCGGCCCCCTTCAGCAGGCTCGCGACGATGAAGTCGTTGAAGCGCGCCGCGACGACCGCGACCCGCAAGCCGCGCGCGCCGACCTCGCCTTGGAGCGTCCGCGGTTCCGTCACCCCTCTTCCCCGACGTAGCCCTCGATCTCCAGATCGAAGGCCGAGATGCCGTGCATCTGCTTGGGCGCCGACAGCACCCGCATGCGTTTGACGCCGAGGTCCTTGAGGATCTGGGCGCCGACGCCGAAGGTGCGCAGCACCGCCCCCTCGCCCGGCGCAACGGCGGCATCGCCCGCGGACGCCGGCGTCTCGCGGGCGCTGAGCGAACGCAGCGCCGCGATCAGCTCCACGGGAGATTCCTGCTGGCGCAGCAGCACCACGACGCCGTTGCCGGCCTCGCTGATGCGCTCGAGAGCGGCGTGCAGCGTCCAGGCGCGCGCGGCGCCGCGCACGCCCACCAGATCGCGCAGCGTGTCGGGCAGGTGCACGCGCACCAGCGGCGCCTCCGCACCATCGAGCCGGCCGCGCGCGAGCGCCAGGTGCACGTCCAGACTGACGCGATCCTGGTAGGCGTAGAGGCGGAACTCGCCGAGCGCCGTCTCGACCGTCTGCTCCGCGATGCGCTCGACCGAGCGCTCGGTGCGCAGCCGGTGGCGGATGAGCGCGGCGATGGTGCCGAGCTTCAAGCCGTGGCGGCGCGCGAATTCCTCGAGCTGCGGCCGGCGCGCCATGGTGCCGTCGTCGTTCATGACCTCGCACAGCACGCCGACGGGCTTGAGCCCCGCGAGCCGGCACAGGTCGACCGCCGCCTCGGTATGGCCGGCGCGCACCAGCACGCCCCCCGGGCGCGGGCGCAGCGGGAAAATGTGTCCGGGGCGCGCGAAGTCCGCCGCCGCCGAGCCGGCATCCGCCAGGGCGCGGATGGTGGCGGCGCGGTCCGCCGAGCTCACCCCGGTGGTCGTGCCGCGCGAGAGATCCACCGACACCGTGAACGCCGTACGGTGCGACTCGCTGTTGACCGGCACCATCTGCGGCAGCTCGAGCGCGGCGAGGCGCTGCTCCTCCATCGGCACGCAGATGATGCCGCTCGTATGGCGGATCATGAACGCGACCGCCTCGGCGGTGGCGTGCTCGGCCGCCATGATCAGATCGCCCTCGTTCTCGCGGTCCTCGTCGTCGACGATGACGACCATGCGCCCGGCCCGCAGCTCCGCCAGCAGCTCCTCGACCGAGGCGAGCTGGCTCACCGCCGCGGCGGGGGGCTTTCCGGGAAGGGGCAGAACCTTGGACATGGGCGGCGGGCGCGATGTTCGGATCGCGCAGTATACCCGAGGCGTTGCGCCCCCTCCGGCCGGACCTCAGTCCCGTGGCACGGCGGCGCCCGGGTCCTGCGGCAGAAGCGGCGCGACGGCGGCGCTGAGCGTCTGCTCGGTCAGAGCGCCCCGGGTGGGCAGCAGCCGTGCGCGAACCATGCCGTCGGCGCCGATGATGTAGCTGATGGGTAAGGCCTGCGGAGTGCCGAAACCGTTGGACCTGGCGTCGGCCAGCAATGCGGCGGGGTAAGTGAATCCCTGCATGACCCGGGCGACCGCCTTGCGTTCGTGCGGATCGTCGGCGCTCACGCCGATCACCATGACGCCTCGCGAGGCGTACTTCTCGTAGAAGGCCTCGAGCACCGGCATCTCGGCACGACAGGGTGGGCACCAGGTTGCCCAGAAGTTGAGGATCACGACCTTGCCGCGCAATGCGGCGAGGTCGAGATCGCGCCCGTCCAGCTGCCTGACGACGAGCGCCGGCGCGGGCTGGCCGACCGCATCGGCTGCGGCGGCCGGCATGCACGCGGCCAGCCAGAGGATCACGAGGCCGGGGCGCAGCGACCGATATCTCTCAGTGCTCACGTAACGCGCCTCAAAAACTGTAGCCGACGATGAGCTTCAGGAGCACCGGCGCGACGAGTTGACCCTGAGTGCCTTCCGTCGCCACGGCAGGCGCGGCATTCGCGTAGTGGTACGCGCGGAACTCGGCGTCGGCGTACAGCTTCCAGCGGCCGAGGTCCGCTTCGAGGCCCGGCGACAGGAGTACGCGCCGGTAGCCGCTGTTGGGCGGGTCGGCGTTGACGCCGCTGTCGCGCAGACGATCGGCGCCGATCACCTGCAGCAGCGCGGTCAGCTTCTCGTTGTTCCCCAACTCGATTCCATCGTAGAGGAGCCCGGCCGCGGCATCCGTCTCGTTGCCCGGCCGGTATCCGGCGCGCGCGCCGAAGGCGCGCTGGAACAGGGCCTCCGCGAACCATTGCAAGTGATGCTCGACACTGATCGTACCGAGGTGATAGCCGCCGAGCAGCAGGTCCGTGGTCCCCGTTCCGATCGCGGTGTCGCGATCGAAATCGGGGTAGGTCCAGTCGCCGGTCGGCAGCTTCACGCCCAGCGAGACTGCGCTCGACATGTCGGGCGAGAACCCGGTGTAGGTACCGAGCAGCCGTAGGTCGCCGAGGGCATTGTGGCGGTAAGTCTGGATGTCGGGGGACCCGGGGCTGCCGGCGTCGGTGCGCAGGGTCCTCAGCCAGTAGGGAACCTTGAGCGATATCCCCCAGTCGCGATTGAAGTTGTAGTCGAAGCCGAGACCGCCGAAATGAGTCTCGATCTCCTTGTCGGTGTTGTCGGCGGCCGGCGCGGCGCGCGCGCCAACCCAGTTCTGATCCTGATCCTGATAGTCGTCTTCGAGGTAGAGCATGCCGCCCGGGTGCGTCAGGATCATCGCGGCGGTCCCCACGTCGAAAACGCCGCAACCGCAGGCACACGCGGACGCAACGCCCGGTAGCAGCGCGCTCGCGAGAGTCAAAGAACACAGCTGCGTCGGCCGAAATCGGCGCAGAAATTGCATTGTTGGTCTCCCATTTCGCGCGGGCATGGCCGCGGCTCGCGCGCTGCGCCGGGGGCACGCGCGAGCCGGCATGGCCGCAGCAAAGCACCAGCCTGGAGAATCCGGTTCAGCCGACCGGAGGAGGACCGCGTGCCTCGGGGAGATGGACCAGGCGTACGGGCAGGAGCGGTGCGCGCCACGACGCCGCCGCGACCAGCCCGGTACGCGGACTTGCCGTCGCGGGCGTGTGCTGCGACGGCGGGCCGTTGGCGCCGCCCGCGGCGAACACGCAATGCTCGCCGCCGCGGTGCCCGCCGCCGCCGTGGTGATGGTGGTGCCCTGCGTGCGCAAGCAGCGCGGCGGGAAGGCCCTCGGGACAGATCTGCAGAGACAGCGCGGCATCATCCGCGGGCATGAAGCCCGCGGGTATCAGCAGCTGCAGCAGCAGCACCGGCAGCGCGAGCAGCGCCCAGCGGCCTCTGGCAGCGCCCAATCGCGGCAGCCGGGTCATGCGCCGAGCCTACACTCCGGCCATGACGGCTGCCAGCGCGCGGCGGCCGCGCTCAGCCGGCCGGCGCCATCAGCCGCTCGAGGTAGCGGGCCAGCTGATCGACCTCGAGGTTGACGCTCGCGCCCGCCGCGAGCGCCCCGAGCGTCGTCACCGCCAGCGTGTGCGGGATGATGTTGACGCCGAAGCTCGCGCCCGCGATCTCGTTCACCGTGAGGCTCACGCCGTCGAGCGTCACCGAGCCCTTGCGGGCGATGTAGCGCATGAGCTCGGCCGGCACCGCGAGCGTGAGGCGGCGCGAGCGGGCATCGGACTCGACGCTCGTGACGCGCACGACCGCATCGACGTGGCCCGAGACGAGGTGTCCGCCGAGCACGTCCGCGGCGCGCAGCGCCGGCTCGAGATTCACCGGCGCGCCGACCTCGAGGGCGCCCAGGGTGGTGCGCGCCAGCGTTTCGCGGGAAAGATCCGCCGCGAACGTGGCGCCCGCACGCGCCGTCACCGTGAGACAGCACCCCTGCACGCAGACGCTGTCGCCGACATTCAGACGCGTCTCGTCGAGCTGCGCGAAGGCAATGACGAGGTGCAGGTCGCCGCCGCGCGTCTCGCGCTCGACCACCGTACCCATGTCCTGAACGATTCCGGTGAACAAAGTGCTCCCCTCACTCTGACTGCGCAGCGCCGCCGGCGACCTGGGTTTCCGCTTCCCCGGCGAGCACCTCGGAACCGGCGCGCAATCGCAGCAGCGCATCGGCGCCCAGATGGCTCAGCTCAACGAGCTCGAAAGCCGGCGCATCGCCGAGCTCGCGCAGCGCGGGCAGCTGGGCCAGCGGCCGCGCCGTGGGACCGAGCAGCTTCGGCGCCACATAGACGAGCAACTCATCCACCAGCGACTGCTGCACCAGTGCCCCGGTCAGAACCGGGCCGGCCTCGACCTGCAACTCGTTGACCTGGAGCTCGCCGAGACGTTCGAGCGCCATGAAGAGCGGCACCCGGCCGGCCTCCGCGGGCAGCATCTCGACCCGCGCCCCCTGCTCTGCCAGCGCCGCTCCACGCGCCTCCCAACGCGGGTCGGCGCCCGGCAGCGCGCTGAATATAAGTACCTCGCCGGGAACCGTGAAGAGCGTAGCTTCCGGAGGGGTGCGCAGCGTGCTGTCGAGCACGACGCGCAGCGGCTGGCGCCGGCCGGTGGCGTCGCCGCCAGGACGCACGTCGAGCCGCGGATCGTCGGCCAGCACCGTGCCGACGCCGGTCAGCACGGCTGAGCTGCGGGCGCGCCAGCGCTGCACGTCCGCGCGCGCGGCCTCGCCGCTGATCCAGCGGCTCGCGCCGTTGGCGAGCGCGGTGCGGCCGTCGAGACTCATGGCGAGCTTCACGCGCACCCAGGGACGCCCGTAGCGCATGCGCTTCAGGAACCCGCAGTTGAGCTCGGCCGCCTGGGGTGCGAGCAGCCCGGCCTCCACGCGCACGCGCGCCTCGCGCAGCCGCTGCGCGCCGCGGCCGTCGACTTGCGGGTTGGGATCGGCGATCGCGTACACGACGCGCCCGACATGCGCCTCAATCAGCGCATCGACGCAGGGCGGCGTACGGCCATGATGGCTGCACGGCTCGAGCGTCACATACACGGTTGCGCCGGCGGCGCGCCCGCCCGCCGCGCGCAGCGCGGCAATCTCGGCATGCGCCTCGCCGGCACGCTCGTGCCAACCTTCGCCCACGACACGCTCGCCCTGCACGATCACGCAACCGACGCGCGGGTTGGGGTCCGTGGTCTCGAGGCCTCGTGCGGCGAGGCTGAGCGCGTGCCGCATGGCGGAAGTGTCGAAGTCCGTGAACATGGCGTTGCCGCGGCTCACTTCCCGCCGTCGGCGTCGGGCCCCCCGTCATCGTTGGCCGGCTCCGGCAGCAGCGGCAGCTGGTCACGGCTCGCACCCCGGCCGGCGCGGCGCTTGTGGGCGGGCGGCGGCTGCGCGGCGGGAGCGACGCTGCGCGCGTTGCGCAGCTTCTCGATCTCGTCGTGAAAGGCCTCGACGTCCTCGAACTGGCGGTAGACGGAAGCGAAGCGCACGTACGCGACCTCATCGAGGTGGCGCAGCTCCTCCATGACGAGCTCGCCGACCGCGCGCGCGGACACCTCACGGTCGCCGAGACTGCGCACCTTGTGAACGATGCGGCTCACCGCCTCATCGAGCTGCTCGCGCGGTACCGGGCGCTTCTCCAGTGCCTTCTCCATCCCGGCACGCAGCTTGCCCTCATCGAACGCCTCGCGCGCGCGGTCGCCCTTGACCACCACCGGCATGACGAGCTCGGCGGTCTCGAAGGTGGTGAAGCGCTCGCCGCACTTCAGGCACTCGCGGCGGCGGCGGATCTGCCGCCCCTCGCCGGCGAGCCGCGAGTCGTTGACCTTGGTCTCTTCGTGGCCGCAGAAGGGACAGTGCATGCGGCTTTAGAGCGGCGTTGCGCGCGTTACGCGCCGTACACCGGAAAGCGCCCGCAGAGCTCGAGCACCTGGGGGCGCACGCGCTCGATCACCGCCGGCGCGCCTTCCGCGTCCAGGACCTGCGCGATGAAGTCCGCCACCTGCTCCACCTCGCGCTCCCTGAAGCCGCGCGTGGTCGAGGCCGGCGTCCCGATGCGCAGCCCGCTCGTCACCATGGGCGGCCGCGGATCGTTGGGCACGGCGTTCTTGTTGACGGTGATGTTGGCGCGCCCGAGCGCCGCATCCGCGTCCTTGCCGGTGATGTTGCGGTCGGCGAGGCTCATGAGAAAGAGGTGATTGTCGGTGCCGCCGGAGACGATCTGGTAGCCGTTCTTCGCGAGCCGCGCCGCCATGGCGCGCGCGTTGGCGAGCACCTGGCGCTGATAGTCCTTGAACTCGCTCTGCAGCGCCTCCTTGAGCGCGACCGCCTTGGCGGCGATCACGTGCATCAGGGGTCCCCCCTGGGTGCCGGGGAACACCATGGAGTTGAGCTTCTTGGCGATCTCCTCGTTGGCGCGCGCCAGGATCAGTCCGCCGCGCGGGCCGCGCAGCGTCTTGTGGGTCGTGGTGGTCACGACGTCGGCGTGCGGCAGCGGGTTCGGGTAGAGGCCGGCCGCCACCAGTCCCGCGACGTGCGCCATGTCGACGACGAAATACGCGCCGACCGCGCGCGCGATCTCCCCGAAGCGGGCCCAGTCGACGATGCGCGAGTAGGCGGAGAAGCCCGCGATGATCATCTTCGGGCGGTGCTCCTCGGCGAGGCGCTGCACCTGGGCGTAGTCGATCTCGCCGTTCTCGGGCCGGATGCCGTACTGGAAGGCGCGGAAGAACTTGCCGGAGAAGTTGACCTTGGCGCCGTGCGTGAGATGGCCGCCGTGGTCGAGACTCATGCCGAGGATGGTCTCACCCGGGGGCACGAGCGCGAAATAGGCCGCGGCGTTCGCCTGCGATCCGGAATGCGGCTGCACGTTGGCGTAAGCGGCGCCGAAGAGCTGCTTCGCCCGGTCGATCGCCAGCTGCTCGACCACGTCGACGAATTCGCAGCCCCCGTAGTAGCGCTTGCCGGGATAGCCTTCCGCGTACTTGTTGGTGAGCACCGAGCCCTGCGCCGCGAGTACCCGGGGACTCGTGTAGTTCTCGGAGGCGATCAGCTCGACGTGCTCCTCCTGGCGGCGGCGTTCGCCGTCCAGGGCCCGGGCGAGCTCGGGATCGAAGTCGGCGATGGTCTCGGTGGTGCGGAACATCTTCGGTCTGCCTCGGGTCGGGAAGCGCAGCGGGGGAGCCCGGGATTGTACCGGATGCACCCGCCAGCCGCCCTTGTCGGCGGCGCGCATGGGGGCAGAAGCTTCGCGACAGCGCGCGCCCTGCTACAGCAGGTTCTCCAGCACCGCGTTCCAGGCCTGGGCGAGATTGCCGCGGTTATAGCCGCCGCCGCCGAGCGCCAGCACCCGCCCGTGACCGAGCCGGTCGGCGAGCTCCCTGAGGGAGCGGGCGGCGTGCCCGTGCGAGCGGGCCGAGAGACGCAGGTGCGTGATCGGATCGCCCTCGAGGCTGTCGGCGCCGCATTGCAGGATGATGAACTCGGGCTCGAAGCGCTCGAGGTGCGCGAGCACCCGCGGCCAGACCTGCTCGAACACGGCATCGTCCGCGCCCGGCGGCAGCGGCACGTTGAGCTTCATGCCAGCGGCGGCGCCGCGGCCGGTCTCCCCGCTCGCACCGGTGCCCGGATAGAGATAACGCCCGTCCTCGTGCAGATCCGCGAACACCACCGCGGCATCGTCCTCGAAGGCGTAGAACACGCCGTCGCCGTGATGCGCGTCGATGTCGACGTAGGCGACGCGCTTCAAGCCGGCGCGCTTGAGGAGCTCGATCGCCACCCCGCAGTCGTTGAAAACGCAAAAGCCCGCGGCGCGCTCGCGCGCCGCGTGATGCAGACCCGCGATCGGCACGAACGCGCGGCGGCACTCGCCGCGCATGATGGCCTCCATCGCCGCGAGCGTCGCGCCGACCACGCCGGCGGCCGCCTCGTACACGCCGCGGAACGCCGGCGTATCGCCGGCATCGAGGAGCCCGCTGCCGCTCGCCGAGCGCTCGCGTACGAACTCGAGGTAGCCGCGGCTGTGGAACGCACCCAGCTCCTCCGCGGAGGCGATGCGCGGCTCGAGGACCTGCACGCGGCGGTCGAGGCCGCGCGCCTCGTACTCGCGCATGAAGGCGGCGAGCCGGTCGGGGCCGAACGGATGACCGTCGCCAAAGCTGTAGCGCGCGAGCCGCTCGCTCACCACCACTCCCACGCCCTCGCTCATGTGCGCTCCCGGCTGCCGCGCCGATTTCTCGGGGGAGCCTAACACAGCGGGGGCTGCCCGCCGCGGCGCACCCGCGCTCGCGGTGCACACCCTAGCCCGGGCGCGCCGGCCTCGCCCATAATCCCAAGGCAATGGCCCAATACATCTACACGATGAACCGCGTCTCGAAGGTGGTCGCGCCCAAGCGGGTGATCCTGCGCGACATCAGCCTGTCGTTCTTCCCCGGCGCCAAGATCGGCGTGCTCGGCCTCAACGGCTCGGGCAAGTCGACGCTGCTGCGCATCATGGCGGGGATCGACCAGTCCTTCGACGGCGAAGCGCGCCCGCAGAGCGGCATCCGCGTCGGCTTCCTGCCGCAGGAGCCGCAGCTCGACGCCGCGAGCGACGTACGCACCACGGTCATGGAAGGACTCGGCGGAACCTTCCGCCAGCTCGAGGAGTTCAACCACATCAGCGAGCGCTTCGCCGAGGAGCTTTCCGAGGAAGAGATGACGAAGCTCCTCGAGCGCCAGGCGCAGCTGCAGGATGCCATCGAGGCCGCCGGCGGCTGGGAGCTCGAGCGCAAGCTCGAGATCGCCGCCGACGCGCTGCGCCTGCCGCCCTGGGAGACGGGCATCGCGACGCTCTCGGGCGGCGAGAAGCGCCGCGTGGCGCTGTGCCGCCTGCTGCTCTCGGCGCCCGACATGCTGCTGCTCGATGAGCCGACCAATCATCTCGATGCCGAGTCGATCGCCTGGCTCGAGCGCTATCTCGAGGAATACCCGAGCACTGTCATCGCGGTCACGCACGACCGCTACTTCCTCGATAACGTCGCCGAGTGGATCCTCGAGCTCGACCGCGGCTACGGGATCCCCTGGCACGGCAACTACTCCTCGTGGCTCGAGCAGAAGGAGCAGCGCCTGGCGGTCGAGGAGCGCGAGCAGCAGGCGCTGCGCAAGGCGCTCGCCCACGAGCTCGAGTGGGTGCGGCAGAATCCCAAGGCGCGCCAGGCCAAGAGCAAGGCCCGCCTGCAGCGCTACGAGGAGCTCGCCTCGCGCGAGTTCCAGGAGCGCAACGAGACCAACGAGATCTACATCCCGCCGGGCGAGCGCCTCGGCGACCTGGTCATCGCGGTCCAGGGCCTGCGCAAGGGCTACGGCGAGCGCCTCCTCATCGACAACCTGAGCTTCAGCCTGCCGCGCGGCGGCATCGTCGGCATCATCGGCCCGAATGGCGCCGGCAAGACGACGCTGTTCCGCATGCTGACCGGCGCCGAGCAGCCCGACGCGGGCGAGATCCGTTTTGGTCCGAGCGTGCGCCTCGCCTACGTCGATCAGTCGCGCCAGTCGCTCGATGACGGCAAAACCGTGTGGCAGGAAATCTCCGGCGGCCTGGATCA
>JAGWMP010000309.1 GCA_028871705.1 Gammaproteobacteria bacterium
GCCAGCTCGTCGGCGATGTCCGGTGGCACCAGGTCGCGGCGGGTCGAGAGCACCTGGCCGGCCTTCACGAAGATCGGCCCCAGCTCGGTCAGTGCCCCGCGCAGGCGCGCGCCGCGCGGCAGCGAGCGCACGTCCGGCCGCGGCCTGCCGAACAGCGGGCGTACCAGCTTGAGCGGCCGGAACAGGTGGGTCGCCGAGACGATCTCGTCCAGCCGCCAGGCCAGCAGCACCGAGGCCACGCGCATCAGTCGCGGCACCACCGCCAGCGACCTCATGCGGTACTCCCTGCCAGTCGCTGGCGCAGGCGCGCCAGCCGCGATTCAAGTCGTTCGGTGCGCTCGCGCAGCGCGTCCACGCCGTCGAGGAACGCGTCCACCTCGCCCGGTCCCATCACCAGCTGCGCCTCGTCGCGTACCCAGTCGGCGCCGTCCTCGGCGAGATGGCTGGCGGTCTCCCGCGCGTGGGCCAGGCCCTGGCGCACGGCGCGGGCGATCGGCACGCCGAGCACGTCGCCGAACGTGCGTGCAAAGGCTTCCTCGAAATCCGGGGCGAAGGTACTCGCCAGCTTCTCCAGCCGGCGGGCGAGGTCGGCGTCGCCGGCGATCTCCACCTTGCCCGGCGACACGCCTTCCTCCCCGCG
Source organism: Gammaproteobacteria bacterium (assembly GCA_028871705.1). Taxonomy (GTDB): domain Bacteria; phylum Pseudomonadota; class Gammaproteobacteria; order Steroidobacterales; family Steroidobacteraceae; genus 13-2-20CM-66-19. The sequence continues at coordinate 641 of JAGWMP010000309.1, forward strand.
GCGCAGCAGCATGCCGAGCAGGCTGCCCGGCGTGGCGGCCACGCGCAGCTGGCTGTCGTCGGCCGGCGGACCCACGCGCAGGCGGTCCTGTTCGACGGTGACCGCGAGCGCCAGCTCGGGACCGCGCAGGTGCAGCTGCACGCTGCGGCCGTCCAGCGCGGCCAGCTTCTGCCGGGTGTCCGGATCGAGCGACAGGGTGTGGTTGAGCGCGGTTTCCAGCGCGCGCCCGGCAAGCTTGCGCAGCGGCTGGGGCAGCCAGGCGTTGGGGATTGGGGCGGTCATCCGCCGATTGTAGCGGGGGCGCAGCCCGGCCCGGCAGCCGGCGCGCCGTCGCGCCGCAGCCGGCTCAGCCCGGCGGCAGTGCCGAGGCGCCCTCGAAGTCGAACTGGCGCCACGCCTCGAACACCGCGACCGCCACACTGTTGGACAAGTTGAGGCTGCGGCTGTCCGGGCGCATCGGCAGGCGCAGGCGCTGCGGTGCGGGAATCGCGTCCAGCACCTCGCCGGGCAGCCCGGCGGTCTCGCAGCCGAACAGCAGGGCGTCGCCGCGCTGGAACGTCGCATCGACGTGCGCCACGCGACCGCGGGTGGAGAAGGCGAACACCCGCGGCCGGCCGATCGCGTCGAGGCAGGCATCGAGGTTGTCGTGCACTGCCAGCGCCGCGTACTCGTGGTAGTCGAGGCCGGCGCGACGCAGCCGCGCGTCGTCGAGGTCGAAACCCAGCGGGCGGATCAGGTGCAGCGCCGCGCCGGTGTTGGCGCACAGGCGGATCACGTTGCCGGTGTTGGGCGGGATCTCGGGCTGGTAGAGAACAACGTGGAACACGCGGACCTTTGAGGGGGCGTTCACGGGGCTGTGCGATAATGCACGCCATGCCGAGTGCGAAACCAGCCGCCGCCCCGGGTGCGCCCGACGCCGCCCCCGGCGATCCGGCGCTGCGCTTCGAGTTCTGCGGACTGAACTTCGCTTCCCCGGTCGTGCTGCTCTCGGGCTGCGTCGGCTTCGGCGAGGAGTACACCCGCATCGAGGGCTTCTCCAACCGCGACGCCGGCGCGATCGTGCTCAAGGGCACGACCGGAAAGCCGCGCCTCGGCAACCCGCCGCACCGCGTCTACGAGACGGCGGCCGGGATGCTGAATGCCATCGGACTGCAGAACCCCGGCGTCGAGCGGGTGGTCGCGGAGATCCTGCCGCAGCTCGACTTCAGCGAGACGCGCTTCATCGCCAACGTGTGCGGCTCGACGCTCGAGGAATACGTCGAGGTGACGCGGCGCTTCGACCAGTCGCCGATCGATGCGATGGAGATCAACATCTCCTGCCCGAACGTCAGGGAAGGCGGCGTCGCCTTCGGCAACTACCCGCACATGTCGGCGCAGGTGGTGGCCGCCTGCCGGCAGGCGACCGGCAAGCCCCTCATCACCAAGCTCTCCCCCAACCAGACCGACATCCGCGAGAACGCGCGCCGCTGCATCGAGGCGGGGACGGACGCGCTCGCGGTGATCAACACCGTCATGGGCATGGCGATCGACGTGACGACGCGCCGCCCGGTGATTGGCAACGTGCAGGGCGGTCTCTCGGGGCCGGCGATCAAGCCGATCGCGCTCCTGAAGGTCCACCAGGTATACGAGGTGGCGCGCCCCCACAAGATCCCGATCATCGGCCAGGGCGGCATCGTGAGCGCCACCGATGCGCTCGAGTTCCTGATCGCCGGCGCGAGCGCGGTCGGGATCGGCACCGCCCTCTTCTACGATCCGATGGCGGTGAAGAAGATCAACGACGGCCTCGGCGAGTACCTGCGCGCGCAGGGTCTCGCCAACGTGACGCAGCTCGTCGGGTCGCTGCGCACCGGGCGCGAGATGGAGGACTGCGCCGTCTCCGGCTGAGCGCCCGCGCGCCGCCACGCATTCATTTCAGGAGGGATGACGATGAAACGAGCACTCTGGCTTTCCGCGCTCGCCTGGCTCCTCGCCGTGGCGCTCGGCGGTTGCGTGGTGACGCCCGACTACTACCAGTCCGCGCCGGTCGCCGCC
>JAGWMP010000053.1 GCA_028871705.1 Gammaproteobacteria bacterium
GAAGCGGCCAGGATGCCGAGCGCGATCGGCAGGTCGAAGCGTCCGCCTTCTTTCGGCAGATCCGCAGGCGCAAGATTCACGGTGATGCGGCCGGCGGGAAACTCGAACTTCGAGTTGAGAAGCGCCGCGCGCACGCGCTCCTTGGCCTCGCGCACCACCATGGCGGGAAGTCCCACGATGCAGAAGGCCGGGAGCCCGGGGGCGAGGCTGACCTCGACCTGGACCAGCGGGGCGGCGAGGCCGACCTGCGCCCGGCAAGCGACGCGCGCAAAGGCCATGCGCTCGAACGGGCCGTCAGCCGCCCAGCGCGCTCCCGGGCCCGCCCTCGAGCGCGGTCAGCTTCGCCTCGAGCGCCTCGAGCCGCGCACGCGTGCGCTCGAGGACGCGGGTCTGCGCCTCGAACTCATCGCGCGTGACGAGATCGAGCTTGCCGAGGCGCTCGCGCAGCACCGCGCGGAAGGTCGTCTCGAGCTCGTCCTGCACGGCGCGCAGCGCCGGGGGCAGCCGCTCGATCAGCCGCCGTGCCAGGTCATCGATCCGCAGTGATTCCATGAGAGATCTCCGCCGCCTCTTTCCGCCCACGCCCCGCTTTGACGCAGATCCCGGGCGCTGAGCCCCAAAACGGTGCAGCGCCCTGCCACCGGTGCGCGCAACACCCGGAAAACACGCCCCGCCGGGCACTGGCACGGAAGCTGCACCGGCGTCCTGCAGGGCTCAAGAGCTTAACAAGCCCCCGTGCGCGCGTGCAGAGCGTATTTGCGGTGCGATCGGTTTGAAACGCGGAGCAGCCATGCCGAAGAGAGCCAACGCGACCCGACACCTCTTACTCCTCGGGGCGGCGCTCGCGCTCGCACCGGCACTCGCCGCGGCCGAGGCGCCCGTGCCGAACAAGGGCGACACGGCCTGGATGCTGACCTCGACCGCGCTGGTGCTGCTGATGTCGGTGCCCGCGCTCGCGCTCTTCTACGGCGGCCTGGTGCGCACCAAGAACATGCTCTCGGTGCTGATGCAGGTGTTCGTCGGCTTCTCGCTGATCACGGTGCTCTGGTGCGTCTACGGCTACTCGCTCGCATTCACCGAGGGCAACGCCATCATCGGCGGGTTCAGTCGTCTCTTCCTCGCCGGCACCTTCGACCCGAAGACCGGCGCCTTCTCGATGGCCGCGACCTTCAGCCGCAACACCCCGCTCTACGAGCTGGTGTACATCGCCTTCCAGGCGACCTTCGCCGCCATCACCTGCTGCCTCATCCTCGGCTCCCTCGTCGAGCGCATCAGGTTCTCCGCGGTGCTGGTGTTCCTGGTGCTCTGGTTCACGTTCAGCTATCTGCCCATCGCGCACATGGTGTGGTACTGGCCCGGGCCGGATGCCTACACCTCGAGCGCCACGGCCGCCGCGGTCAGCGCAAAGGGCGGGCTGCTGTGGCAATGGGGCGCGCTCGATTTCGCCGGCGGCACGGTGGTGCACATCAATGCCGGGGTGGCGGGCCTCGTCGGCGCCTTCGTGCTCGGCAAGCGCCTCGGCCACGGCCGCGAGCCCATGGCGCCGCACAACCTCACCCTCACCATGGTCGGGGCATCGCTCCTGTGGTTCGGGTGGTTCGGGTTCAACGCAGGCTCGGCGCTCGAGGCCAACGGCTCGGCGGCGCTCGCCTTCATGAACACCTATCTCGCGACCGCCTGCGCGGTGCTCTCGTGGATGGGCGCCGAGTGGTGGCTGAAGGGCAAGCCCTCGATGCTCGGCGCAGCCTCGGGTGCGGTCGCCGGGCTCGTGGCGATCACGCCGGCCGCGGGCAATGTCGGCATCCCCGGCGCCTTCGTCATCGGTCTCGGGGTGGGCGTGGTGTGTCTCTGGGGAGTCACGGGGTTGAAGCGACTCATCAAGGCGGACGATTCCCTGGATGTCTTCGGGGTGCACGCCCTCGGCGGCATCTTCGGCGCGCTCATGACCGGGATCTTCAACGCACCCGTGCTCGGCGGGCCTGGCTCCACCGTCGACTGGGTCAAGGGCACGAGCGGCTATCCGGGGATCGCCACGCAATTCCTCATTCAGCTCAAGGCCGTGTCGCTGGTGCTGGTGTGGACCGCGGCGGTCGCCTTCGCGGCGTTCTACCTCGTCAAGCTCCTCATGGGTCTGCGGGTCCCCGAAGAGGAGGAGCGCGAAGGGCTCGACATCACCTCCCACGGCGAGCGGGCCTACGACCTGTAGCGCAGGCAGCTCGGGCGTAGCCGTACTGCCCTGATTCGGGGGCATTTTCCGGCGCCGAAGCTGGCGCGCGGGCCGCGCCCTTTGTATGGTGTGAACGGCAGCGGCACCCGCTCCGCCACCCTGTGACGGACTTCAAGGGTTTAGAGGGGCGGTGCCGCCATACTGCCGCGGCGGAGGCCTCTTTATGTTGCGACTCGTATCCATTACCGCCCTCGTCCTGGCCGGAGCGTGCACCCTGGCACGCGCCGACGTATTCCGCTGGGTCGATGAGCAGGGTGTCATTCATTACAGCGACGAGTGGGTGCCGGGCTCGGTCGTCGTCAAGACCACCATGCGCCCGCACGGCGAGTCCGGGACCGCGCCCCCGCGCGCCGCCAACACGCGCGCCGGCGAGCAGGTCGCCGACCAGGCCAACTCCCGCGCCGTGCAGCAGGACGTCGCCAAGGCGCGCGACTCGCAGTGCAGCTGGGCCAAGGACCGCTACATGAAGGCGATCGCCTCGCGGCGCGTCTACAAGGAAGGCAAGGACGGCGAGCGCAACTACATGACCGACGCCGAGGCCGAGGCCTACCGTGAGCAGGCCCGCAAGGACGTGCAGCAGGCCTGCGGCAGCGTGCCGGAGTGGAAGCCGGATCAGCCGATTCCCGAGCCGCAGCCGATCCCCGAGCCGAAGGTGAACCCGGCGCTCGCAACCTCCGAGTAAGCGCGGCCCGATTCCGCGCGCACGCGCTTTCGCACTATAGTGTCGCTTCGCGGCCGCTCGTAAGCCGCTCGAGGTGCATTGAAGATGCGCGCAGGCTTCGTCGGACTCGGTGCCATGGGCGTGGGGATGGCGCGCAACCTTCACAAGAAGGGCCTGCTTGCCGCGGTCTGGAACCGCACCGCATCCAAAGCGACGGCGCTCGCCGCCGAGCTCCGCGTCGCAGCTCCCGCCACTCTCGCCGAGCTCGCCTCCGGGGTGGACGTCGTCGTCTCGTGCGTATCGGCGGATGCCGACCTCATCGAAGTGACGCACGCGCTCGCGCCCGGACTCAAGTCCGGTGCCCTGATGCTCGACTGCTCGACGGTGAGCTCCGAGACCGCCCGCCAGGCGGCGGAGCTGCTCGCGCCGCGGGGCGTCGAGTTCCTCGACTGCCCGGTGTCGGGGGGCGTCGAGGGCGCCCGCGACGGTACGCTCGCCATCATGGCGGGGGGCGCGCCGGCGGCGTTCGAGCGCGCGCGACCGGTACTCGAAGCGCTCGGGCGCACCATCGCCCATTTCGGGCCCGTCGGCAGCGGCGCGGCCGCCAAGGCCACCAACCAGATCATGTGTGCCGGCATCATCGAGGCGGTCGCCGAGGCGATGGCATTCGCGCGCGCGCAGGGACTGCCGCTGCCGATCCTGATCGACACCCTCGGCAAGGGCGCCGGCTCCTCCTGGTACTTCGTGCATCGCGCCCCGAACATGGCGCGCGGCGCCTACCCGGCGGGCTTTCGCGTGCGCCTGCACGCCAAGGATCTCGGGATCTGCCACGACATGGCGGCGCGCTTCGGCGTGCAGCTGCCGGTGGTCGAGCGCATGCTCGCCGAATACGCGGAGCTCGTGGCGCGCGGCTATGGCGATGAGGACATCTCCGCGACCTTCCGCCTCAAGGAGGAGCTCTTCGAGCGCACCAACATCATGGGCGCGCCGGCACTGCGCCCGCCGCCGCGCACGTCATGAACGCCGATTCGGCCCGCGAACGCTCCCTCTATCTTCCGAACTTCTGCACCTCGCGCACCACGCTCGCCATCGTGCTGATCGTGGAGCTCACCGCCTTCGTGCTGACGCTGGCGCGGCAGAGCGCCGTGGTCGACTTCTGGACCGACCTGGTGCGCACGTCGCTGTTCCTGCTGTGGATCGGGCTCGCCGGGGCGGCGCTGCTGTGCCTGTTGCGCCACGCGCTGGCGCGCCTCAGCGTCGCGGCGGGGTCGGCCGCCGTCATGGCGCTCATCGCCGGCCTGGTGGCGGCGATCTCGGAGTGCGCCTATCTCATCGGCCGCACGCACCTGGTGGTCGATACCGGCGGCAGCCCGCTCTTCCCGCCGCACCCGCTGAGCTTCGCGCTGCGCAACGTGTGCATCGGCCTCGTGGTATGCGGACTCGCGCTGCGCTACTTCTACGTGGCGCACGAGTGGCGCGTGAGCGTCGAGCTGCGCGCCGCGGCGCGGGTGCACGCGCTGCAGGCGCGCATCCGCCCGCACTTCCTCTTCAACAGCATGAACACCATCGCCTCCCTCACGCGTACCGATCCGCCGCGTGCCGAGGCCGCGGTGCAGGATCTCGCCGACCTCTTCCGCGCCACCCTGAGCGAGAAGCACCACACCATCACGCTCGCCGAGGAGCTCGAGGTGGCGCGCACCTACCAGCGGATGGAGCAGCTGCGCCTCGGCGCACGCCTCGAGGTGCTGTGGAGGACCGAGTCGCTCCCCGGCGCCGCGCTGGTCCCGGGCCTCATGATCCAGCCGCTGCTCGAGAACGCCATCTACCACGGCATCGAGCCGCGCCCCGAGGGCGGCCGCGTCACCATCACGGGCGAAATCAGCGCAGGTCTCATCACCATCGTGGTGAGGAACCCGCTCGGCGCCGGCCCGCAGCAGCGCGACGGCAACCGCCTGGCGCTCGCCAACATCCGCGAGCGCCTCGAGCTCATGTATGGCGAGCGCGCGCTGATGAAATCCGGCACCTTCGACGGCGAGTACATCGTCACGCTGCGCTTCCCGCTCATCGAGAGGCCGGCGGCCGCCGTGGCGGCGCCGCCCGCGACCGCCTGAGGAGCCGGTGAACGCCGCGGTGCGCCTCAGGGTGCTGATCGTCGACGACGAGCCGCCGGCGCGCGAGCGTCTCAAGAGCCTGCTCGCCGAGCTCGCCGACGTCGAGGTCGTTGGCGAGGCGATGAGCGGCGCCGAGGCGTTGAGCCACACGCATGACCTCGCCCCCGACGTGGTGCTGCTCGACGTGCGCATGCCGGGCATGGACGGGCTCGAGGCCGCACGGCACCTCAACGTCCTCGACGAGCCCCCGGCGGTGATCTTCACCACCGCTTACGATGAGTACGCGGTCGAGGCCTTCGAGGCGCACGCCATGGGGTATCTGCTCAAGCCCGTGCGCAAGGAGCAGCTCGCCGCCGCGCTCTCCCGCGCCGGGCGGCTGACGCGCGCCCAGCTGCAGAAGCTCGCCGCCGCCGGCGCCGGGGCGCGCCGCAGCCACATCGCGGCGCGCGCCCGCGAGGGCCTCAAGCTCATCCCCCTCGAGGAGGTGCGCTACTTCCTCGCCGACCGCAAGTACACCACCGTCGCGCACGTGCACGGCGAGGACCTGATCGAGGACTCACTCAGGCTCCTCGAGAGCGAATTCGGCGGCGCCTTCGTGCGCATCCACCGCAACGCGCTGGTGGCGGTACGCCACCTCGAGCGCATCGAGCGCGGCGCGGACGGCCAGTACTTCGTGCGGCTGCGGGGCGCCGCCGCCCCGCTCGCGGTGAGCCGCCGCATGGCGGGCGAGCTCAAGGAACGCTTCAGGATCTGAAGACTCCCGAAAGGGGACGGCTCATGCGACGCAAACTGCCCCAGCCCATCTCGCGGCGCTCGGTCGTCGGCGCGCTGGCGACGCTGCCGGCTCTCTGGGCGGAGGCACGGGCCGGGGACGCCCGGCTTCCCGCGCAGCTCTTTCACCGCGACCCGCCGCCGCCGGCCTCGGCCGCCGAGGTCCTCGACGTCATGAGCTTCGAGCCGCTGGCGCGCGCGGCCCTGCCGCCCGCGCACTTCGGCTACCTCGCCACCGGTGTAGACGACGATCGCACCGTGGCGCGCAATCATGACGCCTTCGCGCACTACGAGATCCGTTCGCGGCGCTTCGCCGATCTCGATCGCCTCGACACCTCGTGCACCGTCTTCGGCGTGCGTTGGCCGAGCCCGCTGTACCTGTCCGCGGTCTCGGGCATGCGTGCGTTTCATCCCGAGGGCGAGGCCGCCGTGGCACGCGCCGCGCGCACGCGCGCCACGCAGCTGATGCTCTCGACCGGCTCATCGGTCGCGCCCGAGGAGGTCGCCGGGGCGCGGGCCGCGCCGCTGTGGCAGCAGCTCTACCCGACCGACGACTGGCGGGTGACGGAGGCCGTCGTCAGGCGCGCCGAGGGCGCCGGCAGCACGGCGATCGCGCTCACGGTCGACGGCGCCGCGGAGCCGCGCGTCAACGAGACGCTCAAGCGCGCCATGCTCAGCGACAATCGGCAGTGCGGCGCCTGCCACATGAACAACCAGCATGACATGTGGCGCAAGGCGCCCATGTTCGCCGGGCTCGACGTGTCAGGCGTCACCAGGCTCAGGCCCGCGAGCCTGACGCCGGAGTATCTCGACCGGCTGCGCCGGCTGGTGCGCGGCCGCCTCGTCATCAAGGGAGTCGTCACCGGCGAGGACGCGACCCTCGCGCTCGAGCATGGCGCCGACGCGCTGGTGGTTTCGAACCATGGCGGGCGCAACGAGGAGACGCTGCGCGCGACCATCGATTGCCTGCCCGAGGTGGTGGCGGCCGTGCGCGGGCGCATCCCGGTCCTCATCGACGGCGGCTTCCGTCGTGGCACCGACGTCTTCAAGGCGCTGGCGCTTGGCGCTACGGCGGCCGGCATCGGGCGGCCGCAGGCCTGGGGCCTGGCGGCCTTCGGACAAGCGGGCGTCGAAGCCGTCGTCGACATCCTGAACCGCGAGCTCGGGGTGATCATGCGCCAGGCGGGAACCGCGACCATCGCCGACATCACCGCGGCGCGGGTGATGCGCGCGGCGGGCTGATCTCAGCGCGCGTCCGGCAATAGCCCCTTGTCGACCAGCACCGGCGGATGGCGGTGGTGCGTGGCCTGTTCCCAGGCGTAGGCAAAGCCTAGGAGATCGCCGTCGCGGAACGGACGGCCCGAGAACTCCATGCCGAAGGGCAGGCCGCTCGGGTAGAAGCCCCCGACCACCACCACCGCGGGCACGCCCAGCATGTTCACCCAGCTGGTCGCCGAATGCGGCCCGTCGGTGATCTGCCCGTACTGTGGCATGGTCTCATCGACCGGCGGCATCTGGCTCGAAGGATAGAGATAACCGTCGAGGTGCAGCCGCTCCATCGTGTCGAGGTATTCCTTGAGCACGCGGCGCCGCGGGCCCCAGTAGTTGCGCTCCGCTCCCGGGTCGGTCTCGAGCGTGCGCTGGCGGATCTTGATGTCGCCGGACTCGAACTCCGCCTTGGCCGGTTCGGTGCCGATCATGGGCGCGCCGAGCGGCGCGCCCATGACGCGCTCGTAGTCGGCGGCCGAGTGGTACTCGGCGGGCCCGAAGTTCTTCAGGAACAGATCCGTGCCCTCGCGGCCGTAGGAATAGGTGGCGATGCGGTTGGCGCGCCGCGCGAAGCCCTCCGGCAACACGCTGTCGTCCATGACGATGGTGGCGCCGAGGGCGCGCAGCTCATCGAGCGCCTTCATGAAAGCGGCGCGCGTGCGCGGATCGAGCGCCCACGCCTCCTCGTCCGCGTGCTTCTCCGCCGCCATGTCCGGGACCACCGCGGGCGTGCCGCGGAAGGCGATACCGATGCCGGCGAGAATGAACGCCGGCACGCCGAAGCGCCTGCCCTTCAGGGCGTCGCTCTTCAGGTACTGGGTGTAGGGGCCGGGCTGCGCCTTGGCCGCCGAGCCCTGCGTCACCGGATCGAGCGGATCCTCACCCGCCATCACCCCGAGCGCGATCGCCGCGTCGGTGACGTTGCGGGTAATGGGCCCGGTGTCGTCGAGGATCCAGTCGAGCGGGGCGATGCCGGCGGTGCTCACCAGGCCGCGCGTCGGAAAGACGCCGATCAGGGCGCTGGTCCCGGCGGGCATGCGGATCGAGTTGCCGGTGTCGGTGCCGTTGCCGAACTCGGCCATGTTGCCCGTGACCGCGGTCACCGTACCGCCGGAGGAGCCGCCGGGCGAGAAGCGCACGTCGTAGGCATTGCCGGTGCGCCCGAAGGAGCTCGAGCGCGTGGTATCGGAGTTGGCGAAATCCGGCATGTTGGAATGCCCGAGAATGATGGCGCCCGCGGCGCGCAGCCGCGCGACGATGGTGGCATCGCGCGGCGCCGTGAGCTCGTGGCCGGCCACGGTGAACCCGTCCCAGCCGTTGGTGGTCACCTTGCCCTGGATGCTGGTGTTGGCCTTGATGACGATCGGCACGCCCCAGAGCGCGCCGTGCGGCGCGCCGCCCTCGTGGTCCTCGCGCGCGGCCGCCGCGCGCGCCTCGGCCGCGAACACCTGCTCGAGTGGCCGGTAGACACCGTTGTAGCGGTCGATGCGCGCGAGATACCAGTCGACCACCTGCACGACGGTGTACTTGTGCTGCTCGTAGTAGTGGTGCAGCTGCGGAATGCTGACCTCCATCAGATCGCGATCCATGGCGCTGCCGGCCGCGGGTACCGGCGCGGCGGCGGAGGCGGCGAGTGCGAGCGTCAGCGCACCGAGGCCGATTACAAAAGCTAACAAGTTGGATCTGTGGCTCATGATCGCTCCGAGTTCAGACACGGACAGCGTGTCGCGAACGTACAACGGGCCGCCGCGGCATTCTTCACGCGGCATGTAAACGTATAATAAGACAATAACGCGGCTCGTCCCTCGAACCGCACAGGCTCAAACAACAATTGCCCGGGAGGGGACCAGCATCATGACCTCGAGATCAGCAACACGAAGCGCGGTCCCAGCGGCGCTCGCCACGGCGCTGGGACTGGCACTCGACACCAGTGCATCCGCTCAGGTCCAGGCACAGGCGAGCGGCGCCTCCGCAGATCAGATCCAGGAGGTGGTGATCACCGCAACCAAGCGCGAGTCGACTGTGCAGAACACCCCGGTCAGCGTCACGGCGGTCTCGGCGGCCGATATCGCCAACAAGGGATTGACCGATTTCAACAGTCTCGCGCAAACCGTGCCCGGCATCGCCATGCGCACCGCCGGTCCCGGCCAGACGGAATTCGAGATGCGAGGCCTGAGCTCCGCCGGTGGCAACACTTCCGTGGTGGGTTTCTACCTGGACGAGACTGCGCTGTCGTCGCCGGCCTCCGCCCAGCTCGGTAAGATCGTAATCGATCCGAACCTCTACGACCTGAACCGCGTGGAAATCCTGCGCGGCCCGCAGGGGACGTTGTACGGCTCCAGCTCCATGGGGGGCACGGTGAAGGTCGTGCCGAATGCCCCACAGCTGGGTGAGTTCGCCGCGAGCGGCGAGACCGTGGTGTCCGAGACCAACTCGGGCGGCGGCACCAACTTCACGCAGAACGGCATGCTGAACCTGCCCCTGGGAACGGATGCGGCGCTGCGCTTCGTGGGCTCGTCGGACTCGCAGAGCGGCTGGCTCAATCGCTACGTGCTCGCCGATGGTGCGGTGACGACCGACGGGGCGACCGGCGCCCGGCCGGCCAACTTTTATACCGCGCCGCTGGCGGAGACCGTGCACCAGGCCAATTCCTCGACGCTCGACTCGTTTCGCGCCTCACTCCTCTGGCGTCCCGCTGACGGCGTTTCCATTACCCCGGCATTCATGTGGCAGCATACGCACCAGGCCGCACCGAATGCCGTGGACGTCGACGGCACCCCCAGCCACCCGTCCTTGCCTGCGGCAATGGGCCACTTCGAGATCTACGACACGGCCGAGCCGCAGGACGACTCGTTCACCCTGGGCAGCCTCAAGATCGAATGGCAGACCGAACACTTCCTGGTCACTTCGGCCACGGCGAACTGGAACCGCATTACCGTGGTCTCGCAGGACGGTAGCGAGGAAAACGCCGGACCCTCGGGGCTCGGGTCTCTCGGCAGGGCCGATCCCTACTCCGACTACGGCCCGACCGGCCCCGGACCCTCGGGACCCGGGGTGCAGGAGCGCGATGGCACCACGCAGCTGAGTGAAGAGTTGCGCCTGACCTCCACCGACAAGGGTCCCTTCCAGTGGCTGGTGGGCTATTACTACCAGCGCCTCAAGTCCGAGTGGTCGATGTGGTCTATCAACCCGCAGCTCATTTCGGCCGGCGTCGGCAATGTCTACGTTGACGACATGCCCCAGACCATCACGCAGAACGCTTTGTTTGGCGACGCCTCGATGGAGTTCGCCCAAGGCTGGAAGGCGACGGTGGGACTGCGCGGCTACAAGTACAAGTACGACCAGACCAATACGGAATACGGTGATTTCACGCCGTTCGGCTTCAATAATCTTTTCGCGAGTCCGCCGACACTGGCGGGCAACACCGCTCCGTTCAACACGTCGGCCTCCAACAGTGCGAACGGCGTCAACCCGAAGTTCGATCTGTCGTGGCAGGTTGATTCGGATCTGCTCCTGTATGCCACGGTGGCCAAAGGCTTTCGATTGGGCGGCACCGATCAGCCATTCACCGGCTACCTGACCACCGTGACGCCGGCTAACTGCGCGGGTCTGACGATCCCGACTCTGGCGATCCTGCTGCAGTGCGGCTTGCAGACCAAGCTGTCGGCGACGGCCACCAACCCCGGGGGTTACTTCGCTCCCAACGTGCAGTTCCCCAATGCCAATTCACAGGGCGTGCCGGCGTTCAACGCCGATTCGGTGTGGAACTACGAGGTGGGCGAGAAGGGGGAGTTCTTCGATCGTCAGCTCACCCTCAACGTCGATGCGTACTACGAGCGTTGGACCAGCCCACAGCTGGCCACCAACATCGGCGGCTTCGGGTACACCGTCAACGGCGCGGACGCAAGAATCATCGGATCGGAGGTCGAAGCGTGGCTCAAGCTGCCGGCGGGTTTCGCGTTCTCCGGAAACCTCGGCTATGCGGACAGCAAGTTCCTGTCCGACAGCGCCATCGCCGGCTATCTGTCGGGCACGGAAATACCGGATTCCCCGAAGATCACCAGCTCCGTGACGCTGCGCAACGTGCAGCCGCTGTCGGCCGGGCTGGAGCTGACCACCTTGCTGTCCTATAACTACATCGGCGAGCGCACCAATGCTCCGTACGGCGAGACCATCACGCTCAACAACATGAACCAGCTGCTGGTGCATCTGCCTGCGTACGGCCTGGCGAATCTGCGGGTGGGAATCAGGTCCGAGGATTGGACCGTCAGTCTGTTTGCGAACAATCTGTTCAACAAGCAGACCCTGATCGACACGCAGCCCCAGATCAATCTGCAGAGTGCGGCCTTTACCCGCTATCTCGTCAATCAGCCGCTCACCTACGGTCTGGACCTGAGTTACAAATTCGGGCGCTGAGGTGGGTCAGGGAATGTAGCGGGGTCAGGCCCTCGGCGATGCGGCGCACGACCGCCGGAGCAGCGCCCGGGTCTTCCCGGGCGCTGCCACTTCTGCTCCCTAGAAACTATAGGCGCCGTACAGGCCCACGGTGCGCGGCTGGTTCGTGAGGTAGCCGACGCGGGCACTGCGGCCGCGCTCGTAGTCGAGCGCGAGCTCGGCGCTCTTGTCGGTGATGTTGTCGACATACAGCGCCGCCTGCCAGCGCTCGGTCTTGAAACCGAAGCGCAGGTTGGCGAGCGTGTAGCTCGGCAGCAGGGGATTGAAGCTGATCACGGTCCCGGCCGGCACGCCGCCGTAGGTGATCAGGCGCGCCCCGTTGGGATCGCCGGCGCCGCCGATCTGGCCCCAGCCCGGCTCTTCGTTCTCGAACTGCGAGTAGGAGGAGCCCACGTACTGCACGGTGAAGTTGGCGAAGAAGTCCGCCGACCCGGCTGCCGAGGGCAGCGTGAAGCCGACGTTGCCCGCCGCCTGCGCCTTGGGCGCGGTCGGCAGACGGTTGCCGTCCTGCAGGCCGCCGACGACGCCGGCCGCGGAGACGACCGATGAGGTCAGCTTGGCGTCCAGAACCGTGGCCGAGATGCCGAAGTCCCAGTTGACGTTCGGGTGCGCGGACAACTCGGCCTCGACGCCTTCGCTGCGCGCAGTCGGCACGTTGATCGTGAGGCGCGAAGAGCAGGTGCCGGCGGTCGCGGTGGCCTGCAGGTTGTCGATGTTCTCGTAGAATGCCGCCACGTTGAGGGTGAGGCGGCGGTCGAACCACTGCGACTTGATGCCCGCCTCGTAGTCCCAGAGCGTCTCGTCCTTCCACGTGCCGTAGCCGCCGAAGATGACCCGGTCCTGCGCGGAGCACAGCGGCAGGTTGATGGGGTCGTTGATGCCGCCCAGACGGAAGCCGCGCGAGGCCTGGGCGTAGAGGTCGACATCGGCCGCCGGCTTGTAGGAAAGGATCAGCCGTGGCGAGGTGCCGCTCGCGTCCGTGGAGCCGGGGACCGCTACCAGTACGCAGGGATTCGTGACCCCGGTTCCCGCCGCGCAGGTCTGACTCGCGAAGACGCCGCCGAACAGCAGGCTCTTGTCCTCCGAGTACTTGTAATAGCGCAGCCCGGCCGTCACCGAGAACTGATCGGTCGCATGCCAGGTCGCCTCGCCGAAGGCGGCGTACTGCTTCAGTGTGTAGGAAAGATCGGAGTAGAACGGCGTGTCGTAGAGGCCCGCCGGATTGAATCCGAGCGGCAGGCCGAACTCGGTATTCAGGGCGTCGTATCCCGGAGTGGGCAGATCCTGCCCGTAATGCCGGCCGACGTGCTGGAAGAAGCCGCCGACCAGCCAGTCGATCTGCTGCTTGCCGTTGGATGCGAGCCGCACCTCCTCGGAGAGCACATTGAGGTGCGTGCGGTCATAGAGCGGCGAGCTGGTGCGCACGCCGGCGAAATCGGGCGGCACCGAGGCGTCGCCGAACACGTCGAAGGTCACGCTGCCGGTGAGCTGCGTCGCGTCGCGCAGCACCTGCACGTCGCGATGCGTGTAGGAGGTCACCGAAGTGAGCGTCGCCGGTCCCGTGTCGTAATCGACCTTGACGTCGGCGAGCGTGAAGTCGTCGGTGAGCCCGTCGGGCTGCTGGCGGTACTGCGTCAGATCGCCCATGGTCACGGCCGGCTGGGTGGTCGTGTAGGGATTCGCCAGAATGTTGTAGATATCGACGCGCGGATAACCGTTGGTATCGAGCTTCTGGTACACGATGCGCGGCGTGATCGTGAGCTCGCTGCTCGGCTTGATGAGCAGCGCGAGGCGCGCGCCAGTGCGGTCGCCGGAGTTGATCGCGCGGTTGACGGTGAAGCCCGCCGGCGTGTCGGCGCCGGCCGGCCCGTAAGGGGAGACCGCGTCGATGAATCCGGCGAGGTGGTGGTAGTAGGCGACGAAGCGCGCCGCGACCTCATCGCCCAGGGGCACGTTGATCGCCGCGCGCAGGAACCCGCCCTCAT
The DNA here is from genome assembly GCA_028871705.1 of Gammaproteobacteria bacterium. Classification (GTDB taxonomy): domain Bacteria; phylum Pseudomonadota; class Gammaproteobacteria; order Steroidobacterales; family Steroidobacteraceae; genus 13-2-20CM-66-19. The sequence continues at coordinate 13,480 of JAGWMP010000053.1, forward strand.
CGCCGTGCGTCACGTCCTCGAAGGAGGCGTCGGTCAGGATCTGCGTCTTGCCGAGCTGCGGCTGGGCGGTGATGTAGCGCACCGTGCCGGCCTCGGACCCGGCGCCGAACAGCGTGCCCTGCGGCCCGCGCAGCACCTCGAAGCGATCAAGGTCGAACAGCTCGAGGTCGGGGGTGAACAGCGCGACCGAGATCGGCGACTCATCGAGATAGACGCCGACCTGCTCCTTCACGCCCGGCTGATCGCGGATGACCTGACCGGAGCTGATGCCGCGGATGGCCATCTGACTCTGCCCGGGACCCAGGTCCGCCACCGCCAGTCCCGCGTTGTTGCGCGCCAGGTCCACCATGTTCATGGCGCCCGAGTTGACGATCTGTTCCTGACTGGTCGATGAGACGGAGAACGGAACGTCCTGGAGGTTCACGCGGCGCTTGGTCGCCGTGACGATGACTTCCTCGAGGGCGCCGGGTTGCTCTGCCGGCTGTTGCGCCTGGACAACAAACGGCAGCGAGCCGAGATTCAGGAGTGCGAGTCCGATGAGAGCCGGACGAGTGCGTGGCATGACGACTTCCTCCCCGTGGTAAGCGTCTGGACGGGCCTTCTTTACATCATGATACACACCTACTTATTCGCTTACATTCGTAATGGCCGTACCCGCCGCTCTTTTTTGTATCGATGCGACAGGTCGGCTGAAGCCTCGCGATGAGGCCGGGCGTGGGAGCCTAGAGGATGTAGCGGCTCAGGTCCTCGTCCTTGACGAGGGCGCCGAGGTGATCGTCGACGTACTTGGCATCGATGCTGACCGCGCCCGCGTCCGCGGCGCTCGCGCCGTCCGCGCCTTCCTGCGCTGCCGCCTCGTAGGACACCGTCTCGAGGAGGCGCTCCATCACCGTGTGCAGCCGCCGCGCGCCGATGTTCTCGGTGCGCTCGTTCACTTCGAAGGCGATCTCGGCGATGCGCCTGACGCCCGACTCGGCGAAGGCGACCGTGACACCCTCGGTCGCCATCAGCGCCTGGTACTGCGCGGTGAGGGAGGCGTCGGGCTCGGTGAGGATGCGCACGAAGTCGCCGACTTTGAGCGAGTCGAGCTCGACGCGGATCGGCAGCCGCCCCTGGAGCTCCGGGATGAGATCGGAGGGCTTGGAGAGACTGAACGCCCCCGAGGCGATGAAGAGGACATGGTCGGTCTTCACCGGACCGTACTTG
>JAGWMP010000310.1 GCA_028871705.1 Gammaproteobacteria bacterium
CGGAGAACCGCGGCGCGCGCAGCGGCGATGCGGTCCGCATCGTGATGAAGGACGTCGCCGATCAGCGGCCCGTCGTGGATTTCATCTGGTTTCACGAGGACTACCTCGCGCTCTTCGGCGCATCCGGCCTGCGCCTCCTCGAGGAGCACCGGCCGCTCGCCAGAGCGGATGAGCCCTGGCCCTGGCAAGCCGAGCTCGCGGTCCCTCCCTGGGTCATCTACGTCCTCGAGGCCGGCGCGCCGCAGCCGCCCCCGCGCCGCCGCGGGAGCCTGATCAGCCGGTCTTCGCCTGCGGCACGTATTTGGCGTCGATGCCGCAGATGTGGGCCTTCAGCCACATCCGCAGGAACATGAAGAACTCCTCGCTCAGCGCTCCCGTGCGGGCAAACTCGGCCGCGAATTCGCCCACCCTCGCGAGCAGCTGGCGGTGCACGCCGGCGTGCAGACGCAGCCCCGGAAAGCCGATCTGCTCCATGTACGCTTCCTCATGCTCGAAGTGCCTGCGGGTGTAGGCAACCAGCTTCTCGAGCGCCGGGCCGAGTGCCGCGCGCCCGGCCCCGGCGGTATGCAGGGCGTGGACCGCGTTCATGTGCCCGATCAGGGTCTCGTGCTCATGATCCATCGCCGGAACGTTGAGCCCGTATCGGGATGCGTCCCACTGAAAATAGTCGCTCATGGCCGCTGGCCCTCCGGGTTCCCTCCTGAGGGGTGTCGGCGCCCGCTACAACGGCCTTGAGCGCTCTGCGTAAACTACCTACCCGCCCTGGGCTATGCTGCAGACAGCGCCCGGAGGATCCGCGACCATGAGCGAGCATCTCCTCAATCGACGACAGTTCGCCGCGGGCTGTGCCGCTGCCCTCGGCCTGGCATCGCCCGCCTGGCGCGCGGTGCTGGCCGCCGCGCAGCCGGCCGCGCGCACCGTGAAGTTTCCCGACGGCACCGTCGTGCCGGCACTCGGCCAGGGCTGCTGGCATCTCGGTCAGGGAAGACATCCGGGCGAAGTCGAGGAAGACGCGCTGCGCACCGGCGTCACGCTCGGCATGACGCTGCTCGACACGTCGGGAAACTACGGCGGCGGCCGCTCCGAAGAGCTCCTGAGTCACGTGCTCAGCGGTGCGCGCGAGCGCATCTTTCTCGTCTCGAAAGTGGAAGGCAACGAGGTCGCCGGCGACGGCGTCGCGCGTGCCTGCGCGGCGAGCCTCGCGCGCCTCGGTACCGACTACCTCGACCTCTATCTGCTGCACTGGCCGATCCCGAGCGCCGGGTTCCCCGCCGTGGTAGCGGCGTTCGAGCAGCTGCGCGCGGCCCGCAAGATCCGCTCCTGGGGTGTGTCCAACTTCAGCGTCGCGCAGATGGAAGACCTGCTGCGGGTTCCCGACGGCCATCGCTGCGCGACCAACCAGGTCCCCTACAGTCTCAACAATCGCCGCATCGAGCGCGACCTCCTGCCGTGGATGCGACAGCATGACATCCCGGTCATGGCCTATTCCCCGCTCGGCGGCGACAAGCACCTCGTCATCGGCGACCGCACGCTCGCCGCGCTCAGCGCAGCCCATGGCTGCTCGCCGGCCGCGGTGGCACTCGCCTGGGTGATCCGCAGCGGCGCGGTCATCGCGATACCCGAAGCCGGCTCCGCGGCGCACGTGCGCGAGAACGCCGTGGCGCTGTCGCTGGCGCTGACCCCGGCGGACCTCCAGGCCCTGGATGCCGCGTTTCCCGCCCCGACGGGCTGATCTGTCCAACACCGAGAAGAACGACATGCACAGCTCCATGCTGCCGGCCCGAATCGGGCGGGCGATCCTCAGCGTGATTCTGGCCACCGCGGCACTCGGCGTGCGCGCCGAGAGCCCCGCGCAGACCCTCGAGCGCTATCCCACGCTGCGCGGCGACACCGTGGTGTTCGACGCGCACGACAACCTCTGGTCCGTGCCGCGCGGCGGGGGCGTGGCGTCGCGCCTGACGGCTGGCGCCGGCCGGGACCTGATGCCGCGCTTCTCACCCGATGGCCACTGGATCGCATTCACCGGCGAGTACCAGGGCAATCGCGACGTCTATGTCATGCCGGCTGCAGGCGGCCCGGCACGCCGGCTGACCTTCACCTCGGATATCGTGGGCGAGGCGCCGCTGCGCTGGGGCCCCAACAACCTGGTGATCGGCTGGACGCCCGACTCGCAGCAGGTTCTCTTCCTGTCGCGGCGCGTGGCCTGGAATGCCTGGCTCGACGTGCCCTTCAGCGTGCCGCTCGCCGGCGGCCTGCCGGAGCAGCTGCCGCTCGATCGCGGCGGCTTCATGAGCTACAGCCCCGACGGCCAAGAGATCGCCTACACGCGCATCTTCCGTGATTTCCGCACCTGGAAGCGCTATCACGGCGGCCTCGCGCAGGAAATCGACATCTACGACTTCAAGACCCACGAGCTCAGGCACGTGACCGACTGGTCCTGCACCTCGACCCAGCCGATGTGGTACGGCAAGACGATCTACTTCCTCTCCGACCACGATGCCAACCAGCGCCGCAACATCTGGGCCTACGACACGGCGAGCGGGGCGTTCCGCGAAATCACCCACTACACCGACTACGACATCGATTTCCCGAGCCTCGGCAACGGCACCGCCGGCGAGGCGGGGATCGTCTTCCAGCAGG
>JAGWMP010000311.1 GCA_028871705.1 Gammaproteobacteria bacterium
CTACGTGAGCGCCGATGGCCGCTATGCCATCAGCGGCGACCTGGTCGAGCTCGGCTCGAACGTCAATCTCACCGAGCAGCACCGCCGCGAGCTGCGCGAGCGCGAGCTCGCCGCCGTTCCCGAGAGCGACATGCTGATCTTCGCGCCCAAGGATCCGAAGTACACGGTGAGCGTGTTCACCGACGTCGACTGTCCCTACTGCCGCAAGCTCCACGCGCAGATCGGCGAGTACAACCGCTTAGGGATCCGCGTGCGCTACCTGCTCTACCCGCGCAACGGCCCGAACACCCCTTCCTGGACCAAGGCCGAGCAGGTGTGGTGCTCCTCCAACCGCAACGACTCGCTCACCAAGGCGAAGCTCGGCCAGGACCTCAAGGGCAAGGCCTGCACCGATACGCCGCTGGCGCGCTTCTGGGCGCTGGGGCAGAAGTTCAACATCCAGGGAACGCCGGCGATCGTGCTGGCGGACGGGGAAATGCTGCCGGGCTACCTGCCGCCCGACGTACTGCTCAAGCACCTGCAGGAAGAGCAGAAGCGTTAGCGTTAGAGGCGTCGACCGGCCTGCTGTCTGGCGGGCGAAGGTGCGGCCGGCCTATCTTTCGAGCAGCTTGAGCTTGTCGGGCTTGCCTTCCCATTCCTTGGCATCCGCGGGCGCCGCCTTCTTCTCGGTGATCACCGGCCAACCCTTGGCGAGCTCGGCGTTCAACTGCTTGAACACCTCCTGACCCTTGGGCAGCTCCTCTTCGGAGAAGATCGCCTCCACCGGGCACTCCGGCTCGCACAGCGTGCAGTCGATGCACTCCTCCGGATCGATGGCGAGGAAGTTCGGGCCCTCGTGGAAACAATCGACCGGGCAGACCTCGACGCAGTCCATGTACTTGCACTTGATGCAGTTCTCGGTGACGACGAAGGTCATGCGCGGTCCTCGGACACTTTGCGGCCGCGTATTCTGCCACGCCCCGGCTTTGCCGGTGAGAGGCGCGGCGCCATGAGGTGCGGCTGAACGGTTATGAGGCGCCGCCGGCCGTCAGCCGGCGATCGATGGTGGTGAAATGGTGCGGCTCGCGGCCGCTGCCGCGATCCTCGAGATAGCGCTTGAGCGCGTAGTCGGTGCTGGGGAATGCGAGCTCGCCCCAGGGAATCTCCGATGGCGCGAGCAACGCCACCTCGAGGCTCTCGGGACCGGCGCCGTACTCAGGATGGCGCAGCGCGGCGCGGAAGAACACGTGCACCTGCCGCGCGTGCAGCACGTGCACGACCGCCAGCAGTGAGCCGATATCGACGCGCGCCAGGGCCTCCTCGTGCGATTCGCGCGCCGCCGCCTGCTGCAGCGTCTCGCCGTTTTCCATGAAGCCCGCCGGGACCGTCCAATAGCCGAGGCGCGGCTCGATCGCCCGGCGGCACAGCAGAATCCTGCCGGCGTGCTCGGGCACGCAGCCGACCACCAGGCGCGGGTTCTGGTAGTGGATCGTGCCGCAGGCGTTGCACACGTAGCGCGGCAGGTGATCGCCCTGCGGCACGCGCAGCTCGACCGGGGCACCACAGTGGCTGCAGTAATTCATGGGGGCAGCGAGGATATCAGAGGAGCCCGAATACCCCGACGCCATTGGCCGTGCCGACGAGCACCTTGCCGTCGGCGACGGTCGGCGTGATGAACTTGTTCGCAGCGCCGAAGGAATCGCGGCCGTTGGCCGCCTGGGTGCTGTTGTAGAGCTCGTTGGCGAGGTCGGCGGCATCGTAGGCGTGCAGCACCGCGGCTCCCGAGCCGGCGTTCTCGTGGGCCCAGACGATCCCGTTCGCGCTGCCGTTGGCGGAGATGGCGGCGGCCGTGCCGGGGTAGGCGAAGCTCGCCGCGCTCCGCGAGGTGGGGCTGGCGCTCAGCATCGCGTTGCTCAGGGTGAAGGCGAGCAGCGGCCCGCCCTGCGGGCCGTAGTAGAGGCTGCCGTTGAAGTACGCCGGCGTCGACCAGATGCCGTTCGGCAGCGCGCCGGTCAGCTCCTGCCAGATCTGACCGTTGTTGCCCGGATTGAACTTGCCCATGGAGTCGCGGTTGACGACGTAGAGGTTGCCGTCCTTGCCGGCGCCCACCATCAGGTGGCGCGTGGTGCCGCCGGAGTCGGTCAGGTCGGGCAGCAGCAGTGCGCCGCCCGAGCCAAGGTCGGTATCCGCGTTGGATTCGTCGACCTCGTTGTACATGGTGAAGTAGTCGGCGACGCTCAGCGTGCCGCCACTCAGCGTGAGCTTGAGGAAGGAGTTGCCGTAGTCGCCCTGGCCCGGAAAGCCGTTGGCATCGAGGGTCGTGTCGAACACGCCGTTGGCGGTGAGGAGGTACACGTTGCCGGAGGAGTCCGCCGCGGGCCCGCCGCCTGCCATCCAGATCGCCGGTCCGTCGCCGGCACTGTTGGCCGCGACGTTGAGCACGGCGGTCTGGGCAAGCGTGCTCGCGTTGTAGGCGATCACCCAGCCGGTGTAGGGGGCGTCGTCGCAGTGCGAAGTCCACGCGGTGTAGAGCGTGCCGTTCGCGAGCAGCAGCGCCGCGCGCTCCTCGTAGGCGGACGGATCGAAGGTGTTGGAGCCGCCGCCGGCGGCCGGATAGAGCGCGGCGATCTCCATCGGACCGCCGAGCAGCTCGG
>JAGWMP010000312.1 GCA_028871705.1 Gammaproteobacteria bacterium
GGCGCCGAGCCACAGCGCCGCGCGCGGCGCGCCGAGCAATACGCTGGCCGCCGCGAGCGGACCCGCGGCGGCGCTATCGAGCAGCAGCGGGTAGCGCGCGGGAGCGAGCGCCGCCAGGCGGCGCAGGACCTCGGGCGGTACCGCGAGCTCGCGAACGAGAGGAGCGGGCATCACGGCAGCCCCGCGAGGCTCTTTGAGGTCCGGCGCGCTAGCTCAGGCGCCGGAAGATGAGTGAGCCGTTGGTGCCGCCGAAGCCGAAGGAATTCGACAGGCTGATGTCGATCTTCATGCGCCGCGCGGTGTTCGGCACGTAGTCGAGGTCGCACTCGGGATCGGGCGTGCGGTAGTTGATGGTGGGCGGCGCCACCCCGTCGCGGATCGCCAGCACCGAGAAGATCGCCTCGACCACGCCGGCGGCCCCGAGCAGATGCCCGGTCATCGACTTGGTCGAGCTCACCGCGACGCGTTTGGCGTGATCGCCGAAGGCGCGCTTGAGGGCCACGGTCTCGGCCTTGTCGCCGAGCGGGGTCGACGTGGCGTGCGCGTTGATGTACTGCACCTGGTCGGGATTGAGGCCCGCGTCCTTGAGTGCGTGCTGCATGGCGAGCATCGCGCCCTCCCCGTCTTCCGGGGGCGCGGTGATATGGTAGGCGTCGCCGCTCATGCCAAAGCCCACCAGCTCCGCGTAGATGCGGGCGCCGCGCCGGCGCGCGTGCTCGAGCTCCTCGAGCAGCACCGCCCCACCGCCGTCGCTCAGCACGAAGCCGTCGCGCTCCTTGTCCCAGGGACGGCTCGCTTCCTGGGGCGCGTCGTTGCGCGTCGAGAGCGCCTTCGCCTGCCCGAAGCTGCCGAGCCCGCAGCGCGTGGTGGCCATCTCACCGCCGCCCGCGACGATCACGTCGGCATCGCCGTACTGGATGGTGCGCATGCCGAGCCCGATCGCGTGCGTCGAGGTGGTGCACGCGGTCACCACGCCGAGGTTCGGGCCCTTCAGTCCGTAGCGGATCGAGAGGTGCCCCGCGATCATGTTGATGATGGTGGCGGGGACGAAGAACGGGGAGATCTTGCGCGGGTTATTGGCCTTCAGGTATTCGCTGAACTCTTCCTCGATGGTCCAGAGCCCGCCGATGCCGGCGCCGCACACCGCACCGCAGCGCGTCGGATCGCTCTTGCTGAAGTCGATGCCCGAGTCGGTCACCGCCTGCACGCCGGCGGCGACGCCGTAGTGCATGAATTCGTCCATGCGCCGCGCCTCTTTCGGCGCGAGATACTGTCCGACGTCGAAGTCGCGCACCTGGCCGCCGAAGCGCACCGGGAATGCGGAGACGTCGAAGCGCGTCACCGGGCCGATGCCGCTCTCACCGCGCAGGACCGCATCCCACGCCGACTGGACGGTGCTCCCGACCGGAGACACCATCCCAAGACCCGTCACGACGACGCGGCGCTTGCTCACACGACTCCTCTCGGGCGCGCGCGTGTGATCAGGACTTGGCGCGGCGCTCGTTGATGTAGTCGATGGCCTGGTGGACGGTGGTGATCTTCTCGGCGTCCTCGTCCGGGATCTCGATCTCGAATTCCTCTTCCAGGGCCATCACCAGCTCGACGGTATCGAGCGAGTCGGCTCCCAGATCGTCGACGAACGAAGCGTCGTTCGTGACCTGTTCCTGTTTGACGCCCAGCTGCTCGGCAACGATGGCCTTGACCTGCTGCTCGACTGTGCTCATTAGCGGTTGGTCCTCATGTAGGCCGCGCCGGGACGGCGGGCGCGGTATTGTAGGTGAACGACCCCCTGGGTGCCACTCGGGCGGGTTCCTCGCGAGTGATTGTTTTTACTGGCGAAACTCGCCGTGCGCGGGGCCTCCTGGCCGGCGGAGGCTCAGGGCATGTACATGCCGCCGTTGACGTGCAACGTCTCCCCGGTGATGTAGCCGGCCTGCGGGGAAGCGAGGAATACCACCGCGGCGGCGATGTCCTCGGGCGTGCCGAGACGCCCGAGCGGTACGCGGGTCAGGAGCGCCGCCCGCTGCTCCCCGGTGAGCGACTTGGTCATGTCGGTGTCGATGAAGCCCGGGGCAACCGCATTCACCGTGATGCCGCGCGAAGCGAGCTCCTGTGCGAGCGATTTGGTGAAACCGAGGAGTCCGGCCTTCGCGGCGGCGTAATTGGCCTGTCCGGGATTGCCGGTGAGACCGACCACGGAGGTGAGATTGATGATGCGGCCGCGGCGCTCCTTCAGCATGCGCCGCACGCAGCCCTTCGAGAGGCGGAACACCGCCGTCAGGTTGGTGGCGATGACCTGGTCCCAGTCCTCCTGCTTCATGCGTAGCAGCAGCGTGTCGCGCGTGATGGCGGCGTTGTTGACGAGGATCGTCGGCAGCTCGCCCGCGGTTTCCAGCTCCGCGAGCAGTGCATCGACCGAGGCCCCGGCGCTTGCGTCCAGTACCGCGCCCCGGCCTTTGTATCCGTGCGACGCAAGCGCCGCGCCGAGCCTCGCCGCCCCTTCGACGGTGGTCGCGGTGCCGATCACCTTCGCCCCGGCACGCGCGAGCGCCAGCGCGATCGCGTGGCCGATGCCGCGGGAAGCGCCGGTCACCAGCGCGACGTCGTTCTCAAGCATGCGTGTCCTCCCG
>JAGWMP010000054.1 GCA_028871705.1 Gammaproteobacteria bacterium
TTGACCGCATGGCCGATGTGGATGGCGCCGTTGGCATACGGCGGGCCGTCGTGCAGCACGAAGCGCGGCCGCCCGCGCGCGATCTCGCGCAGCCGCGCGTAAGTGCCGCGCGACTCCCACTCGCGCACCATGGCGGGCTCGCGCTGCGCGAGGTCCGCCTTCATCGGAAACCCGGTGCGCGGCAGGTTGATCGTTTGCTTGTAGTCGGCCATGGTCCTCAGCTTCAGCTCAGCAACTCTCGAGGATGCGGCGGGCGTCCGCGGCGTCGTGCTCCATCTGCGCGGTGAGCGCCGCGAGCGTCGCGAAGCGCTGCTCGTCGCGCAGCTTCGCCGCGAACTCCACCTCGATCTCGCGCCCGTAGAGATCCTCGTCGAAATCGAACACGTGCGTCTCGAGCAGCGCCTCGGTACCCCCGACCGTCGGGCGCGTGCCGAGGCTCGCCACCCCGGGGCGCGGTGCGCCGGCAATGCCGTGCACCCGCACCGCGAAGATCCCCGCGACCGGCGCACGCCGCCGGCCGAGCGCGACATTGGCGGTGGGGAACCCCAAGTCCCTTCCCAGGCGCTGCCCCGCGATCACCCGGCCGCGCATCGAATACGGACGGCCGAGCCAGCGACCCGCGCGCGCGAAGTCGCCGCAGGCAAGCGCGGCGCGTACCCCGCTGCTCGAAATCCGCTCACCGGCGAGCGTCACCGCCGGCAGGACGTCGACGGCGAAACCGAGGCGCTCGCCAGCCGCGGTGAGTACCGCCGCGGTCGCCTCGCCCTTCCTGGCGAAGCGAAAATCGTACCCCACGACCACCGCGCGGGCACGCAGGCGGCGCACGAGCAGCTGCGCGAAGTCCTCCGCCGAGAGGTTACGCAAAGCCTCAGCGAAGCGCAGCACCCAAAGATAGTCGACCCCGGCATCCGCGAGAATCCGCCAGCGCTCGCGCAAGGTCGTCAGGCGCGCCGGGGGATCGGCCGGTGTGAGGTACTCGCGCGGCATGGGCTCGAAGGTGAGCAGTACCGCGGGCTCGCGGCGCTGCGCGGCGAGCTCCCGGGCACGGGCGATGAGCGCCTGGTGCCCGAGATGCAGCCCGTCGAAGGTCCCGATCGTCACCACGCAGCCGCCGTGCCGGCTGGGCAGCTGCGCTGCGCCGCGAATGAGCTCCATATAGGCCTTAAGTCACTGAACTTTAAGGACTAAGTTAAGCACTGCCGCCAGCGTTGACAAGGCCAGCCTCGGTCCGCAGACTACCGGCCCCCGCACCCGGGGGACGTACCGAACCGGAGATTGAGTGGCCAATACCAAGTCCGCCGAGAAAGCCGCCCGCCAGGCCGAAAAGCACCGCGCCCGCAACGTCACGCTGCGCTCGCGCATGCGCACGGCGGTCCGCAAAGTGACCACGGCCATCGCCGCGGGCGACAAAGCGGCGGCCCAGAACACCTACAAGGAAGCCGTCCCGGTCATCGATGCGCTCGCCGGCAAGCAGATCATCCACCGCAACAAGGCGGCGCGGCACAAGAGCCGCCTTTCGGCGCGCATCCGCGCGATGTAGTGAGGCTGCGATGAACGCGAACGAGAAGTCACGGATCCCGACGCCTGTCGTCCCGACGCCGCTCAAGTTGCGGCCTGCGGCCCGGCGGCAGTTCCTTCTGGAGATGATGCGCGCTCGCGTTGCGCGCGATCGTGCTCCTCCAAAAGCCTCATAACCGCCTCGCACAGCTCCTTCGTTCCGGCCCCGGTCGCGCCTGAGATCAGGAAGTGCGGCCCGCGGTAGCGCAGCCGCCGCACGATCTCACGCGCCCGCGTCTCGGCCTCCTTCGCCGGCAGCAGATCGCGCTTGTTGAGCACCAGCCAGCGCGGCTTCACCGCGAGCTCGCGGCTGAATTTCTTCAGCTCCGCGACGATGGCGCGCGCATCGCGCACCGGATCGGCATTCGGGTCGAGCGGCGCGATGTCCACCAGGTGCAGCAGCAGCCGCGTGCGCTGCAGGTGCTTCAGAAAGCGAATCCCGAGCCCTGCCCCCTCCGCCGCGCCCTCGATGAGGCCGGGGATGTCCGCCATGACGAAGCTGCGGTGCTCGCCCACCGCGACCACGCCGAGATTCGGGTGCAGCGTCGTGAAGGGATAGTCCGCCACCTTGGGACGCGCCGCGGAGACGGCGCGGATGAGCGTCGATTTTCCGGCGTTCGGGAGGCCTAAGAGACCGACGTCGGCGATCACTTTGAGCTCGAGCTCGAGCGAGCGCTTCTCCCCGGGGAGCCCCGGGCCGAATTGCCGCGGTGAGCGGTTGGTGCTCGACTTGAAGCGCTGGTTGCCCCAGCCGCCCTTGCCGCCGCGGGCGACGAGCAGCTCCTCCCCGTCGCGGGTGAGGTCGCCGAGCTGTTCCTGGGTGTCCGAGTCGCGCACCACCGTGCCGATGGGCACCGGCACGTAGAGGTCGGCGCCGCCGCGGCCCGTGCAGTCGTTGGAGCTCCCGGGCTCGCCGTGTCCGGCCTTGAAGGTGCGCTCGATGCGAAAGTCGGCGAGCGTGTTGATGCCGGTCGCCGCGCGCAGCCAGACGCTGCCGCCGTTGCCCCCATCGCCGCCGTCCGGTCCGCCGAAGGGCACGAACTTCTCGCGGCGGAAGCTGGTGCTGCCACGCCCGCCGTTACCGGCCTGTACCCGTGCCCGGGCCTCGTCGACGAATTTCATGAAGCCAACCTATCAAGACTCATTCCGCGACGTTGGGTCGTCGTTCTCGGCATCCCGCCCGACGCTCATCCAGTCCTCACCCCACAACTCTATCGGATGCTGCGTCCGGTCGGTGCCGTTGCCGCAGCGCATGTCATTGGCGGGACAGAAAAGCGCGCATCCCCAGCAGATGCGCTCGGGGTGGCCTGGACGGATCGGTACCTTGGGCTTCACGCGCCTGCCACTACAGCAGGAGTCCCCGGGGCGCGCCGCCGTGGCTTCCACGTAGGACCGGCAAAAATGCGAACCCCGGCACTCGGCCGGGGCTGCGCTCGATCCCTACGCCTCCCGCGGGCGTCGCCTCAGGCCTTCTCCGCCTCCGGCAGCACGCTCACGTACATGCGCTGCTCGGCGCCCTTCTTCTGGAAATGCACCTTGCCGCTCACTTTGGCAAACAGGGTGTGGTCGGTGCCGACGCCGACGTTCGAGCCGGGGCGCACCGCCGTACCGCGCTGACGCACGATGATGTTGCCGGCGAGCACCTGCTCACCGCCGAAGCGCTTCACCCCAAGGCGTTTGGAGTGGGAATCGCGCCCGTTCCTGGTACTGCCGCCTGCCTTCTTATGTGCCATGACCTGACCTTTGAATCCCGCGCCTCAGCCGGCGCGGATGTCCGTGACCTTCACTTCGGTGTAGAGCTGCCGGTGGTTCTTCCGCCGCAGGTAGTGCTTGCGGCGCCTGAACTTCACGATCGATACCTTGTCGCCCTTGCCGTGGCGCACGACGGTGGCGAGCACCTTGCCGCCCTTGACGGTCGGCTTGCCGACCGTGACCTCGGCCCCTTCCCCGACGAGCAGCACCTCGCCGAACTCGATGGTGGCGCCCGGTTCCGCGTCGAGCTTCTCGACGCGCAACACGCCGTCCTTCGTCACCCGATATTGCTTGCCGCCCGTGGCGATGACTGCGTACATAGTGTCTTCAGAATAAGAGGAATGGGGTCGGAGAAAGGCCGCGCATTCTACTGGCGGACTCAGGTGCGGTCAAACGGGCATTTTCCCAAGCCTCGCAGGCACTTAGAGGCACTTTTCCGCTAGGATGCGCCGGCCGCCCCCGTGAGCATGCGGCCCCGCCTCGAGGAACTGCGCTCATCGCCATGACTCTCGCCGAGATTCGCGCCCTGGTGCAGGCGGACCTCAAGTCCGTGGACGAGGTGATCCGTGCGCGCCTGAAGAGCGCCGTGCCGCTCGTCGACCAGGTCGCCGAGCACATCATCGCCGGCGGCGGCAAACGGCTGCGGCCGCTGCTCGTGGTGCTCGCCGGGCGCGCCTGCGGGGCCTCGGGCGCCGCGCACGTCGAGGCCGCGGCCTTCATCGAGTTCATCCATACGGCCACCCTCCTGCACGACGACGTGGTCGACGGCTCCTCGCTGCGCCGCGGGCGCTACACGGCCAACGAAGTGTACGGCAACCAGGCGAGCGTGCTGGTGGGCGACTTCGTCTACTCGCGCGCCTTCCAAATGATGGCGGGCGTCGCCTCGCAGCCGGTGATGGAGATCATGTCCGAGGCGACCAACGTGATCGCCGAGGGTGAAGTGCTGCAGTTGATGAACGCCCACGATCCGGACACCACCGAGCAGCGCTATCTCGAGGTGATCTACCGCAAGACCGCCCGCCTCTTCCAGGCGGGCGCCGAGGTCGCCGCGGTGCTCGCGGGCGCGCAACCCGGAATCCGCAGTGCGCTCGCTGCCTACGGCCGCCACGCCGGCACCGCCTATCAGCTCGTCGACGACGTGCTCGACTACCGCTCGAGCCCCGCCGAGCGCGGCAAGAACCTCGGCGAGGATCTCGCCGAGGGCAAGCCCACGCTGCCGCTCATCCATGCGCTGCGGCACGGGAGCGAGGCGCAGCGCGAGGCCATCCGCGAGGCGATCAGGAGCGGCGGTCAGGAGCAGCTCGGCCTCGTGGTCGAGGCGATCGAGTCGACCGGCGGACTCGACTACGCCGCGCGCCTCGCACGCGCCGAGGCCGACGCGGCGCTCGGGGCGCTCTCGGTCCTGCCGGACTCCTCTTATAAGCACGGGCTCGCCGCGCTCGCCCATTTCGCGGTCGAGCACACGACCTGACAACCCAGACGAAGGAAGATCCACGATGAAATTCCTGAAGATCATCCGGGCTGTGTCGCTGGCGGCGCTGGCGCTGGCGCTCGCGCCGCTCGCCGCCGCGCAGTCGCCGGCACCCGAGACCGTCGTCCTCAAGGCGGCGCACATTTTCGATGCGAAGGATGGCACGCTCAAGGACGGCGGCGTGGTCGTGGTGCAGGGCGAGCGCATCGTCTCGGTCGGCGCTGCCGGCGCTCCGGCCGGCGCGCGCGTCATCGATCTCGGAGATGCGACGCTGCTCCCCGGCTACATCGACGCGCACACGCATCTCACCATGCAGTTCTCCGACAACTACTACAAGATGTTCCACGACGACCTGTTGCGCTTCCCCGCCGAGGACGCCCTCTACGGGGCGCTGTACGCCAGGCGCACGCTCGAAGCGGGCTTCACCACCGTGCGCAACGTCGGCGCCGGCGACTTCACCGACATCGCGCTGCGCAATGCGATCAACGCCGGCATCACCGAAGGGCCGCGCATGATCACGGCCGCCCACGGCATCGGCTCGCCCGGCGGGCATTTCGACAACGCCTCCTTTCCGCCCGACGTGGTGAAGCCCGAGGGCCCGATCGAGGGCATCTGCAGCGGGCCGGAGCAATGCCGTCTCGCGGTGCGCTACCAGATGAAGTGGGGCGCGGACGTCATCAAGATCGCCGCCAGCGGCGGCGTGCTGTCGGAGTCCGATCCGGTCGACGTGCCGCAGCTGACGCTGGAAGAGATGAAGGCGATCGTGTCCGAGGCGCATGCCTGGCGGCGCAAGGTCGCCGCGCACTGCCACGGCGATGCCGCCGCGCGGCTTGCCATCGAGGCGGGAGTCGACTCCATCGAGCACGGCAGCTTCCTGACCGAGGATACGCTCAAGCTCATGAAGGCCAAGGGCGTGTGGCTGGTGCCGACCCGCATCACCGTCGAGTGGGTCATGAAGAAGGTCGACACCTACCCGCCGAAGATCGCCGCCAAGGCGCGCGCCGCGGCGGCCGCCCACGCCAACATGATGAAGACGGCGTTGCGCGTCGGCGTGCAGATCGCGCTCGGGACCGATGCCGGCGTCTACCCGCACGGCATGAACAACCAGGAGTTCGCCGCTTACGTGAATCTCGGCATGACGCCGGCCCAGGCGTTGCTCTCCGGAACGCGCGACGATGCGAAGCTCCTCGGCGTCGAGGCGGACGTGGGCACGCTCGAGGCCGGCAAGATCGCCGACGTGGTGGCGGTCCCCGGCAACGTGCTGAGCGACATCCATGCCACCGAGCACCCGCTGATGGTCATGCACCTCGGCAAGGTCATCCCGTTGCCGGACGCCAAGGCGCGGGCGGCGGCGCTGGCGGCCGACGAGGCCGCCGAGCACCTGCCCGTGGACCTGCTCGAGGCATTCCTGTAACGGCCGGCCGCCATTGAAGGCGGCAGGTACCTTCAGTAGACTGCGCGGCCCGCGCGGGTCGCGCAGTCGTCCACGCCTTTTCGGGGTGTAGCTCAGCCTGGTAGAGCACTACGTTCGGGACGTAGGAGTCGCAGGTTCAAATCCTGTCACCCCGACCATTGATTTCATTGGAGATTCGTCGGCGCGTGCGTCACGACGTCACCCGCCGGCCTGACCCCGTTGACGCCCGTCGGGACGGTGGCTCCTCAGGATTCCCTGGCGATCGAAGCCAAGCCGCAACGTGTCGGAAATCGCGACGCGCTGCGCCACGGGCACATCGGCGGCCGCGGCGTGGCGCGGCCATTCCCGCACCGCCTCCATCACTTCCCCGAGGATCGTGTCGGCCCGGCCACGCTTGAGCCCCGCGACCTGCGCGACCGCCGCGAAATCCGCCCGGGTGAAGTCATCGCTCTTGCCGTTCAGGGTCATCTGGTGGCGGCTCGTCCATGCGCCCTGCGGGTTGTAGGCGTAGGTGACGTCGAATGCGGGTGCAAGCGACCAGCCGCCCGACTTGTCCATGAGAAAGGCAATGTTCTTCACGTGGTCGTCCTGGTTGCGGCCGACGACGTTGAAGAGCATGCGGCGGAACTGCTGCTCGCGGGAGCGCATCGGGAGCCCGAGGCGCCGGATCACGCCGAACGCCTGCTCATAGGAATAGGCGCCCGCCGCATTGAAATCGAAGTGCGCCAGCGCCGCGAGCGATTGCATGTGGAGCTTGGTGCCATCATCGAGACGATCGAACCGCCGCGTCATGAAATGGCGCCGACCGCCCTCCTCGAGCAGCCGGCACTCGGTCATGTCGATTCCGGCGGCGGCGGCCATCTGCGCGTAGGCGAACTCGATGACCGTATAGCCCCTGGGGTCCTCGAGCTCCTTGTCCCTGTTGGCGCTCACGCCGTCGAATTTCAGGAGCCAGTAGTCGAAGCCAGCGGGCGCCGGCACCTGCCCGGAGCGCACCTCGTTCGTCTCGCGGTTCCAGGCGATGATCGCCTTGGCGCGGGCGCCTCCCGCGGAGGTACCCACGCGCAGGATGTCCCGCAGCCCCTCGTGCCGGCGCCCCGGCGCGAACGATGTGGCGAGCGTGGCGCGATGCGTCAATACCTCGGATGCCAGCCTGACGAGCTCATCCACCTGCACTCGCGTCGACGCTCGCAACGGCGGCCCGGCAGCCGGGGCGAACTCGAGGGCCCCCATGCCGCGAATTCCGATGTAGCAGAGCCGCTCGACGGCGTTGAAACTCTCGGGGCTTCGGCCCTGAGTGGCAAGCCAGGCGTCGATCAGGGCGTGACCGAATCTATCCGGCAGCGAATCGGCAAGCAGGCCCGGCAGGCCGTGAAACGACTCAGGCGCGAGCGCCGGGAACTGGTAAACCCGGGCAGACAGCGGCATGGTGATGGGCGAGAGCTCGATGCCGCTCGCGAGAAACGCCGGGGTGTACTGGAAAGCGGCGCTGCGCGCGCCCTCATCCAGCGAGACGGCACCGATGCTGCGGCCCCACAAGCGCACTTCGGCAACCGTGGCCACGCTCTACTCACGCCATTTCCACGGCGCCCCGGGCGAAGCTACCGCACCGTCCGCGGGCCGCCGCGCGCGCCGCACACGCCGCGGCGTCCTGCCGTGGCCGCGCAGCAGCGCCAGCGGACCCGGCTGCAGATCCGGCACCATCTGGTCGAGCGCATCGAGCGCCTTCAGGGCGCGCAACGTGCGCAGCAGCATGGCGAAATCGGTGCTGCGACCCGCCTCGATCCGCTCCACCGTGCGCTTGGAAACGCCGGCTTCCTCGGCGAGTTGTGCCTGGGTCAGCCCGGCGTCGATGCGGCGGCGAACGAGTCGCGCGCCGAGCTCCTCGAGGACCGCGGCATCCGTCAGTTCAGGGGTGATCTTCAAGACATGTCCCAAACAATTCGCCCAGGAAGGCGAATATTATCATTAGTATATGTATATTACTACTCGCCTTTTTAGACGATTTAAACTAGTAATATGCTTATACTCGCCAATTAAGGCGATCAATACCCCAAGAAGTTAGGGAGTATCGCAGCGCTCGGCGTCGGTGACCAGCCTCACGCGCATGCTCGAAGGGCTCACGGGTTATACGGCCTGATCGGCCGCGGCGGCGCGGCGGCACGCGTCGCGCCGGGGCCGAACGCATGCCGCAGGTACACACCGACCGAGGTCGGGTGGTAGTAGTCCGTGCGGTCGATGTCGAGGAGCACTCCCACCACCAGCGCCTGGGTCAGCTGCCGCTCGGCCGCGGCGTAAGCCGAGAACCCGAGGCCGTTGCTGCGGTAACCGGCGAAATACGGCGAGGTGTAGCCGGCGGGGAGTGTCACCTGCGCGGCCTGCGCCTGAAGTGTGGGGTCGCCGGGATAGAAGGCGATGCTGCTCACCTGGCTCAGGGTGTACGACACCGCGGCGCGCGCCCGGTACGACCAGCCGGCACAGGTGCCGGTGACTTCGATGGGCGTCGCGAGACTCGCATAGGACTGCGGACTGTAATAGCCGCCGCTGCCGAAGGTGTAGTTGGAGAGATTCCGCGAGTAGTTCCAGTAATCGAGCGTCACGCCGGCATCGGCGCGGGTCCCGGGCGCGGAGAAGAACTTCCAGCTGCCGCCGAGGTGCGCCGCGGCGAGCTGATTGTCCGGCACGCGCGTCCCGGTGATCTCCTCGAACCGCACGCTCCCCGAGACGCCGTAATTCTCGCGATAGACGCCGAAGCCCGCGTAAGGTCCGGTCTGAACGATGCCGCCCCAGGAGGTGCCGGTCACCGGATCCCTCAAACCCGCGTACGAGAGCTCGCTCGAGGTCACCGCGCGGCGCGCAACCCCGAACGTCAGGCTCACCGAGCGATAGCCCGGGGTCCATTCGAGCCCGCCGACCACGTTCGGCAGCAGGAATCCGAGCGGCGTCGTGCCGATATCGGCGGTGAGGGAGCTGCTCTCGTACCCGATCGCGGGACTCAGGCCCGTCTGGCTCCCGGTCGGCTCGCGCAGCGGGGCCGCGGGGCCGGCGAGAGCCAGGGTGCCGAGCAGCGGCGTGGCAGCTGCATTCACACGCCCGGCATCGAGCCACACCGCATCGGCGCGCGCGACGATCCGCGAGCCATCCTGGCGCGCGAATACCCAGGAGCTCGGCAGCGTCACGAGATCGAGCTGCGACATGCCCGGGTCTCCCGGCTGATGCCACCCGATGAGTCCCGCCGTCACGCCGGAGGTGAGGCGCTCCGCGGCGTCCTCGCTCGCACGGCGCGCGGCGAGCGCATCGGGCCCCGTACTGAGGCTGGCCGCCCGTGCGAAATACTCCTCAGCCTGCCGCAGATGCCGTTGGAGGAGCTCGGCGCGCCCCGCGAGCATCAGCACGTCGGCGCGCGGCTGCGGCGCGGCGAGCAGCGGCCCCAGAGTCTCGAGGGCGCGCCCGGCGTAGCCGAGACCGAGCTGGCGCCGCGCGAGGCTCAAAGCGAGCTCCTCATCGGCGAGCGGCGCGTGCGCTTCAACCGCCGCGAGCTGCGTGCGTGCGAGAGCTGAGTCCCCGGAATCCGTGAGCGCGCGCACGTAGGAAAGGCGGGTGTCGAGATCGTCGGGGTCCTCGGCGACCAGTGCCGCCAGGCGGTCGCGGGCCTTGCGCGGCTCGCCGGCGGTGAGCTCGAGCTCCGCCCGCGCCACGCGCAGCTGCCGGTCCTCGGGCTCGGCTGCGAGCAGCGCATCGAGCCGCCGCGCGGCCGCGGCGTAATGCTTGCGCTGCTCGAGGGCACGGATCTCGCGCAGGTCGAGCGCACGCCTCAGGCGGCGCACTTCGGTACGGTCGTCGCTCGCGAGCTGCGGCACGGCATCGAGCCGATCGAGCACCGGGTGCAGCCGGGCATCGTCCTCGGCGCTGCCGAGGACGCCGGCCCAGCCGAGGAGCACGTGCGAATCCTGGCCGCCATCGCCCACGAGCCAGGGCTCGACCAGCGCGAGGCCGTGCGAGCGCTCGCCGAGCGCGATCCACGAGTACGCGAGCTCGCGCGCCCGGTCGAAGCTGCGCGACGCCGCGGGCTCGGCCGCGAGCAGCGCGGCATGGGCGCCGGCCAGGTCACCCGCGGCCTGCAGCCGCCGGGCCGCGGCGCGCGCCAACACGACCTGCATGCGGTCGTGGAGCGCATTCATCCCATCGCTGCGGCGCGCGGGCTCGACGCGATCGATCGCGGCGAAAGCCTCCTGGTACGCCTCGCTCTGCGCGAGATAGAGCGCCTGCGCGTAGCGCATGTCGGGCGAGTCCGGAGCTACCCCCACGCCCGCGTTCATGAGGTCGCGGCCCCGGTCGGCCGCGCCCTGCTCCCGGTAACGGCCGGCGAGGCGGTAGCGTAGCCACGGATCCTGCGGTGCGAGCGCAACAGCGGCCTCGAGATCCGCGACGGCCGCTGCACTGTTTCCGGCGGCGGCCTCCGCCGCGGCGCGCTGCCCGAGCGCGCCCGCGAGCAGTGCATCGCGCGACTGCGCCGTCCACTTCGCCGACAGCGGCCGCCCGTGCAGGAGGTCCAAGGCCGCGGCGGTGTTGCCCTGCGCGATGAGCCGCCGCACGCGCGTCTCGAAGAGCCACACAGACCCGGGGTCGAGCTGCGCCGCGCTCGCGAGCAGCTCGTCCGCCTCGGCGGCGAGCCCCTCGGCATCGAGATCCGCGGCGATCGCGATCGCGGATTCGTAGCGGCCGCGCTCGAAGGCGAGCGCCACCCGCAGCTCCGTGGCCGCCGGCTGCGGCCGCGCCGCCGCAAGCGTGGCGCGGCTGCGCTCGAGCCAGGCGCGTACCGCCGCACGCGCACCCGCCGGCAGCGTGCCGGAAGTGAGGTGCGCGGCCACCTGCCGCTGCAGCGCGGGCAGCGCAACGGCTGCCGTCGCGGCGGAGCCGAGGCGGCGCTCCTCGCGCAGCTGCTGCTGCTCGCTGCGCAGTTCAGCGATCTCGATATCCTGCGGATTGCGGACGAGATAGGCATCGAGTACGCCCTCGGGGGCCTTCTCGGGTCCGAGCCGGCCGAGCCCCGAGGCGAGTGCCCGGTCGACGTCGTCGCGGCGCACGTCGTCGCGCCGGCTGAGCTCATCGAGCAGCGTCACACCTTCGGGCGCCGTGTCCGTGTTCCTCACCAGCAACTGCGCCAGCGCGAGCCGGTAGCGCGGGTCGCCGGGGTGGGCATCCAGCAGATGCTCGAGTCCCGCGCGGGCCGCCGCGAAGCCGCCCGGGGCCTGCGCGCGCAGCTGGTAGTACTCGATGCCGAGCGTTCCGCCCGGCGCACCGTGCGGGAACAGGCGCGTAAGCTGCGAGCGCATCTCGGAGGTGCGATTGATCTCGGCCAGGCGGCGGATGGAGGCGAAGGCGAGACGGTCGCGCGTGGCGACGCGCACCTCGGCGGCGAAGTCGCGCGCGGCGGCGGACCCGGGAAAGCGCCGCTCGAGCTGGCTCTCGATGTCGGCCGCGGCCTGGAAGTCATTGAGGCGCAGGTCGAGCTCACCGAGCTCGAAGAGCGGCTCAGGGATATCGGGCCGCGCCGCCACGAGTTTCTTCAGCGCGAGCTGCGCGAGGTCGCCGCGCTCGTGCGCTTCCCAGAAGCGCGCGTTGTGCAGCAGCTCCTGCTCGGCGGGCGGCAGGGCGGGCGCGGCGGTAGTGGCGACAGCCGCTGCCGCCCACCACACAAGCACCGCGGCGGCGATCAGTCGGCGTGGCACGAGCCGTTCCATGGCAGGCGCAGATTCCCGTGCCGATCGAAGCGAAAACGGTTATCGAGCCAGCCGAGCCCGAAGAGGGTGAGCGCGTCGCTGTAGTAATGCTGATTGTCGCGCAGCGCCTGCGCCTGCAGGCGCTCGCGGGTCTTGCCGGCGGCCTCATCGAGTCCGAAGTGCACCAGCAGCGGCAGCAGCGCCGCGAGAAAGCCGGCCGGTGCCGCGCCGTGCGCCTCGAGCGTCACCGTGTCGATCGACTCGGGGGCGGCATCGCGCGCCGCGGCGCGCGCCATCGGCTCGAGCTGCCGCGCCAGGCGTGCGGCCAGCGGATCGTCCGCGGGCAGCATCCCGGCCCAGAGGTACACGCGGATGGCGTTGTAGCTGCCGGCGCCGTGCGTCGCGGGATCCGCCGCGAAGCCCTGGCCGTCACGGTAGAGGACCCAGTCAGCCGCGTAGCCGCGCGGCGCGGATCCCACAATCACCCGGCCCGAGGACTCGAGTACCTGGCTCCAAAGCTCCGCGTCGCCGCTCTGCTGCAAGGCCCGCAGCACCTCGATGGGCAGGTAGCTCGCGTTCAGCCGCCAGGCACCGTGCGACACGAAGCCGCGCGGCCCGGGGAGCACCGTCGCGCCGAGACCCGGGACGAGCGCCACCTCATCGCGCAGGATGAGCGCCGCCATGGCGCGCGCGGCGCTGGTGTAAGCGGCGTTGTGCCACAGCCGGCCCGCCTGCGCGAGCGCGTAGCTCATCCACAGGTCCGCATCGGAGGCCGGGTTGCGATCGAGCACGGTCCAGCTGCCATCGCCCGCGCGCCCCCAGCGCCAGGCGGGCAGCACGTGTGCCGGATCGCCCGCCGACAGGTTGTCGGCCGTCCAGGCGAGAATCCGCGCGAAGGCCGCCGGATCGTCGGCGATCAGCGCGAAGGTCAGGGCGTAGGCCTGCCCCTCGGAGACCGTGGCTGCCTCCGGCGTACTGGCATCGACCACGCGCCCGTCGTCACTGAGATAGAGCCGCTTGAACGCCTGCCACTCGGGCCACGGCGTGCAACCCGCCGCCACCGCGGTCTGCGCCGCGCTGCCGAGCAGTGCTGCCGCACACAGCAGCCCACAGGCGCGGCGTGCGCGCATGGCTCACTTCCCCTGGCCTTCCAGGCGCCGCTGCACGCGCCGCTCGAGGGCGCCGTAGACGAGGAGTCCGGCCGCGACCGCGATGACGAGCGCGAGCAGGATGAGCGCCCAGGCGTGCTGCGAGAAGTGGAACCAGAACCACTGCCAGAAAGGCAGCGAGCCGACGTAGTAGGAGCCCGCGCCCGCGAAACTCTGCAACGCGTCGTTGCGGATCACGCTGAGCTCGCCGCGGATGAGGGGCACCCGGGCGTTGTCGTCGAGCGCCGCAATGAGCGCGTGCGCGGCGGCGGCATCGCGCCCGAGCAGGGCGACGACGCTGCGCCCGGCGGCGAGCGGGGACTCGAAGCCGGCCAGCGCGGCGAGCGCGCCACCCGCCTGGACCTCGACGTGCGGCGGCTCGCCCGCAGCGGTAGCGACGGGGACCAGCACGCCGGTGGCGGGCGCCGCCGGGGCGAGCGCGCGATAGTCGCGGTCGAGCCCCGTCAGGGTGAGCGGCAGGGCCTTCTTCCATTGCTGCAGAAGTCCCTCGGCACCGCTGCCGGAGAGGATCACGAGATCGAGGTCGCGGGCGGCGAGCGCCTCCCTGGCGTCGAGCACCCGGAAGGCGAGCGCGGTCGCGCCGGTCTGCCGGCCCATGCGCCCGAGGAGGAAGTACATCTCCTCGAGGGCGGACGTATCGCCGGCGTCCGGCAGCACGAAAGCGGTCTCGGCGAGGTCGGCATAGCGGGTGAAGGGGAAGCCCGAGTTGGCGAACAGCGCGAGGTTCGGCAGCGCCGTGTAATGCGCGAAGCCCGAAATGTCGACGGTCGAGTCCGGATCGATCGCCTCGCGGGTGTTGTCGATGAACACCTGCTTGCAGTCCGCCTCGCGATGAAAATCCATCGAGAACTGAAACACCATCCGGTTGTCGCTCGCGAGCTGAAACGCCGGGATGAGGATGCCGCGGCTCTGCCGCGCGCTGTCGCTCTGCAGGAGCGGCACCAGCAGCCGTCCGCTCGCCTCGGCGTCGGTCTCGGGCAGCAGCCGGTAGGAGCGCAGCAGCTGGTCGTTGATCGACACCGTGAGCACCGAGTTGTCGCGCTCGGCCGGTGCGGTGTAGCGGTAGTGCACGTCCACCGGTACGCCCGACTTGTTCCAGGTAAAGAGGTCCGGCGGCAGGCGCAGGTTCACCGCCATCGGCTGCGGCGCGACGCCCTGCCCTTCGAGCTGCCGGGGGTCGTCCACCAGCTCGCCGAGCCGCACCGGCCGGTCGCTCTTCAGCCAGCGCGGCGCATCGTAGGCGGCGCGGCGCCGGTAGCTGACGGCCTCGACGGTGGCCGAGCTCCCGCTCAGCACCGGATTGCCGAGAATGAGCCCCTCGACGGCCTGGCGCAGCTGTGCCTCGTCCTTGCCCTGGAAGACCAGCAGCTTCACGGTGGCGTCGGCGGGATTGTCGACGACGCTGACGGTCGGAACCGCGACCGCCGGCAGCGTCAGTCCGGCGGGGCGGGAGTCGTTGGTCGCGAATACGAGCGCGTGGCGGGCCGGAAGCGCATCGAAGCTCACCGGGAAGCGCGCCCCGCGGTA
>JAGWMP010000055.1 GCA_028871705.1 Gammaproteobacteria bacterium
AGCGTGATCAGGCCCTGGGCCGCGGCCTTGTGCCGCGCGCCCGCCTTCGAGTCGGTGTAGATCTGCCCCGATACGAAGAAGAAGTCGTAACAGACGCCGTGCAGCGCGATGCCGAGGAGCAGCATGAACGCGAGCGCATGCGCGTCGCCGAACGCAAACAGCAGGTACCGGGCCGCCCAGGCCAGCATGCCGGCGAGCAAGGTGGTCTTCATCCCGAAGCGCCTAAGGAACACGGGGATCAGCAGCATGAACAGCACCTCCGACATCTGCCCGATGGTCTGTTTGCCGGTCGCATCGGCCACGTGGATCTCCGTGAGGAACTGGTTGGCGTTCTGGTAGTAGAACGCGAGCGGGATGCAGATGAGCACCGAGGCGGCGAAGAACACCGCGAAGTTACGCTCCTTGAGCAGGACCAGCGCATCGAAGCCGAGGAGCCGCCCGAGCCCGGCGCCCGACTCCGTTGCCGGCAGCGGCGGCGTCGCCGGCAACGTGAAGCTGTAGAAGCCGAGCGCGAACGAGGCGAGCGCGCACATGAGGAAGGTGTCGCGCAGCAGCCCGTGCTCGATCCCCGCGTGCGAATCCCAGGCGAACAGATAGCTGATGACGAGCCCGGCGACGATCCAGCCGATCGTGCCCCAGACGCGAATCCCCGAGAAGTGCCGGGCCGGATCCGCCATCTGCCGGAAGGCGACCGCGTTCACCAGCGCGAGCGTCGGCATGTAAAGGAGCATGTAGGCGAGCAGCAGCGGGTAGAAGGCGCCGAAGTCGCGCGTGCCGTAGAGCACGTACATGAGGCAGCCCCCGGCGAGATGCAACACGCCGAGTACGCGCTCGGCGTTGAAGTAACGATCGGCGATGAGTCCGACAATGAACGGGGCGATGATGGCGCCGAGTGCCTGGGTGCCGTAGGCGAGCCCGGTCTGCGCGCCGCTCGCGTGCAGGTTGGCGGTGAGATAGCTCCCCATGGTGACGAACCAGCCTCCCCAGACGAAGAACTGGAGGAACATCATCACGCACAGGCGCGTTCGGGTGAGCGTCGTCATTCGACCTTCTTCTGCGCGCCTAGCGTACCATGGGGCTTCCATGACTACGCTCAGCCGCAGACGCTTCCTCGCCGCGAGCGGCCGTCTCGGCGCAGCCGCGCTCATTGCGCCCGCCCGGCCCGGTCCCCTCAAGGCGGCACCGCTCGGCGGCGCCGCGGGAATTCAGCTGTACGCGGTCAAGGACTCCCTCGCCGCCGATCCCGGCGCGACGCTGCGGCGGGTGCGGGACATCGGCTTTCGCGAGGTGGAGACCGCGGGGTTCGCGAGCCTGAGCGCGCGCGACTTCCGCCGGCTCCTCGATGATCAGGGCCTCACCGCTCCGAGCGCGCACCTCGACTTCAGTGTGCCCGAGGCGGCGTTCGCGCAGGCTCACGACCTCGGCGCACAGTACGCGGCCAGCGGGAGCCTGCGCGGACTCATCTCGAGCGGGCTCTCCGGCGGCATGACGCTGGACGAGGCCCAGCGCACCGCCGAGCTCGCCAACCGTCTCGGCGAGCAGGCGCAGCGCGCGGGCCTCAAGTACGTCTACCACAACCACCACATCGAGTTCGCGGCCCAGGGCGGCCGCATCGCCTACGACGTCCTGCTCGCCGAGACCCATCCGGCGCTCGTGCAATTCGAGATCGACTGCGGCTGGATGGTCCTCGGCGGACGCAACCCGGTCGATTACTTCGCGCGCTATCCGGGGCGCTTTCCGATGATTCACGTGAAGGACTTCCTCGCCGCCGCGCCGCGCGCGGGCGAGGCGGCCTTTGCGACCTACGATTACCCCGGGGCGGAGCTCGGACACGGCATGATCGATTACCGGCCAATCTTCGCGGCGGCGGAGAAGGCGGGCCTTCGGCACTACTTCGTGGAGCAGGAAGGACCCTTCACCCGCATGAGCCAGATCGAGGCCGCACGACAGGCCTACGAGTACGTGGCGAAGATCCGCTAGCGAGCGAGCGCGCTCAGATTCGCATCCACACCGACCCGGCTCGCGAGCTCGCCACCGCCTGCGTGACGAAGCGCAGGCCCCGCAGCCCCTCCTCGATGCCCGGGTAGTCGCGCGCCGGCGCCTGCCCCTGCGCCACGCGGCGCACATCGGCGATGAAGCTGCGGTAGAGGTTGGCGAATGCCTCGAGATAGCCCTCGGGGTGGCCGGGCGGGGTACGCGAAGCGGCACGTGCGGCTGCGCCGAGGTAGGCGTGGCCGGTGCGCAGCAGCTCCCAGGGCTTGCCGGCGGGCTTGAGGATGAGCGTGTTGGGCTCCTGCTGCCGCCACTCGAGTCCGGCCTTCGAGCCATAGACGCGCAGCGACAGCTGGTTCTCCTCACCGCAGGCGATCTGCGAGCAGACCAGCGTACCCTTGGCCCCGCCCTCGAGGCGGATCAGCATGCTGGCATCGTCATCGAGGCGGCGGCCGGCCACGAAGGCCGTGAGATCCGCGCACACGGATTCGATCCGCCGGCCGGTGACGAACTCGAGCAGGTTGGCAGCGTGCGTGCCGATGTCGCCGACGCTGCCGCCGGGACCGGCGCGGTGCGGATCCGTGCGCCAGGCGGCCTGCTTGTTGCCGCGTGCCTCGAGCGGCTCCATGAGCCAGTCCTGCGCGTACTCGACCGTCACTTTGCGGATCTCGCCGAGCCGCCCGGCACGCACCAGCTCGCGCGCCTCGCGCACCAGGGGGTAGCCCGTGTAGTTGTGGGTGAGGGCGAAGAGCGCGGTGCCGCCGGATACGAGGTGCGCGAGCTCCTCGCCGTCGGCGAGACTCGCCGCGAGCGGCTTGTCGCACACCACATGGATATCCTCGGTGAGGAAGGCGCGCGCCACGGGGAAATGCAGGTGATTGGGCGTCGCCACGATCACGAAGTCGATGCCGTTGGCATCGGCCGCTTCGCTGCGCGCCATCTCCTCGTACGAGTCGTAGCTGCGCTCGAGAAACCAGGCGGCGGCGCTCGCGCGCGCGTTGGCGGGGTCGGAGGACATGGCGCCGGCCACCACCAGCGCCTGGCCGTCGAGCTCGGCGGCGAGACGGTGCACCGAGCCGATGAAGGCGCCGCGTCCGCCGCCGACGATGCCGGCCCGCAGGCGGCGTCGGCTCGGGTCGTGCGTGGCAGCGGGCAGCATGGCGCGAATGCTAGCGCATTTCGGCGCCGCCCCCGAGCGCGCCTAGACGTTCGAGTCCGGGAAGGACGCCTTGCGGCGGTTCATATAGTCGAGCAGCGCCTCGTCGACCGCCGGATCGAGCGGCGGCGCCTCGTAGTCCGCGAGCTGCTTCTTCCACAGCGCATTGGCGCGCTGGATCGTGTCCTTGGCGCCCTCGGCCTCCCACTGCTCGACGCTGTTGTTGTCGGCGAGCGGCGAGCGATAGAAAGCGGTCTGGAAATTTGCCTGCGTGTGTGCGCAGCCGAGGAAATGCTTGCCCGGGCCCACCTCGCGGATCGCATCGAGCGCCTGGCCGTTCTCGCTGAGATCCACGCCCGCGAGCAGCGTATGCATCATGCCCGCCTGGTCGGCATCCATGACGAACTTCTCGTAGCCCATGGCGAGGCCGCCCTCGAGCCACCCGGCGGTATGCAGCACGAAGTTGACGCCGCCGAGACAGGTCGGAATCAGGGTGTTGGCCGACTCGTAGGCGGCCTGGGCATCCGGGATCTTGGAAGCGCACAGCGAGCCGCCGGAACGGAACGGCACGCCGAGGCGGCGCGCGAGTGCCGCCATGACGTACAGCACCAGCGCCGGCTCCGGTGTCCCGAAGGTCGGTGCACCGGACTGCATGGAGAGCGAGGAGGCAAAGCTGCCGAGGATCACCGGTGCCCCGGGATTCACCAGCTGCGCGGTCGCC
The DNA here is from genome assembly GCA_028871705.1 of Gammaproteobacteria bacterium. GTDB lineage: Bacteria > Pseudomonadota > Gammaproteobacteria > Steroidobacterales > Steroidobacteraceae > 13-2-20CM-66-19. The sequence continues at coordinate 3,870 of JAGWMP010000055.1, forward strand.
ATGCCGGCGAGCGCCTCGGCGAGCGTCTGCGCCGCGGTACCCGCCACCGTCACGGGCGACATCGCCCCGGCGAGGATGAAGGGAGTGACGATGGTCGCCTGGTTGGCGCGCGCATAGGTCTTCAGCGCCCCGAGCATGGTCGCATCCCAGGTGAGGGGCGAGTTGGCGTTGATGAGGCTCGTGATGCAGGTACGCGGCTTGCCGGTCGCAGGATCGGTGTAGTTGTCGCCGAATAGGATCCGGGTCATTTCGACCGTATCCTGCGCCCGGTCGGGGTGCGTGACGGAGCCCATGTACGGCTTGTCGCTGTACTTCATGTGGGTGTAGACCATGTCGAAGTGCCGTTTGTTGACCGGCAGATCGACAGGCTCGCAGATGGTGCCTCCCGAGTGGTGAAGCGACGTGGCGACGTAGGCGAGCTTGACGAAATTGCGGAAGTCCTCGATGCGCGCATAGCGGCGCCCCTCCTCGAGGCTGCGCACGAACGGCGAGCCGTAGGCGGGGGCGAACACCGTGCGGTTGCCGCCGATCACGACGTTGCGCGCCGGGTTGCGCGCGTACTGCGTGAACTCCCGCGGCGCCGAGCGGCGTACCAGCTCGCGGCACATGCCGCGCGGGAAGCGCACGCGCTCACCCTGGATGTCGGCTCCCGCGTCCTTCCAGAGCGCGAGCGACTCCGGATCGTCGCGGAAGTCGATGCCGATCTCCTCGAGGATCGTGTCGGCATTGCGCTCGAGGAGCTCGAGCCCCTCCTCGGTGAGCACCTCGTAGTACGGGATGTTGCGGGTGATGTACGGGACGAAGGCCGCGCTGCGCGCGGTGCGCGCGGCGATCTTGGCGTCGCGGCCGCTGGGACGGCGCGCGCGCGCCGGCTGGCTCTTCTCCGGCTCGTTCATAGGCTTATCCTGACCGATGCTGCATGCCGCGTGGGCCGAAGCCCCATTATCGTCAGCCCGCGGGGCCCCGGCTGGCCGGTTTGCGGCATGAACTTCTCCGGCAGCGCCAGCCTCAGTGCGTCGTAACCAGTGGCAGGTCGATATAGCTCGCAACCGCGCCAATGTGGAAGACCCGCTGTGTGGCCTTCTTATAGTCCTCGGGTCGCGCGAAGAATATGTTGTCCACGAAGGTCTGCGGATTACGGTCGTAGAGCGGGAACCAGCTGGATTGCACCTGCACCATGATGCGGTGGCCAGGCAGGAAGACGTGGTTCACCTGTGGCAGAGCGAAGCGGTACAGCAGCGGCTTGTTGGCGGCGATGGCGGCCGGATGCTCGAGGCTCTCGCGGTAGCGGCCGCGGAAGATGTCCATTGCGACGCCGAGCTGGTAGCCCCCCATGGGCGGGTCCGCCGGCACTTCATCGGGATAGACATCGATCAGCTTCACCACCCAGTCTGCGTCGCTGCCGCTCGTCGAGGCGTAGAGATTCACCAGCGGCGCGCCGCCGATGTGCACGGGCGCGGTGAGCACCTCCGAGGTATAGGTCAGCACGTCGGGGCGGTCGGCGACGAAGCGCTGATCGGTGAGCAGCCAGCGGCGCCACGCGTCGTGATCCGCGAAATGCACCGGGCGGGTAATATAGGGCACGGGCTTGGCGGGATCCGACACGTATTCATCGAAAGGGCTGCCGCTCTTGAGGGGCGGCGCGGTAAAGCTCAAACCGAAATGCGGCTGCAGGTACAGCGGCTCGGAGCGCGAGGCGCAGCCCGACGCGCACGACAGCGGCCAGGCCGGCAAACGCCGCCAGGTGTTGGTCCCGGTCTCGAACACCAGCGCCGGCGCGGTGTCGGCCCTGGGAGCCCCGTCCTTCAGGTGCTCGGCGAGGAATGGCTCGATCACGTCGCGCCGCACCTGCAGTGCCGTATCGCCGTCGAACTTCAGTGGCCCGAGCGTCGTGCCGTCGGCGTTGATGCCGCTGTGGCGCCAGGGCCCGAGCACCAGGAACACCAGATGGTTGTCCTTGTCCTGCGGCTTGAGAGCCGCGTAGGCATGCACGCCGCCGTACATGTCCTCCTGATCCCAGAGGCTCGTCACGAAGAGCGTCGGCACCTCGAGCGGTCGCCTGGGGAGAATCTGATCGAGCGCCTGCCCGCTCCAGAAAGCATCGTACGCCGGATGCTCGGCGAGCTTGCGGAAGAACGGCAGCTGGTCGATGCCGAAGCGCGTGGCAAAGGCGCCGGCGGAACCGAGCCCGAGGAACAGCTGGTAATCGTCGTACACGCCGCGCGCAATCTGCTCGCCCCTGCCCTGCCGGGTCGTCTGCCCGTAGATGTAGTCGAAGTTCGGCTGGCGGAAGGCGCCGTTGTGAAACCAGTCGTCGCCCTTCCAGCCATCGACCATCGGGCACTCGGGCACGGCCGCCTTCAGCGCCGGGTGCGGGTTGATGAGCGCCATCAACACCGTGAAGCCCCCATACGAGGAGCCGATCATGCCCACCTTGCCATTCGACTCCGGCACGTTCTTCACCAGCCACTCGATGGTGTCCCAGGCATCGGTGGAATGATCGACGCTGGTGGCGTTGAGCGGGCCACGCAGCTCGCGCGTCATGACGTACTCGCCCTCCGAGCCGTACTTGCCGCGCACGTCCTGGAAGACGCGGATGTAGCCGTGCGTGACGAACACCGCATCGGCCGGCGAGAGCAGGCCGAGCATGTGCGGACTCGCGTTAGCGGCCTGACCGGAGGCATCGTAGGGCGTGCGGGTCAGCACGATCGGGGCGCCTTTGGCGCCCTTCGGGATCACGATCACCGTGTGCAGCTTCACCCCGTCGCGCATCGGGATCATCACCTCGCGCTTGACGTAGTCGAAGCCTGCATTCGGGGCGATGAAATCGCCCGGGATGTCCGGCTGCATGGGGGGCGTGGGTGCGGCAGCAGCAGCCCCCGTGAGCGCGAACCCCATCGCTACGATCAGCCCCGAGACGAGCCCGCGCATCGGTTCCCTCCCCTGTCACACGCGCCTACAGCGGCAGCCAGCCTAGCAGACGCAGCCGGTCTGCCGCCCGGCCGCGCCGCAACGCCTGCCGGGCGGGCGTCACTCCGGTGACGGGGCGGCACTTGGCGCCGGGGCCGCCGCTGCGCGGGTCCTGAATAGCACTCCCGCGTAATAGAGCACGTAGTAGCCGACCAGCAGTCCGAAGGTGCCGAGGGTGAGCGGGGTTCTCTGGTACGCGGCGGCGGCGCTGGGATCGGCGGCGAACGCCCCGCCCGTGCCCATCGAGAAGTAAAGAAAGCGATAAGCCAGGCGTCCGAGGAATAACAGCAGCACCGCGAGCCCGATGTAGGTGTGCGGCGTGTAAAAGCGCCCTTCGGCCGACACCTCGAAACGCGTGTGGCGCAACCCCAGCCAGCCAAGTGCCGCACCGCACAGCAAGCCAGCGGCGAAGGCCTCGAGCATCTGGGCGCCGCGCGTGCCGCTGGTGGCGACGAAAACGGCGCCGATGAGGCTGAGGACTCCGATTCGCAGCCACATCCGCGCGGGCTGTACGCGCTGGCGCCCGAAAGTCCTGCGCACGCGCCGTACGATTGCCCATACGACCAGGGCGCCTATCAGAATCGGTGTGATGAGCTTCGGATCCATGGGCCATCGTCCCGTGGGATGCCCACCGAGGTCAATCGCTCATTGTTCCCGCCCGGGGCTCTCGCCAATGAGTGCGGACCGGTCGCCGGCGACGCGGTTACGCGGGAACGTAGGTGAGCCTGATCACATCCCCGGCAATTCGATCGCTGCTCACGAGGCGCAGCGGCGGCCGCGCGCCGGCGAAGAACGGCTTGCCTTCACCCAGCACGACGGGGTGCAGATAGAGCTGATATTCATCGATCAAACCGAGATCGGTGAGACTCTGCGCGAGCTCTGGGCCACCGACATCGATCTCCCCGGCAAGGCGAGCCTTCAGCGCACCCACCGCCGCTTCGAGGTCGCCCCCCAGAATCGTGGCGTTCGGGCCGACCGAGCTCAACGTGCGCGACACGACCCATTTCGGCTGCCGCCGCCACGCCGCCGCGAAGTCGCGCTCCTCCGCGTCCCACTCGGCCAGATCCTCGTCCCAGTAGCGCATGACCTCGTACAGACGGCGACCGTAGACCATGCCCGTCAGGCCGCGCACCTGCTCGATGAAATGCCGGAAGAGTCCGGGGCTCGGCAGGAATTTCGTGTGATCGACGTAGCCGTCCAGGGACTGGTTCATTCCGAAGACGAGTTTGGCCATCGTGCCGCGCAGCCCTGCGCTCAGTGCGCATCGGCCCGGCAGGCGCCCCGCACGCCCGCGTCGTACTGCTCGTAGATGGCGCCGCCGTCGGCGAACGGCACCACGATGGGAGCCGCGTTACGCAGCGCACCGAAGCTGACGGGTCGCACCCGACTGAGGTTCTCCGCGCGGGTGTTGCCGGCGCCGATGCCGATGGTACCGAGAATATTCGGCGCATAGTTCGGTCCGGTTGCAGCGAGGGCCCCGATCGTGATGTCGATCTCGCCGCTGCCGTTGATCACGACCTGTAGCGTATTGGGCTCGGTGGTGCCGGCGGCCGGCACGCCGAGATAGGTGACGATCACGCGCTGGTTGGCCGCATCGTAAGTCCCGAAGACCCCACCGCCGGAGGCGGCGGCCCTGCTGTCGAGGTCCTTCATGAGGGCGCCGATGGTGAGGCGGCCGGTGAGCAGCAGCTGCCCCCGCGTGTACCAGGGCGAGCCGTTGTCATCGACACCGGTGTAATCGCCCGCGGTGCGCGTGGTGATCGCGCCATCCTCGCTCACAAAGAGCGCCGTCACCGGGTCGGCGGTCCCGGGCACGGGGAACGAGAAGCCGCTGTAGCTCAGCATGGCCGTGCCGTTGCCGCCCACCGCGAGCGGTGCCGTGCCGGCCGGCAGCAAGGCGGCGCCCGAGCGCACCGTGACCCGGTAGGAGTCACCGTGCGGGACGAACGCGATCTGATCCCCCGGTCCAAGATCGAAGGGATGCGGTGCCACGTGCTCGCAATCCCTGATCACCTGCACCAGCGGATTGCCGAGGTCCGGAGGATCACGCTCCGCGTGCTTCAGCGTGGCATCGAAGAACGCCAGGGCGTAGTCGGTCGTGAGACGGGTCGTCTCGGGAATCGCCAGCGCCGGCTCGAGCGGCATCGAGCCCTGCAGCGCACTCACCGCCGCAAGGATCTGCGGATTGCCGAACAGAACCGCCTGCAGCTGCGCGTCGGTCACGCCGGCGAACACCGACGGTGGGCAGAAGTTGTACACCCCGTCCTCGTAGGCGCCCGTGTAGCTCCAGTAGAAGGTCGAGTCGAAAGTGAAATTGGCGATGTCCGAGGGATTCAAGGTGGAGGGTGCGATGAATGCCTGCGGGAATACGCCGGGATTGATCGCCACCAGCGAGTTATGGATGTCCTGGCACCAGCTCGTCTGATATCCGCCGACATGGTGATTCCAGCCGGCGACGTCGACGCGGTATTTCCGCGGACTCCCCGTGAAGGCGTTGAAATTCGCATAGGCGATCCCCGTGTCGTTGCCGAAGAACATGAGCGGCACGGAGGCGTTGGCATAATCGGCGGCATTCAGCAGCAGCCCGTAGTTGCTGCCGGCACCCATGAACGCGGCCTTGACGCGGCGGTCCGCGGGGAGCGACTGCGTGCTGATGCCCGTGACGGTGGCGAGCGAGGTCTGACCGCCGAGTGAGTACCCGAGCACGCCGATCTCATCGGCGTCGATCCGGGCTGCGAAGGGTGCGCCGCTTCGATCGGCCTTGCCGGCCAGCACCGCGCCGATGATGAAGTTCACGTCCTTGACGCGCTCGGGAATCGTGGCGGCGTAGATGCTGGGGTTCGGACCGAGCTTGAGTCCGACGTAGTTCTCCATGAAGTAGGTCTGGTACCAGACATCGTCATCGCCGGTGTGCTCGACGGAGACGACGATGTAGCCATGACTCGCGAGGGATTCCAGCGTATCCGGCATGTTCTTGGCCGCCGCGACCTCATAGCCGTGAGTTGCCACGAGGAGCGGGAAACGACCCTCGGCAAGCGCTGCGCCCTCGGCAATCTCATGCGCCGAGGTACTGCCGGCGAAGGTCAGCGCGGGCGTATCGGGAAGTCCGGGATAAACGCTGCCCCCCGGGTTCTGGTTGTAGACGGGATTGTTCCAGGTATACCGAATGGGTCCCCTGGGATGCGCCCACGTCGGATACCAGACGTGCACGTACAGCGGCCGTCCCGGCGTCGTGACCGGCGTCGACCCGTCGGGGTTGCGCGCGGTGTCCGTGATGACGAGCGTCGTATGCCCTATCGAGTACCGTCCGGTTTCCTCCCACGGATCCGCAGCGGCGATCGGGGGAAGCATCCCCGCCAGGAGCGCGACGCATGCGAGCGCGGTGTTGCGGGTTTGACGGCGCGTGATCGGGGTGTGCATGGAGACTGCTCCCTTGATGTTCTCTCGTGCGCGGCGGCTGACGGCAGCATATACCGGGACGCATGACAGTTCCGGCGGCGTTGCCCCGGCGGCAGTGGGGTCACCTGTCGATAAGGCTTTGATTAAACAAGCGTTGCGGGCCGGCTCCGCTTCATGGACGGAGCCGGATATCCCCTGCGTTCTCCGGCCGGAGTCCGCGCTTTCCCGCGTAGCACGCCCGGATATGCGCAAGGTCGCGAGCCGGATCTCCCGTGAGGTTCACGTACGTCTCGATGCCCACGGTCCTGGTCGCATAGTCGATGTAACCGAGACCCACGCACAGACCGCCGGCCACCGCGATGCGGTAGAAGCCCGACTTCCAGTGATCGGTGTGGGCGCGGGTACCCTCGGGAGCCATGCCCAGCCACAGCGATTCGCTCCTGGCGAATTCCGCGAGCAACGTGTCGACGAATCCCGAGGGATCGCGTCGATTGACCGGGATGCCTCCCAAACGCACCAGCAGCCGGCGCACCGGCCAGCGAAACAGCGTGTCCTTGCCGAGCCAGCGCACGTGGAACCCGGTGGCGATCTTGTAGAGGATGCCGATGATGAAATCCCAGTTCGAAGTGTGCGGATACACGACGACGATGCCTTTGGGCAGCGGCGGAGGCACGAACACGCAGCGCCAGCCAAAGAGCCGCAAGAGCAACCCCGACGCCTGCTGCGCAAACCTCATGCGTCGCGCAATGCTACAGGCTGATCGAACCGCGCCCGAGCTCGATGACGTCCCCGCTCACCAGCACGTTGCGCTCCTCATCCACCCGCAGCCGCAACGCCGACGGCCGGCCGGTGTACTCCCCCTGCGCGATGTCGAACTCACACGGGAGCGTGCGCCCCGTGGCCAGGCACCAGCCGCCGAGGTTGGCGGTCGCCGAGCCGGTGGCCGGGTCCTCGAGTACCGCCCGGCCCTGCGGAAAGAAGAACCGCCCCAGAAGCCCCGAACCGGCCGGCGCGAAGACGTAGACCTGGCTGTGGCCGTCCGCGCTCCTCAGCTGCGCGAGGAGATCCGCGCGCACGTTGACGCGCCGTACCGCCGCTTCGCTCGCGAGCGGCACGATGAGCTGCTCGACGCCGGCATTCACCCATAGCGGCCGCTCGCCGAGATCGCGCTCCTCGAGGCCGAGCATCGCCGCGAGCGTCAGGCGCGGCTCGGTGACTTCGCGCCATTCCGGCGCTTTCGCCTGCAGCGTCCAGCGCTCCCCGGTGGCGCGCACCGCGATCACCCCGGCGGGCAGCTCGAGCGTCATGCGGTCGCCCCCGAGCCCGAGCGCCCGGCACACGTGCGCCGTGCCGAGCGTCGGGTGTCCGGCGAAGCGCATCTCGTAGCGCGGCGTGAAAATGCGCGCCGCCGCGTTGGCACGCTCCGACGGCAGGATGAAGGAGGTCTCCGACAGGTTGAACTGCAGGGCAAGCGCCTGCATTCTTACGGCGTCGAGCCCCTGCGCCCTCTCGAAGACGCACAACGGGTTGCCGCTCAGAGTCGCACGTCCCTGAGTGAACACGTTGACGATCCGGTAGGAAAACGCCGCCATGCGCTGGGGATGATTGTAGCCCGGAGCCGTTCCCGTGAGCACCGAATTGCTGTTCCGCGACGATGCTTATCTCAAGACCGCGAGCGCCCGCGTGCTCACCGCCAGCCCCCGTGGCATTGAGCTCGACCGCACCGTGTTCTATCCCCTCGGCGGCGGCCAGGCCGGCGACACCGGCGTGCTGACGCGCGCGAGCGGCGAGCGCATCCCGATCGCCGACACCCGCAAGGGCGACGGCCCGGATCGCGTGCTGCACGTGCCGGCCGCCGGCGCGGCGCTCCCGGAGGTGGGGGAGAGTCTGAGTCTCGAGATCGACTGGGAGCGCCGTCATCGGCTCATGCGGCTGCACACCGCGCTGCATCTGATGTCATGCGTGATCACCGCTCCGGTCACCGGTGGCAACATCGTGCCCGACAAGGCACGCCTCGACTTCGATATCGAGCTCGCCGCGCTCGATGCCGCGCACATCGAGAGCGAGACCAACCGGCTCATCGCCACGGGGGTCAAGACCGAGACCGTGTGGATCACGGACGAGGAGCTCGACGCGCAGCCCGCGCTCGTCAAGACCATGAGCGTGCAGCCGCCCCGCGGCTTAGGCAGAGTGCGCCTCTTGCGCATCCCCGGCATAGACCTCCAGCCGTGCGGCGGCACTCACGTCGCCGACATCGCCGAGATCGGCGCGATCCGCGTGCTCAGAATCCGCAGCGAGGGCAAGCACAACAAGCGCGTGGAGATCGCGCTCGGTCAGTCGATCACTGGTAGCGGCTGAGCTCGATGCCGTTGCCGACCGGCAGCAGCACCGAGCTCATGTCGCGTGCCGCGTGCACCGCGTGGCGATAGGCCTGGGCATGCGGACGCGCGCTCGCCGGCTCGATCATGTTGTCGGCGATGACCAGCGCGCCGGGGACGAGCTTCGGGTGCAGCAGCTGGAAGACCGGCACGTACAGGTTCTTCCACAGGTCGATCAGCACGAAATCGAAGGGTCCGCGTAACGCCGCAAGACTCTCGAGCGCATCCCCGACGCGAAACTCGACGCAGTCGGCGAGTCCTGCGCGCCGCAGGCGTTCGGTCGCATATTCGGTCTTCGCTGCGCGCAGCTCGAGGGAGATCACCTTGCCGCCGACGGCGCGGGCCGCCTCCGCCAGCCACACGGTCGAGTAGCCAAAGGAGCTGCCCACCTCGAGGATGCGGCAGGCTCCGGCCTCCTTCGCCAGCAGGTTGAGGAGAGTTCCCGTGGCGCGTCCAACCGGCAGCAGCATCTCATCGATGCGCTGCTCGGCCTCCTCGGGTCCGAGCGTGTCCCAGAGCTCCTCCTCGCGCCGGGCACGCGCCTCGTATTCGCCGAGCACGGCCTCGACGGCCGCATCCACCGCAACCCCGTTCATGCGCTCTCTCCTTCAGGCCGCACCGGAGAAATACTGCTGCAGCGAGGCCACCCCGAGCCGTTTCGCCTCGAACAGGCTCTCGAGATGCTCACGTGAGTTGACGAGTCCGCGGGCACGCAGCACGCCGCGCTCATCGAGCAATGCCGCAAACGGCAAACGGCTCACCTGGTAGGCGAGCCCGAGCGCGGCCGATACCACGTACGGAACGGCCTCGAGGCCCTGGGCGCGCACGAACGCGCGCTGCTCGGCGACATCGCCGTCGCTCGCCAGCACGACGTCCAGCCAGGAGCGCTCGTCCCGTCCGCTCGAGCGGACCGCGGGCAGAAGAGTCTTGCATACCGGGCAGGTCGGCGAGACGAAGAGCAGCAGCGTGCTGCGTCCGTCCTCGCGCACGGCCCCGACCTTCACCGGCCGGCCATCGATGGCGGCGACCTCGAGCACCGGGGCGGGCTCGCCCACGGTGAGGCCGCGGTTCAGCATCAGCGCGCCGGCCGGAGCGATCCGCTCGTGCAGCACCCCCAGCTGCCGCGTCAGCGCCAGCACCACCGCACCGAGCACCAGCACCAGCACCCAGAGCACCACGTTCGAGATCGCGAGCGCCGTCACCGGGAGCCCCCGAATGCCGCCGCGCTCGGCGCCACCCGCCCGAGCAGGCGGTCGACGGATACATATAAGAGTGTCGCCACGGCCGCTCCTCCCCCGATGGTCAGGAGGTCGGTGGCGAGGAGCGTTCGCGGCTGCCACGGCGCGAGAGTCGCGGCCAGCAGCACCGCCACCAGAAGGTTGCGCAGCACCATCCATGGGGCGATCGGACGTGCCTCATCGGGTCCGCCGCAGCCGCAGGCAAGGTCGCGCCGCCCGCGCGCGAGGTTGAGTGCAATCGCTCCTCCGTAGAGAACCAGGAGTATCGCGCCCGCACCGGCGGCCGCCGTGCGCGCGGCCGGCGCGAGGAGCCCGAACCCGATCGTGAGCTCGAGGAGCGGGACGAGGAGCGCCAGCCGCACCAGCGGTGCCGGCAGCACGCGATAGGCACGCAGCACCTCGGTGAAACGCGACGGCGCGCGCACCTTGTGCAGCGCCGCGCTCACGAAGAGCAGCGCGCAGCAGCCGACCAGGAGAAAACCAATGGCTGGATCGAGCATGGACTCATCATAAACCGCGGCCGGGGCGGCGGTCTTCAGCCCGTGGGATCGCCCTCAGACTTCAGGTCCTCCTCCCAGAACTCCTGGGGCCGCCGGCCGCCCCCGGCCGAGCGCGTCGCCTCGAGCTTGCGCAGCTCCACGCGGCGGATCTTCCCCGAGATGGTCTTCGGGAGTGCGGCGAATT
>JAGWMP010000313.1 GCA_028871705.1 Gammaproteobacteria bacterium
CGCAGCGCTCCGCGTGCCGCCGCTCCCGCGCCCGCCGCCGCGCCCGCCGCCGCCAATACGCCTCCGGGTGAGACCGCAGCGCCCGCCGCCGGCGATGCCTCCCCCGAGACGCCACCGGCCGTGCCGCCGCACGCGAGGCGCGAGCCATGACCGCCACCCAGGTGCGCGTGCGCATGGCGGTCACGGCGCTGTTCGCGCTCGTGCTGACGGTGCTGCCGCTGCCGGTCTGGCTCGACGTGCTGCGTCCGGCGTTCCTCGTGCTGACGGTACTCTACTGGTCGATCAATGCGCCGCGTGCCGGCGGCATCGGCCTCGGCTTCGCCTGCGGGGTGATGCTCGATGTCTTTCAGGGGCCGGTGCTGGGCGAGCACGCGCTCGCGCTCGCGATCGTCGCCTACATCGCGGTGCGCGAGCATCAGCGCATCCGCTCCAAACCCGCCTTCCAGCAGTCGCTGCTGGTGTTCGCCGCGCTCATCGTCTACGAGTTCGTGCTGTTCGCGATCGACGGCTGGACCGGACACCCCGTCACGACTCCGCTGCGCTGGCTGCACTGCCTCACCGGCGCGCTGGTATGGCCGCCGGTCGCGGCCGTGCTGTCCTACAGCGAAGGCCGGCTGACGTGACGCGCCGCGGCGAGCGCTGAACATGCCCGCGGTACGCATCAAGGACCAATGGCGCGAGCAGCGCCTGTTCGACCGGCGCGCGCTCACCGTGGGCGCGCTCATGGCGCTCGTGACCCTCGGCCTCATCGCGCGTCTGATCGTGCTGCAGGTGGTGCGGCACGAGTATTACTCCGACCTGTCGCAGGGCAACCGCGTGCGCACCGAGCCGATCCCGGCGGCGCGCGGCCTGATCCTCGACCGCAACGGCGAGGTGGTCGCCTCCAATCAGCCCGCCTACCAGCTCGAGCTGGTGCCCGAGGAAGTGCCGGGCTGGCCAGCCGCGGCGAACGTGCGGCGCACGCTCAAGGGCCTCGCGGCGCTCGGTGTGCTGCGGCCCGAGGCCATCGACGAGCTGATGCGCACCATCGCCGTGAGCCGCAGCTTCGACAGCGTGCCGATACGGCTGCGCATGTCGGACGAGGACGTGGCGCGTTTCGCGGTGCGGCGCTTCGAGTTTCCCGGGGTCGACATCAAGACGCGCCAGACGCGCTGGTACCCCAACGGCGAGCTCGCCGTGCACGCACTCGGCTACGTCGGCGCGATCAGCGAGGAGGATCTCAAGCACATCGATCGCGCCGCCTACGCCGGCACCGCGCTCATCGGCAAGCTCGGTGTCGAGAGCACTTACGAGGAGCAGCTGCACGGCCAGAACGGCTTTCGCGAGCTGCTGGTGAACGCGCAGGGCCGCTCGGTCGAGCGCCAGGGAGCGTTCGTACCGAACCTGCGCACGCGCGCGCCGGCGGCGGGCGAGGACCTGCTGCTGTCGATAGACCTCAAGCTGCAGCGCATCGCGGAAGCCGCGCTCGGCACGCATCGCGGCGCGGTGGTGGCGCTCGATCCGGCCAACGGCGACGTGCTGGCGCTGGTGAGCCTGCCGGGCTTCGACCCGAACCTCTTCGCGCGCGGCATCACGCCCGCCGAGTACAACGCGCTCGCCAACGATATCGACCGGCCGCTGTTCAACCGGGCGCTGCGCGGCACCTATCCGTCGGGCTCGACCATCAAGCCGGTGCTCGGGCTCGCCGCGCTCACCGATCACACGACCGCGGCGGACACCAAGGTATTCTGCAACGGCGAGTTCTTCCTGCCGGGCAGCCGCCACGTGTGGCGCGCGGACAAGGACGAGCCGCGCGGCTGGCTCGACCTGCCGGAGGCGATCTCGCGCTCCTCCGACGTGTACTTCTACCGGCTCGCCTCGACACTCGGCATCGAGCGCATGGCGGCCTTCCTCGAGCCTTTCGGCTACGGGCAGCCCACCGGCATCGACATCGGCGGCGAGAAGGCGGGCCTGCTGCCGACCCCGGACTGGAAGCGCAAGGCGTTCAAGCGGCCCGAGGACCAGACCTGGTTCCCGGGCGAGACGGTCAACATGGGGATCGGACAGGGGTACCTGCTGGTGACGCCGCTGCAGCTGGCGCACATCACGGGAATCCTGGCCGAGCGCGGCCGCAACTTCCGCCCGCGCGTGGTGCGCGGCATGCGCGATGCCGCCGGCCACACGCACTGGCTCGCCCCGGTCGAGGGCGCCCCGGTCAAGGGGGTGTCCAATGCCGACTGGACGGTGGTGCTCGATGCGATGGTCGGCACCACGCACTGCGCGCGCTATTGCGGCACCGCCTGGGTCGCCTTCAAGGGCGCAGCCTACGAGGCCGCGGGCAAGACCGGCACCGCCCAGGTGTACACGGTCGCGCAGGGCGCCAGGTACAACGCCAGCACGGTTCCGGAGCGGCTGCGCGATCACGCCTGGTTCATCGCCTTCGCGCCCGCCGAGGCGCCGCGCATCGCGGTCGCGGTGCTCGTCGAGAACGCCGGCTTCGGCGCGAGCAACGCCGCCCCGGTGGCGCGCAAGCTGATGGACGCCTACCTGCTCGACAGCGAGGGAAAATTGAAGCCCGCCCCGCGGCCGGCCGCGCCCGACGTGGCGCCCGCAGCGCCGGCGCCGCGCGCCGCTC
>JAGWMP010000314.1 GCA_028871705.1 Gammaproteobacteria bacterium
GGAAATTTTAATACCGCAGGGGGCTTACGTCCGCGTGACGTGGCTCAATTATGTGAGGCGAATCGCGAAATCCGCTTTTTTTCCGGGACCGGGGTGCCTTCAACCGCGCAGAAAGGGCCGGACGGCGTCGGCGACCGCCCCCGGGACGCTCTGGAACAGCTCTTCGCCCTGGTCGGGAAAGTCGACCAGGCGCGCGGCGGGCTGCGCCTCGCGCACGCGCGCGCCGGCGTCCCAGGAGGCGTCCCGGGGCCGCAGCACCAGGAGCGGCTGCGTCACGCGCGCGAGCCGCTCGCGCCAGGGATAGGCGGCGGCACCGAAATCCCCCGGGGCCGCAGCTCCGCTGCCCGGCGGCACCGACGCGAGCACGATGCGCCGCACCTGCGCCGCGCGCGTGAGCGCGAGCTCGACCGCGAGCACGGCGCCCGCGCCCTGGGCCAGCACGTCCACGGTGCGCAGCCGCATGGTGTCGAGGAAATCCGCGATCGCCGCGGCGTACTGCGCGGTGGCGGCGGGCTGCTCGGGCCCATCCGATTCGCCGCAACCCGGCACATCGGGCGCGTATACCGAACGGTCGCGCCCGAGGAACGTAAGGAAGGCGCGGAACATGCGTCCGGAGCCCGCCGCGCCGTGCAGACACACGAGCGCCGTGCCCTCCTCGAAGCCGCCACCCGGCGGCATGGCGTGGTGCACGTGCAGCTGCCCGAACCGGCACTCGAAGTAACCGCGCCGCACCCGCGGCACGGCCTCGCCGGCCGGCGGCCTGATGGTGGTCCTCGGCATGCGCGACATAGTGCCACGATCCGGGTAAATTGACGCCCATGCGGGTCGCATGGCTGCTCGCCACTTCGAGTGGTGCGCTCGGCGGCTGCGGGCTCGCCGACAGCGGCGCGGCCGCGGCCGGCGGCGCCGCCGCCGCGGCGGAACAGGCGGCGGCGGCCCGCGCACAACAGCAGCACGTGCGCGAGCAGATCGAGGCGGTCGACCGCGAGGCGCTCGAGCGCGAGCGCGCCGCCGCGGACGAGGCCGGAAAGTAGCCGCCCCGCGGAAGCGACGCCGTGCAAAATCTCCAGATCCGCGTGCGGCGTGCGGCTGCGAAAGCGGGCGACTTCGAGCTCATCGAGGCGCCGCTTCCTGCGGTGACCAACGGCACCTTCCTGTGCCGCACGCTGTGGCTCGCGCTCGACCCGTTCCTCCTCGGCGGCACCGGCGATGGCGCGGCCGGCCCCGTCAAACCGGGCGACCTCGTGCCGGCGCGCGGGGTCGGCGAGGTGATCGAGTCGCGGCATGACGTCTTCGGCGTGGGCAGCGTCGTGGTCCTCGACGCCGGACTGCAGCAGTTCGCGGTCACCGCCGGCCAGTACGCCCGCTTCGTGCACCCGGGGCAGACGCCGGCCTCCACGGCGCTCGGAATTCTCGGCGCCCCCGGCATGGCCGCGTACTTCGGGCTGCTCGATCTCGCGACCCTCAAGCCCGGCGAGACGGTCCTGGTATCGGCCGCCTCCAACGCCGCGGGCTCCATGGCCGGACAGATCGCGATGCTCAAGGGCGCGCGCGCCATCGGCATGGCCGGGACGCGCGAGAAATGCGAATGGGTGACGCGGCACGCGCGGCTCGCGAGCTGCATCAACTACCGCTCCGAGCCGCTCAGCGCGCGGCTGCGGCAGCTGGCGCCGCGCGGCGTCGACGTCTATTTCGACAACAGCGGCGGTGAGCTGCTCGAGACGCTGATCGCCGGACGGCATCTGGCGAGCGGCGCGCGCATCATCCAGAACTCGCTCAGCGCCAGCGACCCCGGGCCCGCGCTCGAGCGCGCCGGTTACCTTGCGGCCGACGGCATCCGCGTGCTGCGCGCCCGGGTGCGCGACTACGAGCACCGGCGCGGGGAGTTCCTGCGCGAAGCCATCAGCTGGTACGGCGCGGGGCGCATCGCGCGCAAGGATCATGTCGTCGAGGGGCTGGCGAACGCACCGGCGCTGCTCACGCTCGCCATGCGCGGCGACAGCTTCGGCCGCCCCCTGGTCAAGCTGTAGCTAATGCTGTGAGGCGGCGAGTGTGCTCGCCAGCTCGCCATCAACACTCGCCTGAACATCCTCCCCCTCGTGGCTGCCGCGCTCGCGCCGCTCGGCGCCTGCACCACGCCGTTGCCGGTACCCGAGGCAACCCCCGCTGCGCAACCGCCCGCAGCACGATCACCCGCCGAGCTCTCCGGCGAAGACATATCCTTCACCTCGAGGTGGTTTTGGGCCGGGAACAGACACCGAAGCGGAATGTGCGGCGTCTGGATTCATGGCAACTATGGCCGCTACGATTCGCCAAAACCGGTATGGATAATCGGCATCGAGGAGCTGATGGGCGCCGATGCGCCGGTGGTCAGCATCCAAGCCGCCGCTCTTGAGCTGCTAAGCAGGACCTCCCTGGAGCCGCGGCCGCCGATCGTTTCGCTCAGCTTCGCGCTGCACGGTGACAATGAGCCGGTGACTGCCCAAATTCTGGGCCGGCCGGGCCGGAACAATGCCATCACGGCGACACTCGGAGCCGCTACCGGAGAGACACTTCTCGACGCTTTCTATGCGGGGCGGCGGATTGCCATCTCGCTGAAATACCAGGATGGC
>JAGWMP010000315.1 GCA_028871705.1 Gammaproteobacteria bacterium
CGACGACGTGCGCGAGGCGCGCGCGGCGCCGCTCGCCCGTGAGCGCGCGCAGATCGGCGATGAAGCCGAGGAAGCCGCGCACGGTCATCTCGCCGTAGCTCGGCGCGCCTTCGGGCAGGTAGCCGAGCGCCGCCTTGGCGGCGAGCGTGTCGCTGCCGATGTCGTGGCCGCAGATGCTGCCGCTGCCGGAGCTCGGGGTCACGAAGCCCGCGAGCATGCGCATGGTGGTCGTCTTGCCGGCGCCGTTGGGCCCGAGGAAGCCGAGCACCTCCCCCGGTGCCACCTGGAAGGTCACGTCGTCGACGGCGATGAGCGGGCCGTAGCGCTTGGTGAGGTGTTCGGTCTTGATCATGGCGGCTTCGGGTCTAGAGGGCGGCGGTTGTGCGAAGTTCCAGCAAATTTTTTGAGCGCGCGATTTTGCCGGGACCCGCCGCGGAATGCCAATGCCGTGCTCGCGGCGCGCCGCCGCGGGCGTTTAATGTAAGCAAATCTGATATTTAACCCGTGTCGCGAGCGGTCGCGCCGCATCCGGCGCGGGCCCGTGAGCCTTCAGGTCGGGCCGAAGCGCCGCCGGGCGCGCCAGTAGAGAATGCACAGCGCACCGCCCAGCATTCCGCCGAGGTGCGCGAAGTGTGCCACGCCCTGCTGCGAGCCGGTCACGCCGAAGAAGAGCTCGAGCAGCCCATAGAGCGTCACGAACAGCCAGGACGGCATCGGGACGATGAAGTACACCGCGACCCGCTGGCGCGGAAAGTACCAGGCAAAGGCGAGCAGGATGCCGAACACGGCGCCCGAGGCGCCGATGGTCGGCTCGGCGGCGCCGCCGGTGGCCTGCTGGACCGCGAGCTGGGTGAGACTCGCGCTGACCGCGCACACCAGATAGAACATGACCAGGCGGGGGCCACCCCAGTAGCGCTCGAGTGTGCCGCCGAACATGTAGAGCGCGAACATGTTGAAGAACACGTGGGCGATGGTTCGCGGGTCGTGCAGGAAGGCGTACGAGAGCAGCTGCCAGGGCTCGAACTGCCGGCTGGCGAGCGGCCAGAGCGCGAACCACTGGATGAGGGCATCCCCGGCCCACTGCTCGAGCAGGAACACGGCGACGTTGACGAGGATCAGGGCCCGGGTGGCGGGCGGCAGCGATGGGAACATCGGCGTTAGTTTAGCGCGCCCTCAGGCCGCCTCGCGCAGCGACTCGCGCAGGAACTCGATGAGCGGCGGGCTGGTGCTGTGCGTGACGTTGAAGCGCAGCCATTCGCGGCAGCCGTCCGACGGCGAAAACAGCGACCCGCGCGCCAGCAGGATCGAGCGGCTGCGCGCCCGGGGCACGAGCGCCTCGACCGAGGCGCCCTCGGGCAGGCGGCCCCAGAGGAACATGCCCTCGCCCTGCGCCGGCTCGAAACCGAGCCCGGCGGACTCGAGCGCGGCACGCGCATCGCGGCGCATGCGCGCCAGGCGCGCGCGGGTGCGCTCGACGTGGCGCTTGTAGCGGCCGCCGTCGAGCACCTCGGAGACGAAGCCCTCGAGCAGCGTCGAGCCCGAGAGCACCGACAGCACCTTGCGCTCGACGAGCTGCGCGATCAGTTGCGCCTCGGCGGCGACGAAGCCGACGCGCAGCGCCGGGCCGATGAGCTTGGTGTAGCTGCCGACGTAGATCACGTGACGCAGGCCGTCGATCTGCGCGAGGCGCACCGCCGGGCCCTCGTGCAGATCTCCGTACACATCGTCCTCCACGACCGCGAAGCCATACTGCTCGGCGAGCGAGAGGATGCGGTGGCAGTGCGCCGGGTCGGCGCTCGAGCCGGTCGGGTTGTGCAGCAGCGTCTGCATGAAGAAGGCACGCGGCCGGTGCGCGCGGCAGGCCGCTTCCAGCGCCTCGAGATCCGGCCCGTCGGCGCGCCGCGGCACGGGGATGAGACGCACGTGGTGCGCGCGTAGCTGCTCGAACAGCACGAAGTAGCCCGGATCCTCCACCAGCACCGGATCGCCGGGCGCGAGCAGGATGCGCGCCAGCAGGTCGAAGGCCTGGCTCGCCCCGTAGGTGGTCGCGACGTGCGCGGGGCCGGCGGCGATGCCGTGCTGCACCAGCCGCGCGGCGATCTGCTCGCGCAGCTCCGGCAGACCCTGCGGCGGGCAGGGCAGCCAGGTCTGCGAGCGCCGCCCGCGCAAGAGGCGCGTCAGCACGCCGGCGGAGCTCAGCTCCAGCAGCCAGTTCTCCGGCAGGAAGCCCGAGCCTGCCGGGATGATGTCGTTGCCGTGCGCGAGGCAGAAGCTCGCGAGCGCCACCGCATCGTTGGCCGACTCGGGTGAGGCCTCGACCGCCAGCAGCGGCGCGACGATGCGCCGCTGCGCCACGAAGAAGCCGCGCCCGGCGCGCGACTCGATCAGCCCACGGGCGACCAGCCGGTCGTAGGCGTCCACCACGGTGAAGGCGCTCGCGCCGAGGAGGCGCGCGAGCTTGCGGATCGAGGGCAGCCGCGCGCCGGCCGGCAGCTGCCCCGCGCGCACCAGCTGCGTGATGCGCGCGCAGATCTGATCGACGAGTGGCACGGTGGAATCGCGCGACAGCTCGAACATGGGGTCGCCCCGATGAGGCCGCTA
>JAGWMP010000316.1 GCA_028871705.1 Gammaproteobacteria bacterium
TGGTCCACAACGCGCTCGTGATCGGCGCGGAACTGATCTCACCCTTCATGGACTGGAGCGACCGCGACGTCGCGGTGCTGTTCGGCGACGGCGCGGCCGCGGTCGTGGTCGAGGCGAGCGAGCGTCCCGAAGGGCTCCTCGCCGAGAAGCTCGGCTGTTATGGCGAGGCGCGCGAGATTCTGCGCGTGCACGGCATGGGCGGCCGCTACGCCAATCGCGGCACGCTCTACGGCATCACGCGCTGGCAGTTCGAGGGACAGGAGATCTTCAAGCGCGCCGTGCAGGGCATGGTGGGTGCGAGCGAGGCGGCGCTCGGGCGCATCGGCGTGCAGGCGGACGCGGTGGACCTGGTGGTGCCGCACCAGGCGAACCTGCGCATCATCGAGGCGGTCGCCAAGCGCGTCCACGTGCCGATGGAGCGCGTCTTCGTGACCGTGCAGCGCTACGGCAACATGTCGGCGGCGACCGTGCCGGTGGCGCTGTGCGAGGCGCTCGAGGCGGGCCGGGTGCACCCCGGCGCGCTGCTGCTGATGCCGGGCTTCGGCGGCGGGCTCTCGTTCTGCGCCCACGCGGTGCGCTGGGGCGAGCGCACGACGCCGCTCGGCTCGAGCGAGGCCGAGCTCCCGCCCAACGAGCGCACGGCGCTCGAGCTCATCCGCGATTGTCTGGCGCGCAAGACGCGCCCGGCGCCGGCGACGGCCGAGCCGTTCGCCTGAAGAATCGGCGCGCGGCTAACGCCGTGCGGCCTTGGCGGCCTTCTTCTTTTTCTTCGCCGGGTCCTTGGCGCGCGACTTGCCGAAGGATCCCTGGTAGATCTTGCCGCGGCGGGTTCTCGGATCGCCCTTACCCATGAAACAGCACTCCCCTCGACTCGAACGACAAAAGGATCGGACCACGAAAAAGGCCGGCCGCCGATGCCGCGAGGCACTGACGGCCGGCCTTGGCTCGATAAGAGCTTACCAGCGCTTCGGTGCGCCGCCGCCGCGGTTGCCACCGCCGCCGCCGCCGCCGCTGCGCTCCTGGGCCTCATTGACCCGCAGCGGACGTCCGCCGAGGTCCTTACCGTTGAGGTTCTGGATCGCGCGCGAGGCGTCGGCACGCGACATCTCGACGAATCCGAAACCGCGCGGGCGGCCGGTATCGCGATCGGTGATGAGGCTCACCGACTCGACGGTGCCGTGCTGCGCGAACAGCTCGCGGACCTCGGCGTCAGTGGCGGAAAAAGGCAGGTTGCCCACATAGATCTTCGTCATGCAATCAAACTCCTGGAAAACGACAAACACGAACTGGCAGGAGTGCTGACGAGACCCAAAGGGTCGGTGCGCACGCTGCCACCTGGTCGGGAACGATTCGGCTTTTCAGACTCGGAAGCCAACTCGCAAACGAGGCGGGCGGCAGGCGGCAGGAAAGGGAAAGGTCACGAACCGGCGCGCACCTTACCGCAAGGGCGGCTGCCGGCACAAGCGCGGCCTCCGGGGCGTGCGCCCGGACGCGCGTACCGCCGCGCCGCTCAGCCGCCGCCGGACATAAGCGACACGGCGGCGAGCAACAGCAGCAGCACGAGCGCGGCGGCGACCGGGAACAGGGGACGGGAGTAGATGAACATGGCGAGAGGCACCTTAGGCCTCCCGACCATCCTGAAAAACAGGCTAATCGCGAACTTATTGTTCGTAATTCCAATACAATACCATCCGTGGATCAGCTGCTCTGCATGCGCAGCTTCGCGCGGGTGGCGGAGCTGCACTCCTTCACGCGCGCCGCCGACTCCCTCGGCCTGTCGCGCGCGGTGGTAAGCACCCACGTGGCGGATCTCGAGCGGCACCTGCGCTGCCAGCTGTTCCACCGCACCACCCGGCGCGTCGGCCTCACCGGCGAAGGCGCCGAGTACCTCACGCGCTGCCAGCGCATCCTCGCCGAGATCGAGGCGGCGGATGAGACGCTGCGTGGCGCCCGCCTCGCGGTGACCGGCAGGCTGCGGGTCGACCTGCCGGTCGCCTTCGGCCGCGCCCTGCTGATCCCGGCGCTGCCGCGCTTCACGCAGCGCTACCCGGACCTCAAGCTCGAGGTGCAGCTCAACGACCGCGTGATCGATCTCATCGCCGAGGAGGTGGACCTGGTGGTGCGCGCCGGTCCCGTGCGCGAGCCGCACCTCATCGCGCGGCGCATCGTCGACACCCGTCTCGTCACCTGCGCGGCGCCCGAATACCTGCGCGCCCACGGCGTGCCGGCGGACCCGGACGAGCTGCGCGGCCACAAGCTCATCGGCCACCTCTCGAGCAGCAACCATCGCCCCTACAAGTGGTCGTTCCAGCGGGGCGCGGTGCGCCGGGCGCTGCAGCTGCCCTTCAGCGTGTCGTTCAACTCGGTGGACGCGCGCATCCTCGCGGCGCTGCGCGGCGTCGGCATCGTGCAGTCACCGGACATCATGGTGGCGGAGGCGCTCGCCGCCGGCCGCCTGCAGGTGGTGCTGCCCGAGTGGTCGGCGCCGGGAGCGCCGCTCATGGTCGTGTGCCGCAGCGCGCTGCGCAACTCGCCCAAGATCCGGGTGTTCGCGGATTTCGCCGCGGAGCTGCTGCTGCAGTACCGGCGGCGCGTG
>JAGWMP010000056.1 GCA_028871705.1 Gammaproteobacteria bacterium
TCGCCCGTGCGCTCGCCGACGTCGAGAGCATCGACGTGCGCGAGCACTGGTACGAGCGCTTCCTGTGGGCATTGCGCCGTGGCGCGATTCCCGCCGGGCGCGTGACCTCCAACGCCGGCGCGCTCGAGCACAAGCCCGCCACCTCGACCATCAATTGCACGGTATCGGGCACGATCCGTGACTCGATGGACGACATCCTGAGGAAGGTGCACGAGGCGGGTCTGACGCTCAAGGCCGGCTGTGTGGCCCCGGGCACTTGGGTGCGCACCGAGCGTGGCCTGGTCACCGCGGATGAAGCCGTGGCCGGACGGCATCGCGAGATTCTGTGCTACGACCGGGACGCGCACCGCTTCGAAATGCGCCCGATCCTCAGGCACCTGACGACTCACGTGCCCCGCGAGGAGAATATCCGCATCCGCTCGAACGGCGCTACGCTCACCACCTCCGTCAAGCATCCGGTGTTAGTGCATCGAGACGGTCAGTTCGTGTACGTGCGTGCGGACGAGGTGCAGAGCACCGATGCCCTGGTGCACCACTCGTTCGACTGGGCGGCCGACCCAAAGCGCTGGCGTGAAGCGTGGTTCGCGGGCGCGCATCTCGGCGATGGCTCCGCCTACTATAAGAAGTTCACGTACAAGTCCACTCAGTCGGTCTGGGCGCGACGCGTGAGCCAACTCGGTAGCCGCCTGGTCTTCAAGATCCGTGCGTCTGAGCGCGAGGTGGTCGAGCGATATGCGCAATTCTTCACGCACTTCGCCGGTTCGCGGGCCGAGGTCACGGCTGCAAGGACCGCGCACGGCACGGCTGTCTGGGATTTCGCCGTAGCGAGCTTTGCGGCGAGTCGCGCAGTCGACTTCATCGACGGACAGGTCGGGTCGAAGTCCGCAGCTTTGCGCGTGCCGCGCTGGATCGCTGCGGAGCCAGAGCAGTGTTTCCTGCCGTTCCTCGCCGGATTGATCGATACCGACGGTCATGTGTCCACTGAAAGCGGCAGCGCCTCTATAAGCATGCGGAGCGCCAATTTTGCCGCGGAGCTGCAGTCGTTGCTCAAGCTGTTCGGCGTGCATGGGAGCATCACGCTGACCAAGCCTCGCACACACGAGCTTGACGGCGTCATGGTACGGGGCTCCGGCGGCGCAATACTCAAGATCTGCGACTCGCAGTTCCTCGCGGCCGTGGCGGCTTATATGGCCGACAGCGGTAAGCGCACCCGCATCCGCGAATACGCCACCACGTCCGGCCAGTACGATGTCTTTCAGATGCTGCCGGAGCTGCGTCAGGCGCTGCTGCGCGAGGCCGACGCGCTCAGTCACGATGAGAAACAGCATCTCGGTTTCTATCACGGTTACGCGCAGCGCGATCGTGTCAGCCGCGTGTGGCTTGATCGATGGGAGGCGCGTTTCCCTTCCCTCAAGCGGCTGATCACACTCACAAGGCGCCTGCGACCGGTCGCTGGCCTCGAACGCAACCTGCCGCTGCCTGAGACTTTCTTCGACTTCAGCGTGGAGACACACAATAACTATCTGGCCGGCGAGCACGGCTTGATGGTCATCCACAACTGCGGCATCGGCTACGAGCATTCGACGCTGCGGCCGCGCGGCGCGTACGTGTCGGGCGCGGGCGCCTACACCTCGGGGCCGCTCTCGTTCATGGATATCTTCGACAAGATGTGCTTCACCGTCTCCTCCGCCGGCGGACGCCGCGGCGCGCAGATGGGCACCTTCGACATCGGCCATCCGGACGTCCTGGAATTCATCCGCGCCAAGCGCGAGAACGGCCGGCTGCGCCAGTTCAACCTGTCGCTGCTGATCACGGACGAGTTCATGCAGGCGGTGCGCGAGGACCGCGAGTGGAAGCTCGCCTTCCCGCTGACGCTGCGCGAGTTCGAGGCCGAGCGGCCCGATTTGAGCGACGCGCACAAGTTTGTCTGGCGCGAATGGTCGATCCACGAGAGCTACGTCGTGAACGACGAGGGACTCGTGGCCTGCAAGGTCTACAAGACGCTGCCGGCGCGGCGCGTGTGGGACGTGATCATGACGTCCACCTACGACTTCGCCGAGCCCGGCTTCATCCTCATCGATCGCGTCAACGAGATGAATAACAACTGGTGGTGCGAGAACATCCGCGCCACCAACCCGTGCGTGACGGCCGATACCCGTCTTGCGACGCGTTATGGGCTGGTGCGCATCGGCGATCTCTACGACGCGCGGGTCGACATCCAGGCGACCGTCGACAAGCGCGCCCTCGACGAGGGCGAAGGGGTGACGGTACGGCCGGCGGTGCCCGCGTTCATGACCTCGCCGTCCGCGGACGTCTACCGCGTGACGACCAGGGACGGCTATGAGATCAAGGCAACCGAGTGGCATGACTTCTACACCACGCGCGGCAAGATCAAGCTGAAGGATCTGAAGCCCGGCGACGAGCTCCTGGTGCAGTCCGGCAAGGGCCAGTTCGGCGGCTGCGGGAGCCAGGAACTCGGGACGCTGCTGGGGTTGATCACCGGTGACGGGCACTTCACCAATCGCGGCGAGGGCAACAACGCCGCGATCGTCAATCTTTGGGGCGAGGACCGCTGTTATGCGGATCAGGTCGTCGAGTACATCAATAGTCTGATTGCGAAAGCATCCAATGCTCCGCGTGACTATCGCGTGAGCGCGGTGGCGGTTCCCGAGCGCAATCTGGTGATGATCCGCTCGGTGATTCTCGCCCGCGTGCTCGAGTACTACGGCTTCACCGCGCAAGCGAAGACCCGGGTTCCGGAAATCGTCTGGCGTGGAAATGAGGACTGCGTGCGCGGTTATCTGCGCGGACTGTTCCAGACAGACGGGACGGTCCAGCGCGACGACAAGAATGCGTATTGCACGATCCGGCTCGCTTCGAGCCAGCCGTCCTTACTCAAGGATGTGCAGATGCTGCTGGCGAATTTCGGCGTCTTTTGCCGGATTCTCAAGCGCCGGGCTGCAGGTCAGCGAGTTCTGCCGGACGGGAAGGGCGGTCGGCGCCCGTACGATTGCAAGGCCGACTACGAACTCATCATCGGCTCGGAGTCACGCGATCGCTTCATGGCTGAGGTCGGATTCATTACCGATGCGAAGAACGGCAAGTATCGCGCGTGGCGCGAGTTGCATGCGAAGGCCCGCAAGGAGAAGTTCGTCAGTGCAATCGCCAGCATCGAGCACATCGGCAAGGAGGCGGTGTTTGACACGACGCAGCCCGATCGCAACAACCTGATCTTCAATGGGTTGGTGACGGGGAATTGTGGTGAACAGCCATTACCGCCCTACGGCTCCTGTCTCCTCGGCTCGGTGAATCTGACGCGCTTCGTGCGCCACCCGTTCACGGACTTCGCCGAGTTCGACTGGAACGAGTACCGCGAGGTGGTCAAGGTCTTCACGCGCATGCTCGACAACGTCGTGGAGGTCAACGGCCTGCCGCTCGAGAAGCAGCGCGAGGAGATCCTGCGCAAGCGCCGCCATGGCATGGGCTTCCTCGGGCTCGGCAGCACCATGGCGCTGCTGCGCATGAAGTACGGCTCGCCCGAGTCGGTGCAGTTCACCGAGGATGTATCGCGCGAGATGGCGGTCGCCGGCTGGGAGGCCGGGCTCGAGCTGGCCCGCGAGAAGGGCCCGGCGCCGATCATGAACGAGGAGTTCACGGTCACGAAGGAGATGCTGCGCAAGCGGCCCGAGATGGCGCGCGACGGCTGGCGGCCGGGCGCGAAGATCGCCGGGCGGCTGCTGCACGCCCGCTACAGCCGCTACATGCAGCGGGTGGCGGAAGTGGCGCCGCGCCTGGTGCACGAGCTCGCCGAGACCGGCGCGCGCTTCACCCACCACACCTCGATCGCGCCCACCGGCACGATCTCGCTGTCGCTCGCCAACAATGCCTCGAACGGCATCGAACCGTCGTTCGCGCACCACTATTTCCGCAACGTCATCCGCGAGGGAAAGAAGTCGAAGGAGAAGATCGACGTCTTTTCGTTCGAGCTGCTCGCCTACCGCGAGCTCGTCAATTCCAACGCCGCGCCGGGGGGCACGACCGATGCTGAGAGACTACCCGAGTACTTCATCGCTTCCGAAAACATCACCCCCAAGGAACACGTTGAAGTGCAAGCTGCGTCCCAGAAGTGGATCGATTCATCGATTTCTAAGACGGCGAACGTGCCTACGGATTTCCCCTACGAGAGATTCAAAGACATCTATCTGTATGCACACGAGCAGGGACTCAAGGGTTGCACCACCTTCCGTTTCAACCCCGAGGCGTTCCAGGGCGTGCTGGTGAAGGAACAGGACCTGAAGAACACGCTCTACAAGTTCACGCTCGAGGACGGCACGGTGGTCGAGGCGCGCGGCGACGAGGAGATCGACTACGACGGCGAGATCCACACCGCGGCGAATTTGTTTGACGCGATGAAGGACGGGTACTACGGGCGCATGTGAGGCCTTGAAAAGCCCGACACGCGGACCGAGGAAATGACCATGGCTATCAAGATCGAGCGCAAGATCGTCAAGTACGCGGTGCAGAAGCCCGAGGACAAGGCGGCCGCCAAGGCTGCCGCTGAGGACAAGACGCCGGAGGTGAAACCCATGGCGCCGGCGGGCGAGTCCGAGGAGGTGCGCGACAAGAGCGGGCGCACCGCCAAGGTCATCCGCATGCACGAGAAGCTCGAGCGGCCCGAGATGCTGATCGGGCAGACCTACAAGATCAAGACGCCGATCTCCGATCACGCGATGTACGTGACCATCAACGACATCCTGCTGAACGAGGGCACCGAGTACGAGCAGCGCCGGCCCTTCGAGATCTTCATCAACTCGAAGAACCTCGATCACTACCAGTGGATCGTGGCGCTGACGCGCATCATTTCCGCGGTGTTCAGGAAGGGCGGCGACGTCACCTTCCTGGTGGACGAGCTCAAGGCGGTGTTCGACCCGCGCGGCGGCTACTGGCAGCCGGGCGGGAAGTTCATGCCCTCGATCATCGCCGAGCTCGGCCACGTGATCGAGAAGCACCTGCAGGCGATCGGGCTGATGCGCAAGTCGCAGCTCGACTCGCACCAGCAGAAGCTGGTCGACGAGAAGCGCGCCGAGTTCGAGGCGCGCACCAAGCAGACCGACGCCTTCGCCAAGACGCATTTCCCGGAGGGGGCGCAGCTGTGCGCCCGCTGCAGCACGGCGGCGGTGGTGATGATGGACGGCTGCATGACGTGCCTGAATTGCGGCGATTCCAAGTGCGGTTGAGCGCCCGCGGCCCCGCTCCGGTGTGGGCGAGTCTTCGTCGCGCGGACAGGATTCGAAGCTGACAGCGACGATTCGTGGCGAGGACGAGAGTCCTCGCCACATTTTCCATCCAGGCGGTAGACTCCTCCCACTGTTCATGCGGGGAGGCGCCGGTGGCAATCAAACGTTCGGCCAAGAGCCATGGGACTCCGGTCCGCAAGTCCGTGACCTCACCCGGCCTGCGCCACGTCGACGTCAGGGCGGCGCAGCAGATGGTCCCGGGCGAGGTCTACGTCGGCTGGCTGTGCAAGAACAAGGTCTGCGGGCGTGTCATCGCCGTCGTGCCCCCGCCCGCGGGCGCCAAGCCCGAATCGGCGCACGCCGACGATCAGCTGGCCGCGATCAAGTGCCCGCATTGCGGTGAGGAGGACCTCTACCGCTGGGGCGCCCGGGCCGAACGCCAGTACCCGGCGGCAGCCGCCGGCACCTGACGCCGCGCGCCGCTACGGACTGAGCTGCGCCGCGAGCGCAAGGCTCTGTGGAGCGGCGAGGGCGCCGAACCTGCGATCGAGCTCTTCGAGTCGCTTGGCCGCCTCGGGGCGCTTGCCGGCATCGATGAGCGAGCGCACCTCGGCGAGTCGCGCCGCCAGCCGACGGTCGATGGCGGCGCGGCAGGCCGCGAGTTTCGCCGGCTCGGCGCGCACGTGGGTGGCGAGCGCCGTGAGCGCCCGCGACAGCGCCGCGGCGCTCGCGATCTCGTGCGAGGCGCCGTGGGTGACCTCGGCCGCCACGTCGTAGACACACCAGTCCCGCATGGAATCCTCGCTCGCGGAGTCCATCGCCAGGTGCAGCGCGTCGTACTTGCCGGTGAGGTAGACGATCCGGGTGCCCTCCTGGAAGCGCTCGAGGAGCTCGCGCGGCGGCGGGCTCGGCGGCCCGGCATCGAGCGGATCGCTGCCGGCGTTGAGCAGTGCCCCGCGGTAGAGATCCGGATAGGCCAGCGCCAGGCGCAGTGCCATCCGCGCGCCCCCCGAGAAGCCGCCGATGTAGACGCGCTCTGGGTTCACCCGGTAACGCTGCATCACGTTGTAGGTGGCGAGCAGCGCCAGCGGCTCACGCCGGCCGATCGGATCCGCACGGTTGCTCGAGCGCGCGGCACTCACGAAGATCATGCCGTGGCGCTCGAGCACCGGCGCCCAGCCTTCGGGCAGCCACGCCTCGTCCCACGGAGCCACGAACGTGAGGAGCGCGTAGCCGTCCCGTGGCGCCTGCGCGGGCACGTACAGCGCGAAACGCTCGGCCGCCAGATCGATCGACTGCTCGCTCAGGCGCTCGTGCGAGCGCTCGAGCGAGCGCTCGACCTCAGCCGCGGTGAGCGGGCTGAGAAGCCGGCGCATGATCTCGGCACTCGCCGAGAGCGGCGAGTAGTCGCTGAACTGCACCTGCGTCGACGGGCCGACGGGCGCTGCGGGGACGGCCGCGGATGCTGCACGGGCGCGCGCGCCCGCAACCAGCAGCGCCGCAATCGCGAGTGCCGCCGCCGGGATCAATGTCGAGCGCGCCACGCTCCCCGGATCCACTTGCATGCGCGCGATTCTGCCACTGGTCGCTCGCGGCCATTTCGCGCAGCGATCGCGCGGGCGAAAAAAAACCCCGCAGGAGGCGGGGTTGTCGGTCGCTTGCTTGTGTGGAGGAGCGTCTTCTAGTTGTTATCCAATGTGCGGTATCCGGCGAATTGCTTTTATTCCGGATCCTGCTTTTCTAATCTAATCCCTGGCTCGCTTGCTTCCCGAAGTGCGGCTGTGCCGCCGATGGGTAGATATGAGCAACACCCGTGCCAGGGGTGCGAAGCACTGAAGGGATGCGACATACTCATCCTGCGGGGCTGTCCAAATGTGACGCACCGCACGCCAGGACCGGCTTATGTCGGGTCCGTGACACTTCCGCCGAGCGGCCTCGCCCGGTACGATTTTCGGTGTAACACCCAAAGTGTCAAAGTCTTCGACACTTTCTTCGTGCCGGGCTTGCGAGAAGGGAAATCGAATGCTTCGTAAGTTGATGAAAAATCATGAGAATGACCCTTATCCAGGGGTGTAAGTGAAGCCGACACCCCCTGAAATACGCACTCGCGCGGCCGCCTTGGCGTTCCTGGGTGCCGTTTTCGCGGTGTGCGCGTTCCCGGCCTTCGGAAATCCCGACCAGATGCCCCGACCGGCCGCGCTCGAGCCCGACGTCGAGTTCTGGACCCACGTCTACACCCAGGTCGACACGAACTCGGGCTACCTGCACGACCAGTACAACCTCGGCGTCGTCTACGAGACCGTGCGCTTCGCACCCGATTCCTCACAGAGCGCGCGCGAGCGCGAGGTGGACGCACGCCGCGAGCGCATCGCGGCGGCGCTGCGCCGCATCGCCGCCGCCGGCGACAGCCCACTCTCGCCCGAGGATCAGCGCATCCGCGATCTGTGGGGCCCGGGCGTGAGCCCGGCACGGCTGCGCGAGGCGGTCGACGACATCCGCTTCCAGCTCGGCCAGGCGGACCGTTTTCGTGCCGGCCTGATCCGCTCGGGTGCATGGGAAACGCACATCGCCGAGGCGCTCGCCAACCGCGGGCTGCCCGCCGAGCTCGCGGTGCTGCCGCACGTCGAGTCCTCGTTCAACCCCGCCGCCTATTCGAAGGTGGGCGCTGCGGGCCTGTGGCAGTTCATGCGCTCGACCGGGCGGCGCTACATGCGCATCGACAGCTCGGTCGACGACCGGCTCGATCCGTTCCGCTCCACCGAAGCGGCGGCGCAGCTGCTCGCCTACAACTACCGGGTGCTCGGCACCTGGCCGCTGGCGCTCACCGCCTGGAACCATGGCACCGCCGGCATGCTGCGCGCCAAGGAGTCACTCGGCACCGACGACATCGTGACGATCCTGCGCCGCTACAACGGCCGCACCTTCGGCTTCGCCTCGCGCAACTTCTACGTCTCCTTCCTCGCCGCGCTCGACATAGACCACAACCCCGACAAGTACTTCGGCGCCGTGCAGCGGCAGGGCGAAGCGAGATTCCAGGTGGTCACGGTGCCGGGCTACGTGTCGATGGCGACGCTCGAGCGGGTGCTCTCGGTGCCGGGCGCCGAGCTGCGGGCGCTGAATCCCGCGCTGCTGCGTCCGGTGTGGGACGGGCAGCTGCGCGTGCCGCGCGACTATCATCTGCGGCTGCCGTTCGCGGACGAGCAGTGGACGACGGATCTGCTGGCGCACCAGCTCAATCCGCGCGAGCTGTACGCCGGGCAGCCGCAGCCCAAGCGCTACAAGGTGCAGCAGGGCGACACGCTCGCGAAGCTCGCCGACCGCTACGGCGTACCGATCGACACGCTCGCGCGCATGAACCGCATCCGGGTGAGCGCCGCGCTCAAGGTGGGGCGCACCATCAACCTGCCCGAGGGTGCGACCGTGCAGGTGGCCTCGAGCAGCGTGCCCGCGCCGGCCGCGGGCGCGTGGCAGGCGGGCGGCGTGTCGGCGGCGGTAGCGCAGCGTGAGAGCGCCGAGGATGCCGCTGCACTCGCCACCATCACCGTGTTCGCGAGCCGCGAGCAGCCGGTGTCCGCGGCGCAGGCAGAGGCGCTCAGCCCCGCCCTGGGGCCGGCGGCCGAGCCGCAGCAAGGCGCCGATCCCACCGACTACACGGTGGCGGGCGACGACAGCATCCGTGTCGCCGCGGAGGAGACGCTCGGCCACTACGCCGACTGGCTGGGGTTGAGCGCGCAGCACCTGCGCGATCTCAATCACATGAGCATGAGAAAGCCGGTGCTGGTCGGGCATCGCCTGAAGCTCGATTTCCACAAGGTGCCGCACGATGCCTTCGAGCAGAAGCGGCGCGACTACCACCAGCAGCTGCAGGCGGCGTACTTCGCCGAGCACCGCATCAGCGGCACCGAGATCTACATCGCGCGCGCCGGCGACTCGCTCTGGACGGTGACGCGGCGCGCCCCGCAGCTGCCCGAGTGGCTGCTGGTGCAGTACAACCCGGATGTGGACTTCAGCGAGCTCAAGCCCGGGACTCAAATCGTCGTTCCGCGGGTCGAAGACGTGGCAAACAGCGGGTGAAGGCTGTGATCCAGGTACGTGGCGCTGGCGGGATCGCTGGCTATAATCCCTCGCGCTTGTCTGGTGGATTGCGGAACGTCATGAAATTCATGAGCTTGGCGACGGCGCTCCTGCTTGCCGCGGCGGCGATGGCCGCGCGTGGCGACTCGATCACCGTACCTGAGCCGGCGGCTCAGCCGGTGGCGCTCACGAGCGATACGCTCCCGGCGGTCGATCGCATCGTCGTGAAGAAGACCGAGCGGCGCATGTATCTGATGCGCGGCGGCAATGTCGTACGCTCCTACCACGTCGCGCTCGGTCTCTCGCCCACCGGGCAGAAAGAGCGCGAAGGCGACTTCCGCACGCCCGAGGGCAGCTATCATCTCGATGCGCGTAACCCGCGCAGCGACTACTTCCTCTCGATCAAGGTGTCCTACCCGAACCAGACGGACATGAAGCGTGCGCGGGCGCGGCACTGGGACACGGGCGGCTCGATCATGATCCACGGGCTGCCGAACACCATGAAGCACGATCCGGAGTACTACCTGAACCACGACTGGACCGATGGCTGCATTGCCGTCTCCAACGCGGACATGGTGGAGATCTGGATGCTGGTGCCGGATTCGGTACCGATCGACATCGATCCCTAGAAAACACCAAGACCGCACCCCAAGAAGCCACCTGCGTGGCCAGCGACTCCTCAGAATTCGTCGACGCGCGCGTCGGACCGCGCGGCAGTCTCGAGAACCTCTCCCAGTCGGAGATCGACAAGCTGCTCGATGCCGGCCAGGCGGGGCTCTACCCGCTGTTTCGCCGCTGTGCGCTGGCGGTGCTCAACTCCGGGGCGCGCACTGACAACGCCAAGGAGATCTTCGACCGTTACCGCGACTTCGAGCTGCGCATCGTGCGCCACGCCTGGGGTGTGAAGCTCGAGATGCGTAACGCTCCGGCGTCCGCCTTCGTCGACGGGGAGATGATCCGCGGCATCAAGGAGCACCTGTTTGCGGTGCTGCGCGACGTGGTGTTCACCTCCAACGAGATCATCTCGAGCGGGCGCTTCGATCTGAACGACCCCGCCTCGATCACCAATGCGGTTTTCCACGTGCTGCGCAACGCCCGCATCCTCGACCGCAAGGCGCGCCCGAATCTCGTGGTGTGCTGGGGCGGCCACTCGATCACGCGCGAGGAGTACCAGTACACCAAGGACGTCGGCTACGAGCTCGGACTGCGCGCGCTCGACGTATGCACGGGCTGCGGCCCGGGCGCCATGAAGGGCCCGATGAAGGGCGCCACCATCGGCCACGCCAAGCAGCGCATCGAGGGCGGCCGCTACATAGGCATCACCGAGCCCGGCATCATCGCCGCCGAGCCCCCGAACGCCATCGTCACGCAGCTCGCGATCATGCCGGACATCGAGAAGCGCCTGGAGGCGTTCGTGCGCCTGGCGCATGGCATCGTGGTGTTTCCGGGCGGCGCCGGTACCGCCGAGGAGATCCTCTACCTCACCGGCACGCTCCTCGAGCCCGCCAACCGCGCGCAGCCGTTCCCGGTGGTGCTCACGGGTCCGAAGGACAGCGCGGCCTACTTCGAGCACGTCTGCCGCTTCATCGGCGGGACGCTCGGTCCCGAGGCGCTCGAGCGCCTCACGGTGATCGTCGACGATCCGCCGGAGGTCGCGCGGCGCATGGTGCAGGGCATGCAGGCGGTGCGCGAATTCCGCCGCAAGCACAACGATTCCTACAACTTCAACTGGCTGCTCGGGGTCCCGGAGGCGTTCCAGCGGCCTTTCGAGGTGACCCACGCCTCGATGCGCGCCCTCACGCTGACGCGTGACCAGCCCGTGCATGCCCTCGCCGCGAACCTGCGGCGCGTCTTCTCGGGCGTGGTCACCGGCAACGTCAAGGATTTCGGCATCCAGGCGGTCGAGCGTCATGGTCCCTACGAGCTCGCCGGGGACCCTGCGATCATGCGGCAGCTGGATGAGCTGCTCGGCGCCTTCGTCGAGCAAAAGCGCATGCGCCTGCCGGGCAGCGTCTACCGGCCGGTCTACCGGCTCATCGCCTGAGCGCGCGCCGCGTGCCGCGCCGCAGCGCGCCTGTTGCGCGCAGGACGCAGCCGCGGCCGTTACATAACGCTCTGCAGGACGCACGTTCTTCCGCGCACGTGCGAGAGCTGTGTCATAGCAGTCGGCATGCGGCGACGCGCTTCCCACCGCTTGTGAACCAGTTCCTGCGCCCGCGAGACGAAGCCCGTAGGCTCGCGACAAGAGTATTCAGGAGCTTTGCATGAGCTCATCCAACAGGAGCCGGGACGACGCCAGTGCGGCACACGAGCCGCCGGCGCAGGGCAGTCCCACCGCAGGCGCGGACGCCTACGCCACGTGGCTGGATCGCATGCAGCGCGCGCGCGCGCGCCAGGCCGCGATCACCCGCAATCTCTACACCTGGTCCAACTACAAGAACTGGGCCGATCAGGTCCGCGATTCCTGGCAGGGCGACGGCTTCAAGAACCCGGCCACCGCGCCGAAAGCCCCGAAGAAGTAGCCCGGCGCGCCGCGCGCGCCTCGATCCTCAAAGTGCCGGTACCGCCGCGGCGATGATCTCATCCGCCGGCGCGGGCACGTCCGCGTTCGGCCCGGGCGGCTGCGCAGCCCTCGGCGGCTGCGCGGCCACCGGCGGCTCCTGCGCATCCTGCGCCGCATCGCCGGACTCCGGGGCACCCTCCCCGGGGGCTTCCTGCCCGGGCGCGGCGGCCGTGCCGCGCGGACTCAGCGTGCCGTCGGGCTCCCCGGTGAGCCAGCTGACGAGCGGCGCCCATTGCTCGACGTCGCTGCGGGCGAGGTAGCTCTTCATCTCGTGTACGCCGATGCCGTGCTCGGCGGCGCGCACGTAGTTCTGCGAATCGCGGATGATGGCGACGATCGGAATCCCGAGGGTGTGCAGGAAGCGGATCAGCGCCTGGTACATGAGGGTGTTGCGCCGCACGCGATTGGCGATCACGCCGATGCGGTTCTCGTCGCGGCGGATCTTGGCGACCAGCAGCAGGTCGCCGATGCAGCGCGAGCAGGTATGGATGTCGATGTCCGATGGCAGCACCGGCACCAGAATCTTGTGGGCGTCGCGCGTGATGTCGGGGAGCTGGCGTGGCTCGACCGCTGCCGGCGTGTCGACGATCACGTGCGTGGCGTCGTCCGGCACGCGCAGCTGGAAGGAGCGCGTGGTGCGGCTGTCCTTCTCGAACGCGGCGATGACGGGAATGGGCGGCTGCGCGGGCTGGCGCTTCTTCGCCCAGCGAACCGAGGAGCCCTGCGGATCGAAATCCATGAGCACCGGGCGATGCCCGCGGGAAGCGAGGTAGCTCGCCAGATTGATCGCGATGGTCGTCTTGCCGGACCCGCCCTTAGGATTCAGGACGACGATGCGCTGCATGGGTGGCTTAGGTTTAAGTCATGTCGGCACGACGCGGGTCTCACCCAAGCCTACGCACGCCCCCGGGTACCCGCAAGCCGCCGCCTTTGTGAGCGCGCGCACGCCAGCTTTCAGCGCCGCCCCGTAGAGTCCCGCACCGATGGAAGTCTTCCTGCATCTTTGGGACGAGCTCGACGACCTCGCCAGCCTCTGTCGCCACGCCGCGACCTCGACGGCCGCCGAGCTCCTCGACGGTGCCACGCCGGTCGTGGCGGGCGCTGCCGCCCTCGGTGCCGGGCTCCTCGCCGGCGCGCTGCGCGTCCTGCGCCTCACGGCCTGAATCGCCCCCGCGAGCGCGGATCCGGGGCGCCGCCGGCAGGCGGCGCTTGAAAATCCCGCGCCGACTCCCAAGATCGCCGTCCTGATAGAGCCGCATTGGAGCGGCGGACGGCGAGTATGCAAGCGAGCGACACTCCCGAGGCCGGCACCACCCGGCAGACCCACGGCTTCCAGGCGGAGGTTCGTGAGCTCCTGAAGCTCATGATCCACTCGCTCTACAGCCACCGCGAGATCTTCCTCCGCGAGCTCATTTCCAATGCCTCGGACGCCTGCGACCGGTTGCGCTTCCTCGCCATCGGCGATGCGGCGCTGCTCGGCGGCGATGAGCTCGGCATCCGCGTCGATGCCGACCCCAAGGCCGGGACGGTGACCATCACCGATAACGGCATCGGCATGACGCGCGAAGAGGCGATCCAGAATCTCGGCACCATCGCCCGCTCGGGCACCGCCGAGTTCTTCCGTGGGTTACCCCAGGACGCCCAGCAGGCCTCGCAGCTCATCGGCCAGTTCGGCGTGGGCTTCTACTCCGCTTTCATCGTCGCCGAGCGCGTCGAGGTGCACTCGCGCAAGGCCGGCGCGGCTCCGGAGACGGGCGTGCGCTGGGAGTCGCGCGCCGAGGGCGATTTCAGCGTCGAGACCATCACCCGGGCCGAGCGCGGCACCGCGGTGACGCTCTACCTGAAGGAGGACGCGCGCGAGTTCGCCGACGCCTTCCGCCTGCGCGGCCTCATCCGCCGCTATTCGGACCACATCGGCTTCCCGGTGCGCATGCGCAAGGAAGGCGAGGCCTCGCTCGAGTACGAGACGGTGAACCAGGCGAAGGCGCTGTGGACGCTGCCGCGCACCCAGATCCCGGACGAGGAGTACCGCCAGTTCTACCAGTACCTCGCCCATGACTTCACCGACCCGCTCGCCTGGAGCCACAACAAGGTCGAGGGCAAGCGCGAGTACACGAGCCTCCTCTACATCCCCGCGAAGGCGCCCTTCGACCTCTACCAGCGCGAGGCGGTGCGGGGGCTGAAGCTCTACGTGCGGCGCGTCTTCATCATGGACGACGCCGAGCAGTTCCTGCCCTTGTACCTGCGGTTCGTGAAGGGCGTGGTCGATTCGAGCGACCTGCCGCTCAATGTCTCGCGCGAGCTGCTGCAGCAGGAGCCGGAGGTCGAGGCGATCCGCTCGGGGCTGACCCGGCGGGTGCTCGACCTGCTCGGGCGGCTCGCCAAGGACGAGCCCGCGAAATACGCCACCTTCTGGAAGGAATTTGGCGCGGTGCTGAAGGAAGGCATCGCGCAGGATCAGCCCAACGAGGCAGCGCTGCTGCCGCTGCTGCGCTTCGCCAGCACGCACGAGGCCGGCGATGCGCAGTCGGTGAGCCTCGCCGACTACGTCGGCCGCATGCAAAG
>JAGWMP010000057.1 GCA_028871705.1 Gammaproteobacteria bacterium
GAGGGCGTGGGAGTCGAGAAGGTCTACCTGCACGAAGGGGCGGACGTGACGCGCGCCGTGGCGCAGCTCGCCAGCAGCGCGCTGGTGGTGCTCAAGTACATGCCGCCCAATATCACGCCGCCGCTCGTGATCCGCTACGGCGCGACCGACGTGCCCATCATCCAGCTCAGCCTCTCGAGCGACTCCCTGCCCGACACGGCGCTCAACGATCTCGGGCAGAACATCATCCGCCCGGCGCTCGCCGTGGTGCACGGCGCCGAGGTGCCCTATCCCTATGGCGGTAAGCCGCGCGTCATCATGGCCGACCTCGATCAGCAGGCCCTGCAGGCGCGCGGTCTGACGCCGGCGGACGTCAGCAGCGCCCTGCAGAGCCAGAACGTGATCCTGCCCGCCGGAGACGTGAAGATCGGCTCGCTCGATTACCTCCTCGCGATGAACAACAGCCCCGACGTGATCGACGCGATCAACTCGTTCCCGATCCGCCAGGTCGGGGGCCGCGAGGTGTTCATGCGCGACGTCGCGCACGTGCACGACGGCTTCCAGGTGCAGACCAACTCGGTTTCGGTGGACGGCGTTCCGGGCGCACTCATGACGATCCGCAGCACCGGCGGCGTGTCGACGCTCTCGGTGATCGACGGAATTCGCGCGGCGCTCCCCGACATCCGCCACATGCTGCCGGCCGGCGTGCGCATCCTGCCGATCTTCGACCAGTCGGTGTTCGTCAAGGCCGCGCTCAACAGCGTGCTGATGGGCGGCTGCATGGCGGCGGGCCTGACCGCGCTCATGATCCTCCTGTTCCTCGGCAACTGGCGTCTCACGCTCATCATCCTGGCTTCCATTCCGCTCTCGATCATCAGCGCGGTGCTTGCCATGGGAGCCGGCGGCGAGACGCTCAACACCATGACTCTCGGCGGCTTCGCGCTCGCGGTCGGAATCCTCGTGGACAACGGCACGGTCGTCATCGAGAACATCGAGCGCCACGCGGGGCTGCACCAGCATCTGCCGGATGCGGTGGTGCACGGCGCCGGCGAAGTGGGTGTGCCGACCTTCCTCTCGACGCTGTGCATCTGCATCGTGTTCGTGCCGGTGTTCCTGCTCGAGGGCACGGCCAAATATCTGTTCTCGCCGCTGTCGGTGTCGGTGATCGTGTCGCTGCTCGCGAGCCTCGCACTCTCCTTCACCATGGTGCCGGTATTGTTCCTTTACCTGATGCGGGCGCAGGTCCACGGCACGGACGCCAGTCCGTCGGCTGCGGCAGCGACGGCGCCGTGGCGCGCGTCGCTGGAGCAAGTCGGCCGGCGGCTGCACGGCGTGCACGTCGCCTTCGAGCGCGGCTTCCAGCGCTTCCGCGACGTCTACCGCAACGCGCTCGCCTGGGCGTTGTCGCAGCCCAGGGCCACGGTGCTCGCCTTCCTCGCGATCATGGTCGTGTCCCTGCCGTTGTTTCCGCTCCTCGGGCGCGATTTCTTTCCGGACGTCGACGCCGGTCAGATGCGGCTGCACGTGCGCGCACCGCCCGGCACGCGCATCGAGACGACGCAGCGCTACTTCGCTGCGGTGGAGGGCGCGATCCGCAAGCTGGTCGGCAGCGGACAGATCGCCGTCATCCTCGACAACATCGGTCTGCCCTATAGTGGCATCAACATCGCGCTCAGCGACTCGGCGACCGTCGGACCCATGGATGGCGAGATCCTGGTCTCGCTCACCGAGAAGCACGCGCCGACGGCCGAGCTGACCGCGATGTTGCGGCGCGAGCTGCCACAGCGCTTTCCGGCGCTGCAGTTCTTCTTCCAGCCCGCCGACATCGTCGACCAGGTGCTGAACTTCGGCCAGCCGGCGCCGATCGACATTCGCGTGTCGGCCTCCGACACCGACAGCGCCTATCGCCTGGCGGCGAAGCTCGCCCGGCTGGTTGCGGGCGTTCCCGGTGTGGTCGATGCGCACGTGGCGCAGGTGCCCGACGCTCCGGCGCTGTCGGTCGACGTCGACCGGGCGCTCGGAACGCTCGTCGGGGTGACGCAGCGCGATGCCGCCAGCAACATGCTGGTCACCACCAGCTCGAGCCTGCAGAGCTCGCCCAACTTCTGGGTCGACCCGAAGAACGGTGTGAGCTATCCCCTGGTGGTGCAGCAGCCGACCTACGACATCAGCTCCTCCCAGGATCTGAAGATCATGCCGGTGGCCGGTTCCCAGGGGAGCGCGCAGCTGTTGATGAACACGACTTCCATCGGGCGTCAGACGACACCGCTGGTGACTTCGCAGCTCAACATCCGTCCGGTATTCGACGTACAGGCCAACGTCCAGGGCCGCGACCTCTACTCCACCTCGCGCGCCATAGAGCGGGTGATCGGTGCCAATCAGCCGCCGGCGGCCCAGGCCATGCACGTGACGCTCAGCGGTCAGGTCGAGACCATGCGCGAGAGCTACACGGGTCTGTTCGCCGGTATCGCCCTCGCGGTGGTGCTGGTCTATCTGTTCCTGGTCATCAACTTCCAGAGCTGGATCGATCCGCTCATCGTGCTGATGGCGACGCCGTTCGCGCTGAGCGGTGTCATGTGGATGCTGTTCCTCACCCAGACGCACCTGTCGGTGCCGGCCCTGATGGGGACGCTCATGTGCATCGGCCTGACCACCGCCAACAGCATCCTGGTGGTGACCTTCGCCAATCAGCGCATGGATGCCGGCGACAGTCCGCTCACCGCGGCGATCACCGCCGGCTTCACCCGTATCCGCCCGGTGCTGATGACGGCCGGCGCGATGATACTCGGCATGGTGCCGATGGCGATCGGGGTGGGCGAGGGCGGCGAGCAGAACGCCCCGCTCGCCCGCGCGGTGATCGGCGGACTCCTGTTTGCGACGTTCGCGACGTTGGTTTTCGTGCCAACCATGTACCGGCTGCTGCGGCGCGCGCCGCAGACCACCATCGAGGCGCACACTGTGGGGGGCGCGTGACCATGCATTCGACACCGAAGGAACCAGAGGACCTGGGTGAGGTCCGGGCCACCGACTTCGCGACGGAGCTGACCGCGGGCGAGAGCCACGCGGTATCGGCCGAGTTCACTCCCGACACCGGGGTCCGGCTGAAGAAGGCGGCGCTCATCTTTGCCGGCGTACTCGGCGCGCTCTTCGTGCTGGTGGGCATCGACCGGCTGATCAAGGCGCATGGGGTGGCGCGGGAGGCCGCGGAGGCCGCGGGCGCGCCGCCGCTGGTCGATGTGGTCACGGCGCAGCCCGTCGGCGCGGTGCAGCGCCTCGTGCTCCCCGGCGAGACGGCGGCCTGGCACGCCAGCACCATCTATGCGCGGGTCAACGGCTACGTCGCCAGGTGGTTCGTCGATCTCGGGGATCACGTCAGGTCCGGTCAGGTGCTGGCGCTCATCGAGACCCCGGAGCTCGACGCCGAGCTCGCCGCGGCGCGCGCCCAGCTGCAGGCGGCCCAGGCGCAGGTGCTGGTGCGGCAGGCCGAGGCGCAGCTCGGCCTCACGACGTACGAGCGCTGGCGCGACTCGCCCAAGGGCGTGGTGTCCGAGCAGGAGCGTGAAGAGAAGAAGGCCGACTACGACAGCGCGCTCGCGCGCCTCAAGTCCGCCCAGGCGGACGTGGCGCTCGATGCCGCGCACGTGAATCAGTACGAGGCGCTCGCGGCCTTCAAGAAAGTGACCGCCCCCTACGACGGCGTCATCACCACGCGCGACATCGATATCGGCAATCTGGTGACCGCCGGCAGCACTTCGGCCACGACACCGCTCTATGTGATGACGCAGAACGACCCGATCCGTATTTTCGTCGATGCGCCGCAGAGCGCCGCCGACGATCTCCTCAACAACGGGGCACCGGTCGAGGTGCGGACCGCCGGCGGCGAGTCGCGGCAGTACGCCGGCAAGGTGACGCGCACCTCCGAGGCCATCAATCCGCAGGCGCGCACCCTGCGTGTCGAGGTCGACATCCCCAACCCCAAGGCCGAGTTCGTGCCCGGCATGTACGTCAAGGTGGGTTTCGGGCTGCCGCCGCGTGGGCTCGTGCAGGTGCCGGCGGCGGCGCTGCTGTTCCGCGCCAGCGGACCCGAGGTCGCGCGCGTCGACGAGCGCGGTCAGGTCAACTTCCGGCCGGTGGTCATCGGGCGCGACGATGGCCGCGTCGTCGAGCTGAGCTCCGGTGTCGCCGCGGGCGACCGTCTGGCGCTCAACATCAGCAGCCA
Organism: Gammaproteobacteria bacterium; assembly: GCA_028871705.1. Taxonomy (GTDB): domain Bacteria; phylum Pseudomonadota; class Gammaproteobacteria; order Steroidobacterales; family Steroidobacteraceae; genus 13-2-20CM-66-19. Next base: position 4,199 of record JAGWMP010000057.1, read on the forward strand.
GATCGGCGAAGGACAGCTGGTGCACGCGCGCTCGGCCGACTCCCAGCCGGCAACCGCGGGACTCGGGCGTTGAGGCGGCGCGCGATGAAACCGCCGCGCATCGGCATCGCGACCGTGCTCGCCGCCGTGCTCGGCGGCTGCGCCGTCGGGCCGAGCTACCACACCCCGAACGTCGCCACTCCCGAGCGCTACGCCGCGGTGCCGGCCGCCACGGGTGCCGAGGCGACAACGGCTGCGGCGATCGATCCGGCCTCCTGGTGGAAGGCCCTGCAGGACCCCGAGCTCGACTCCCTCATCGAGCGTGCGGTCGCGGCCAACCCCGATGTCCTGGTGGCGCTCGACCGGCTGCAGGCGGCGCGGGTGTTCGAGGCGGCCGTGATCGGCACCGTGCTGCCGGACGCCGAGGCGTCGGGGGGCGCTGGCCGCGGCACGGGCGGCGATCTCACCCGCGGTCGCGCCGCGCAGCCGCTGATCTCGGCCGACAACACGGCGGGCTACCAGCACCTCAACGAGATCGGCGGCTTCGATTCGGTATGGGAGCTCGATATCTTCGGGAAGTACCGCCGGGAGATCCAGGCGGCGCGCTACGACGAGCAGGCGACCCGCGCGGCCCGCTACAACGTGCTGGTGAGCGTCATCGCCGACGTCGCACGCTCCTATGTCGACCTGCGCGGCCTGCAGGTGCGGGCCGCGGTGCTCGACTCGGCCATCATGGTGCTGCGCGAGTCGTTGCGGATCGTCAGCATCCGCTACGAGCGCGGCATCACCAACGAGCTGGACGTGACGCTGGCGACGCGCGAGCTGGCGACGCTCGAGGCGCAGGCAGCGCCCATCAACGCGCAGGTGCGCGCCGCCGAGTACTCCCTCGCGACCCTGCTCGGCCTGTATCCGGAGGATCTGGTCAAGGAGCTGAGCTCGCCGGGCATGGTACCCGTGGTGCCGGATGCGGTGGATACGGGGCTGCCGCCGCAGTTACTGCGGCGCCGGCCGGACATCGAGGAGGCCGAGCGCCAGCTGGCGGGTGCGACCGCCCGCATCGGCATCGCCACGGCGGACCTCTTCCCGTCGCTGGCGCTCACCGGTGCGGTCGGCTTCCAGCGCCAGTCGCTCAAGGGCCAGCCGGTGCTCGGTGAACACATCTGGTCGGTGGGCCCGGCGGCGGTATGGCCGCTGCTCGACTTCGGCGCCCTCGATGCACAGGTTGAGATCGCCGATCTGCAGACGCGCGCGCTGCTGGTCCGCTACAAGCAGTCGATCCAGGAGGCGGTGCGCGAGGTCGACACCAGCTATGCGCTGTTTGGCGCCGAGCAGCAGAGCATCTCCCAGCTCAGCACCGCACTGGTCGCCGGACAACGCGCGGTGACCCTCGCCAACGAGCGCTATGAGCGCGGCGTCACCGACTTCCTCAACGTGGTGGACGCGGAGCGGCAGGAGTACGAGATCGAGGAGCAGTTCGCCGCAACGCAGGTGGCGGCCGCCGAGCAGTACATCGAGCTCTACAGGAGCCTCGGGGGCGGCTGGGAGAACTACCAGAAGGTCCCGGCCATCCACCGGCCGGAGCCGGCCATCATCGCCGTGTTCCAGCGCACCCTGAGCCGCAGCAATCCGCTGAAGTGAGCGTCACGCGCTCGCCCTGAGCGCGCGCCCGCCGGCCTGCGCACGTCCGGACCCGCACCGCGCACCGGCCGATACGGCTTGCCGGCATGCGATATATATGGCGGAATATAACGCAGCGCCGGGGGGACGGCCCGGGCAACTCCGGGAGAAACTCAAGTGCGGAACGCTGGCCGGTACGGGTTCCGGGCGCTGTCCCTGGCCCTGATGCTGAATGTCGCGGCTCACGCCGCGGATGCCCCTCCGGCCCCTGCCACGGCGGCGCCCCCGGCGACCGCCGCCACCGGCGCCAGCGGCTGCAGCAGTACCCGCGAGTTCTTCGCCACCGACTGCCCGCTCACCTGGCACGGCGTGACGCTCTACGGCGCCTACGACGTAGGCCTGGGCTGGGTCAGCCACGGCCTGCCGGAGAACGCCTATAACTACGAGGGCGAATCGCTGGTCAACCGCAACGCCGGCGGCTCACGCTTCCTGCTTGCGCCCAACAATCTGTCGCAGTCGGGTCTGGGCATTCGCTTCAGGGAGCAGTTCGCCGCGGGATGGTACCTGGTGGGCAACGCCTCGACCGGCATCAATCCGCAGTCGGGCCAGCTCGCCAACATGGCGGCCACCAACACCATCAACGCCGGACTCCCGCGCGGCAGTTACTCGGTCACCGGGGACGGCGCGCGCGCCGGGCAGACTTTCAATGACGAGTTCTACGGCGGTGTTGCCTCGCCGCCCCTCGGCACGCTCACCTTCGGCCGCCAGCGCGCACTCGGCACCGATGCAATGCTCCTGTACGACCCGGCCGCCGGCGCCTACTCCGTCTCATTTATCGGCTACAACGGCCTGATGGCCGGCGGTGGCGACACGCAGGACACGCGCTGGGACGATGCCCTGAAGTATCGCCTCACGGCGGGTCCCGTGCATGTCGGCGCGATGTACAAGTTCGCCGACGGCTCGGGGGGGTGCTACTCCGCCACGGCGGGCTGGACCGCGGCCAGCTGCACGCCTGAAGCCTCGCACAACACTGCGGTCGGATTCGATCTCGGTGCCGAGCTCGGCGGACTGTCCGCCGACCTCGTCTACCAGCAGGTCAACCAGGCGATCAGCGTGCTCAATCCACTCCTCGGGCCGCAGAGCCTCACGCAGCCCTATCAGTCGACGGTCGACAGTATCAATATCATTGAGATCACCGGCGCCAATCTGGTCGATCCGGGCAACACCGAGTACGGCATCGTCACCGACAACACCGCGCTCATGCTTGCCGCCCGGTATGCGTGGGTGTCAGTCAAGCTCTACGGCGGGTACGAGCACATCCGCTACACGAATCCGTCCGACCCGTTGGGCATCGGTGCCAGCGCCCAGGGCGGCTACCTGCTGAGCGGTGTCGAGGACAACAATCTCGACTCGCCCAAGATCGTACAGGTCTGGTGGACCGGCGTGCGCTACGCGTTCGACCGAAGCACCGACGTCGTGCTCTCCTGGTATCACGAGTTGCAGAACGATTTTCGCAGGCCGCCGACCTGCTCGCCCGCGGCGGGCTTGCGCTCCGCCTGCGCCGGTACGTTGAACGAGCTGTCGCTGTTCGTGGATCACCACTTCACCAGGCGCTTCGACGTCTATGCGGGTATTGCCTACTCCGAAGTGAGCGGGGGTCTCGCCATCGCCATCCCTCACGGACCGGGCGTTCCCTATTTCGCCGACAACAACCTGGCTCCGACAGTCGGCGGCCGCTTCAGCTTCTGAGCCTGCGGCCGCGGAGGTTCAGGCGATGCCGTCCTCGGGCAGCGTGATGCGCACGGTGAGGCCGCGTGGCTCGCGGTCGAGGAGCTCGATCGTGCCGCCGTGGCCGAGGATCACCGAGCGGGCGATGGCGAGTCCGAGCCCCATGCCGCGGCTGTCGCCTTCGCGGGCGGCATCGCTGCGATAGAACGGCTCGAATACGCGGGTCTTTTCCGCCGCCGGGATGCCCGGTCCTTCGTCCTCCACCTCGACCACGAACCCCGCCTGCGCCACCCGCCGCAGGACGACGCGCGCGTGGCGGCCGTAGCGGGCGGCGTTCATGATGACGTTCGTGAAAGCGCGCAACAGGGCCTGCGGCTTGCACTGGTAGCGGCCGCGCAGCTCGCCGTCATACTCGACGCTGCCGCCGAGGTCGCTCACCATGTCGCAGGCGGTCTGCAGCAGCGAGGCGAGGTCGACGACGTCGCGGGCCTCGGCGTCCTCCACGCCGCGGATGAACAGCATCGTCGAGGTCAGCATGCCCTCCATCAGCTCGATGTCGTCGAGCATCCGCGTTCGCTGCGACTCGGCGCGATCGGTCTCGACCCGCAGCCGCAACCGCGTCAGCGGGGTGCGCAGATCGTGACTGATGGCGCCAAGCATCAGCGTACGGTCGGTGAGGAAGCGCCGTAGCCGCTGCTGCATGTCGTTGAAAGCGCGGATCAGCCGCTGCAGCTGCGCCGGCCCCTGCTCGGCGAGCGCCGGCGCGTTGATGTCGACGCCGACGCGCTCGGCGGCGCGAGCCACCCGCGTGAGCGGCACGTTGACCATCAGGGTGAGCCAGAACCACAGGCCGGCGGTGGCGAACAGCAGAAAGGCGCCGAGGCCGATCTGCGCCACCAGCGCCAGGCGATGCTCGAGCCCTACCGAGGTCGAGACTCCGAGCGCTCCGCCGCCGCGCAGCGGCACGGTCACCCGCACCGAGTCGACTGCGTGCGCCCCGGGATCGGCGCGCACGCGGATGTCGGACGGCGCCTTCCCGAGCTTCTGCGCGATCTGCGCGCCCAGCGCCAGAAAATCGGTATCTGTCCCACGCCCGGCGTTCGCGCTGGCTTGCGGTGGGGCATCCAGATACTGCAGGCGGAAGTCCGCGTCCGAGCTCAGCTGCGCCAGCTCGGCACGGCGCGCCGGCTCGACTGCTTCGAGCAGCTGGACCACCATGCGGATGCGCGTAGCGGCCACGTCGGGCCGCAGCTCCGTCTGCCAGCGTGGCAGCAGCACCACGTAGAGCAACGCCGCCGTGAGCTGTGAAAGCGCGAGCCCGAGGAAGAGGATGCCTGCGACCTGACCCCGCAGATCCGCGGGGAGCAGCCGCCGCATGCTGAAGGTCATTCGAGCCGGACGTCCGGCGTGAATACGTAGCCGCCCGAACGCACCGTCTGGATCAGCATCGGATCCTTAGGATCCCTCTCGATCTTGCGGCGCAGGCGGCTCACCTGAATGTCGACGCTGCGATCGATGGTGGCGGGCGCGCGCCCGCGCGTGAAGTCGAGCAGCTGCTCGCGCGTCAGCACCTTGTTGGCATGCTCGCAGAACGCCACCAGCAGCTCGAACTCACCGCCGGTGAGCGGCACCCGCGTGCCGTCGTGCGAGTACAGGCGCCGCGCCACGAGGTCGAGGCGCCACTCGGAGAAGCTCAGCACCGAGCGGCGGCGGTCGGGCGCCTCGGCGGGGACGTACTGGGCGCGGCGCAGCAGTGCGCGGATGCGCGCCACCAGCTCGTGCGTGCCGAAGGGCTTGGTGAGGTAGTCATCGGCGCCCATCTCGAGCCCGACCACCCGATCGATCTCGCTGCCGCGCGCCGTGAGCATGATGACTGGCAGATTGCCCGCGGCGCGCACGCGCCGGCAGAGGCTCAGGCCGTCCTCCTTCGGCAGCATGATGTCGAGCACCAGCAGATCGACGTCCGCGGCCGCCATCACGCGGTCCATTTCCTCGCCGTCCTGGGCGACGGTCACGCGAAAGCCGCTCTGGCGCAGGAAGTCGGCGACCAGGGCGCGGATCTCGGGGTCGTCCTCCACAAACAACACGTGGGCGGCGGTGGGATCCATACTCGGGTCCTGCATGGCAGCGAGTGTGTCGCTGTCGGACTTCATACTAGCACGGGCATATCGGGCCTCAGCCTCAGGCGTCGCCGGGCCGCGCCGGAGCCGGGCGCGGCCGGATACACGCCGTTACAGAGACAAGCGCGGCGTTGTGCGCCGGCGCTCATGTGTCGAGCGGCAGTCGCCGCAGCAGCTGCCAGCCGCCGGGCGCGGCGCGCAGTACCAGCACGTCGCGTCCCGAGAGTTGCTGGCGGCGGTGACCGATCGTCCACTCGAGCTGCCAGCGGTAGCAGATGATGCCGATGTCGCCCGCCGCCCGGCCCCTGAGGTCGGTCGTGTTGTACTCGTGGACTTCGACACCCGAGAGTCGCGAGCGCATGTGCTCGAGCACCGCGCGGCGCCCGGCGATGGAGATCCCGGGGGCGGCAGTGAGCAGCGCCACGTCCGCCGCCAGGTAGCGCTCGAGCCGCGGCCAATCGCGTCCGAGCCACGCCGCATCGTAAGACTGTATCCAGCGTGCCGCCGCCAGATCGTCCAGCACTGCTGGAGCGGGCTGCAGCGGACGCGCCTCTGCACCTTCGTCCTGGAAAGTCTCGGGATTCAACACGACAGTACCTCCGCTGCGTTCGGCAGCGCCTCTCAGGTCGCGCTCGTCGGATCGGTCGGCGGACGGTCCCGGCCGCCGCGACCGACACACCCAGTCATACGCACACTCGGTGTGCCCCCAACGAGCGCGACCTCAGAGGCCGTGCCACTCGATCGCTCCATGTGCCGCTTCACCTTGCCACTCAAAGCTACAGCTATCGACCGACGGCGTCACGCTTGGTTCGCACCACGCGGCGCGTGCACGGTGATTGCAACACGACGGAAACAGGCTGTTAGGACGCGACATGCCCGGATGCGCGCGCATACCGCCGCGACGGCCGCGACGCGGCGCCGGCAACACGCGCGCTGCGCGTGCTGCGCGCGCACGAGCCGGCGACTGAACCGCCGCTGCCGGCTCGGGTCTGTTGGTAGCACCCGCAATCCGCGGCTCTGCAAACACCGGCAAGGAGTACCATCATGCAACTCGTGAATCGCCTGACTCTATCGGCGGTCGTGACCGCGAGCCTGTCACTGGGTGCCTGCGCCACGATTCCCAGCGGCCGTACCGGGGTCGAATGGACGCCCTTGAACGGCACCATGAAACGCACACTGAACGAGGGCCTCCATGTCGTGTCGCCCTTCAGCAGGATCTACATGGTCGATCTGCGCGAGCAGCAGCACGACATCGATCTCGACGTGCTCGCGAACAACGGGCTCGAGATCAAGCTCAAGACCTCGATCCTTTATCAGCCGGTCGCCGGCCAGGCCTCCGAGCTCATCAAGGAGACCGGGCCGCAGTACTACGCCACGCTCATCGGTCCGCACGTGCGCTCGAGCGCGCGGCGCGTGGTGGGGCGCTACAGTCCCGAGGAGATCTACTCCACCAAGCGCGAGCAGATCGAGCGTGAAATCCGCGAAGACGTGCAACAGAAGCTCGACGGCTCGCATCTGCGCGTCAATGCCCTGCTGATCCGCGAAGTGCATCTGCCCGAGATGGTGCAGAGCGCGATCCAGACGAAGCTGGAGGAGGAGCAGAAGGCCCTCGAGATGCGCTTCGTGCTCGATCGTTCGCGCCAGGAGGCGGAGAACCGGCGCATCGAAGCGGCGGGCATCGCCGACTATCAGGCGACCATCGCCAGGACGCTCAGCGACCGGATCCTCGCCTGGCAGGGGATCGAGGCGACCGAGAAGCTCGCCGAGTCGCCGAATGCCAAGGTGGTCGTCATCGGCTCGGGCAAGGACGGGTTGCCGCTGATCCTCAACACCGCGGCGACGACGCCTGCGGTCGCGCGCAACTCGCCGCAGCCGTGAGTGCCACGCCGTCCGTTGGTCCCGCCGTCACCGAGCCGCCGCCGCTCGACGACTCGCGCTATATCGGACTGACGACGGCGGAGGCGCGCGCCTGGCGTGCGACCTGCGGCGCCAACGTCGTGCCGGAGCGGGAACCGGCGGCAGGGTGGCGGCTGCTCGGGAAATTCTGGGCGCCAGTCCCCTGGATGCTCGAGGCGGCCATCCTGCTGCAGTTCATGCTGCGCGAGTACGTCGAGGCGGTGGTTATCGCGCTGCTGCTCGTCTTCAACGCCGCGCTCGGGCAGCTGCAGGAGGGGCGGGCGCAGGCGACGCTCAGGGCGCTCAAGGCGCGGCTGGCGCTGCGCGCAGCGGTGCGCCGCGACGGCCGCTGGCAGATCCTCGCGACGAGCGAGCTGGTGCCGGGCGACGTCATCAAGCTCGCGCTGGGCGGCATCGTGCCGGCGGACGTGCGGCTGATCGGCGGCAACGTGCTGCTCGACCAGTCGGCATTGACCGGCGAGTCGCTGCCCATCGAGGCGGGCGAGGGCGCGACCACCTACGCGGGCGCGCTGGTGCGGCGGGGCGAGGCGCTGGCCGAGGTCACGGCCACCGGGGTCAACACCAAGTTCGGGCGCACCGCGCAGCTGGTGCAGGCGGCGCATGCACCGAGCTCGCAGCAGCAGGCGGTGCTGCGCGTGGTGCGCAATCTCGCCGCCTTCAGCGCCGTGCTGGTCGCGCTGCAGATCATCTACGGTACCGTGAGCGGCCTCGCTGCCTCCGAGATGATTCCGCTCGCGTTGACGGCGGTGCTGGCGGCGATCCCGGTGGCGCTGCCGGCGACCTTCACCCTGGCTTCCGCGCTCGGCGCACGCGCGCTCGCGGCGCGCGGTGTGCTGCCGACGCGGCTGTCGGCGATCGATGAAGCGGCGACGGTCGACGTGCTGTGTTCGGACAAGACCGGTACCCTGACCTGCAACGAGCTCACCGTCACGGAGGTCCACGCGATCGCCGGCACGGAGCGCGAGCGGCTGCTGGAGCTCGGCGCCCAGGCCAGCGCCACGCACGGTCTGGACCCGGTCGACGCGGCGGTGCAGTCCGCGGCGGCGGCGGCTGCGGCGGTGGCACCAGGCGCGACCCGGTGGATACGCACCAGATTCGTGCCGTTCGACCCGGCGAGCCGCGTCGCGCAGGCCGAGCTCGTCAATGCGCAGGGTGAGCGCCTCGAGGTGCTGAAGGGCGCCTTCGCCACCGTCGCCGCGCGCGTGGCGGTGCCCGCCGCCGCCGACACCATGGCGCGCTCGCTCGCGGGGCTCGGCCACCGGGTGCTCGGCGTAGCTGCCGGCCCGCCGGGGCAGCTCGCCTACCGCGGCCTGATCGCGCTCAATGACCCGCCCCGGCCCGACGCGCGCGCGCTGATCGCCGAACTCGATGCGCTCGGCGTCAGGACGGTGATGGTGACCGGCGATGCGGCACCCACGGCGACCGCCGTCGCACGCGCCGTCGGCCTCGAGGGCCCGGTGTCCCCAAGTGGCCACCTGCCCGCGGGCGCCGATCCGGCTGAGTTCGCGGTTTTTGCGGGAGTCTTTCCCGAGGACAAATTCGACATCGTGCGTGCCTTGCAGGCCCGCGGGCACGCGGTTGGCATGTGCGGCGACGGTGCCAACGATGCTCCCGCGCTGCGCCAGGCACAGACCGGTGTCGCGGTCTCGACTGCGACCGACATCGCCAAAGCGGCCGCCGGTATCGTGCTCACCGAGCCCGGCCTCGGCGGTATCGTCGCCGCGGTGCGCTGCGGACGGGAGACCTATCAGCGCATCCTCACCTACATCCTGCGATCGGTGGCCACCAAGGTAAGCCAGATGCTCTTTCTCACCGTGGGGCTGGCCATCACCGGACACGCGATCCTGACGCCGATGCTGATGGTGATTCTGATGATCAGCGGCGATTTCCTCGCCATGTCTGCGACCACCGATCACGTTTCGCCCTCGTCGCGACCGAACAAGTGGAACATCGGCCGCATCACGCTCGGCGCGGTGGTACTGGCGGTATGCAACGTCGGCTTCTGCAGCGCGGTGCTCGGCGTGGCGGTGTATCGGCTCGGACTGGTCGATCACCACGGTCTGCGCACCATGGCGGCCCTCACCCTGGTGTTGAGCAGCCAGGCCGTGTTTTATGTCGTGCGAGAGAGGCGCCACCTGTGGAGCTCGCGCCCGAGCCGCTGGATCGTGCTGTCATCCGCGCTGGACGTGGCCATCATCGCGACCCTCGCCGGCGTCGGCATCCTGATGCACGCGGTGCCCTGGGCGGTGATCGGGGGCCTGCTGGTCGCGACCCTCCTCTTCACGCTGGTGCTGGATGCGGTGAAGACCGTGTGCTTCGCGCGGCTGCGACTCGCCTGAGAGAGGCGGTGCGGCGGCCGTTGCACACACGCGGCCGCCGGTTGCGGCAGCGCGGCATGGATAGGCCGCGGATACATGCGGAAACGCCACATGGCCGGGAGGATTAATGTTTCATTCGCCGTCGCTTAATGTTGACCGGATATGGTGAGCATCCGGGCTTCCTCCCTGTCACCCCGTGCCCGGACCCCTCGGCGGCGCCTCCCCGGAGGCGCCGCTCTTTTTGCGGAAGGCCGCGCCACCGACGCGCGCCCGCGACTGCGATAGGATCGCGGCGGAGGTAACCGATGCAGCCGGCGGTGCGCTTTCGCGTGGACTTCGGCCGGGACGGTTCCGTCGGCCCGGGCAAGATCGCGCTGCTCGAGCACATCGGCAGCCGCGGCTCACTGTCGCAGGCGGCGCGCGAGCTCGGCATGAGCTACCGGCGCGCCTGGCTGCTGCTCGCGAGCCTCAACCGTGCGTTCGATG
>JAGWMP010000058.1 GCA_028871705.1 Gammaproteobacteria bacterium
AGGTCCTCGGGGGCGAGCTCGCGGTAGCGCTCCATGTCGCGCCGTGCGTTCTCGAGCTGCGCGCGGTCCTTGTCGCGCGTCGCGACGGCGACGCCGAGCGCCGCCTGGTAGGGACGCGGGTCGATCTGCACCAGCAGCGCGCCCTTCTTCACGTCCTGTCCCTCGCGGAAGGCGACGCGGTCGATGCGTCCGTCGACGCGCGCCGTCACCGTCACGGTATAGAAGGCCTGCACGGTGCCGAGGCCCTCGAGATATTCGGGCACGTCGGCGCGTGTCACGGGAGCGACGTTCACCGCTACCGCCGGCGCGGCCTTGGGCGGGGGACTGCCGGAGTGCGAGCGCCGATAGGCCGCCCCTGCCACGACCGCGAGCACCACGGCGGCCACCGCCACCTGCCGCCGCCGCGACCCGGGCACGAGGGACCCGAGCCTCACAACCGCTCGTCCTGCTGCTGCCAGCCGCCGCCGAGCGCCTGGTAGAGCGACACCAGCGACTGGAGGTGCGCGTATTTCGCCTGCGCCAGGGCATCCTCGGCCGTGAACAAGGTCGTCTCCGTGTTGAGAAGCGTGAGCACGTTGATGGTGCCGGCGTGCATCTGCGCCTGGGCGAAGCGGTAGGCGCGCCGCGCCTGCGCGGTCGCCTGCTGCTGGCGGCTCACCTGCTCGGCGGTCTGCTGCGCGGCGATGAGTGCGTCCTCGACGTTGGCGAGCGCGGCGATCACCGCCTTGTGGTAGCCGGCCAGCAGCTCCTGGTACTGCGCCCTGGCCAGCGCGTAGCCGCCGGTCAGCGCGCCGCCCTGGAAGATCGGTTGCGTGAGCCCCGCGCCGAGCGACCACACGCGGCTCGCCGGAGAGAGGAGCGTCGCGAGCGCCGGGCTCTCGTAGCCGCCGTCGGCGGTCAGGTTGATGGCGGGGAAGAAAGCGGCGCGCGCCGCGGCGATGTTGGCGTTGGCGGCGATCAGCTGCGCCTCGGCCGCTGCCACATCCGGCCGTCGTGCGAGCAACTCCGACGGCAGCCCCGGCCTCACCCGAGGCTGGCTCAGGGCATCGAGCCCTCCGCTCGTGACCTCGACGGCCTGGGGGGGTGAGCCGACGAGGATCGCGAGCGCATCGAGCGTCTGGCGGAGCTGCTCGCGCAGCGGGGGAATCGATGCATTCACGGTGGCGACCACGGTCTGCTGCTGCGCCACGTCGAGCGCGGTGGCGATGCCGGCACGCTCCTCGAGCTCGAGGCCGTGCAGCGCCTGGCTGGCGTTGGCGAGGTTCGAGTCGGCGATCGCGAGCCGGTCGCGCAGCTCGAGCGCCTGGAAGTAGCTGCTCGCGACCCCCGCCATGACGGTGAGCTCGACGGTGGCGCGGTCGTAGCGGCTCGCGTTGGCGGTGGCGGTGGCGGCGGCGAGCTGCGCGCGGCTCTTGCCGAAGAAATCCAGCTGGTAGCTCGCGGTCAGGAGCGGGTTGAAGTCGTTGCCGGTCGCATAGGCGGCGCCGGGGCCGGCCTGCGGTGCGCGCGCACGGGTCGCCTGCGCGGCAACGCCGAGTGAGGGCAGGAGCGGCGCGCGCGCAATGCGCCGCTCGGCCTCCGCCTCGCTCACGCGCGCCACCGCGGCGCGCAGATCGTCGTTGGCGCGCTGCGCCTCGGCGATGAAGGCATCGAGATCGGGCGAGTTGAAGCCGCGCCACCACTCGCTCGAGGGCCACTCGGGCGCGGCGGCGTCGGCGGCCGTCACCCAATTCCCGGGGGGTGCGATATCGGGCTTGTGGTAGCGGGGGCCCAGACTGCAGGCCGCGAGCGCCACGGTCGCGGCGGCGAGCGAGCTCACGCCGAGGGCGCGGGTACGCGTGCGCCAGGGACGGCGCAGCGATCCCGGGAAGGACGGCCAGGCGTGCATCCGGCCACCTTAGCTCCCGGCAGGTTCTCCCCCGGTGGGCGAATCATTAAAGTCGGTTAATCTCTCCAACGGGGGATGGCCGCCGGCGCCCCCGAGGCACGAGTCTGCGTACCCGGGCACCTTCGAACCTCCGGCAGGGGAGACCGTATGTCCATCCAGCTGACCGTGAATGGCGTGAGCCGCGAGCTCGACGTCGATCCCGACATGCCGCTCCTGTGGGCGATCCGCGACCACCTCGAGCTCCCCGGCACCAAGTTCGGCTGCGGCATGGCGCTGTGCGGCGCGTGCACCGTGCACATCGACGGGGCGCCGACGCGCTCGTGCATCACGCCGGTGTCGGCGGTGGCCGGCAAGAGCGTCACCACCATCGAGGGGCTCGCGACCGCGGCCGCTAAGGCCGTGCAGGAGGCCTGGGTGGCGCTCGACGTGCCGCAATGCGGCTACTGCCAGAGCGGCCAGATCATGTCGGCGTCGGCCCTGCTCGCGAGCAACCCGCAGCCGAGCGATGCCGATATCGATGCCGCCATGGCCGGCAACATCTGCCGCTGCGCGACCTATGTGCGTATCCGCAGCGCCATTCACCAGGCGGCCGGCGCGCTCGCCGCGCCGCAGAGCAAGGGGACTTAAGCCATGTACCTGCGCTATCGCGAAGACGGCGACGCCGGGCGCGCCACCGGCCTCACCCGCCGCCAATTCCTCGAGCTCACCACGCTCGCCGGCACCGGGCTCACGCTCGGAGTCGTGTTGCCGGGCTGCAGCCCGGCGGGCACGGGCACAGGCACCGCCGCGGCGGCCGGCCCGAGCGCGCCGCTCGAGATGCCGTTCGTGCGCATCGCGCCCGACAACACGGTCACCGTGATCTCCAAGCACCTCGAGGCGGGCCAGGGCGTGTGGACCGGGCTGCCGGCGATCGTCGCCGAGGAGCTCGATGCGTCCTGGGAGCAGATGCGGGTCGAGAGCGCGCCCGCGAAGGTGCCCCTGTACCAGAACATGGCGTTCGTGCCGCTCGGCGTGCATGCGCAGTTCACCGGCGGCTCGACCGCGGTCGCCAACTCGTGGCAGCAGCTGCGCCAGGCGGGGGCCACCGCGCGCGCCATGCTGGTCGCCGCCGCGGCGCGGCAGTGGAAGGTGCCGCCCGCGGAGGTGACCGTGAGCGAGGGCGTGGTCGCACACGCGGCTTCCGGACACAAGGCGAGCTTCGGCGAGCTCGCGGGCGGGGCCGCGCTGCAACCCGTGCCGGCCCAGGTGAAACTCAAGGATCCGGCGAGCTTCAGGATCATCGGCCGCGAGCATCTGCCGCGGCTCGATGCGAAGGCCAAGTCGAGCGGCACGCAGCAGTACGCCATCGACGTGCGGCTTCCCGGCATGAGGACCGCGGTGGTGCTGCGGCCGCCGCGCTTCGGCGGCAAGGTGAAGTCCTTCGAGGCAGCCAGGGCGAGAGCCGTGCCCGGCGTGGTCGACGTGGTCGAGATCCCGCGCGGCGTCGCGGTCGTGGCGCGCGACATGTACGCGGCGCAGAAAGGCCGCGCGGCACTCGAGGTCAGCTGGGACGAGTCGGCCGCGGAGAAGCGCGGCACGACGCAGCTCATGAAGGAGTACCGCGAGCTCGCGCGCGGCAAGCAGGCATTGGTCGCGGCGCAGGCGGGCGATGCCGACAAAGCACTCGCGCACGCCGTGCACCGCGTCGAGGGCGAGTTCGAGTTTCCCTATCTCGCGCACGCGACCATGGAGCCGCTCACGGCCGTGTGCAGCGCGAGCGCCGACAAGTGCGAGATCTGGGCGGGCTGCCAGATGCAGACGCTCGACCAGGCGACCGCCGCGACGATCCTCGGACTCAAGCCCGAGCAGGTCACGATCCATACGCTGGCCGCCGGCGGCACCTTCGGCCGCCGCGCGACGCCCGATTCGGACTTCGTGTCGGAGGTCACCTCGATCGTCAAGGCGACCGGGGCGAAGTACCCGGTGCGGCTCGTGTGGACGCGCGAGGATGACATCACGGGCGGGCGCTACCGGCCGCTCAACTATCACCGCATCGAGGCGGGCATCGACAAGGACGGCAAGGTGGCCTGGCGGCAGCGCCTGGTCGGGCAGTCGATCATCGCGGGAACGCCGTTCGAGCCGGTGATGATGAAGAACGGCCTCGATCCGACCGCTTTCGGCGGCAACGCCGCCGAGGAATACGACCTCGACCACACGCACGTCAGCTGGACGCGGGCGAAGGTGGGCGTGCCGGTGCTCTGGTGGCGCTCGGTCGAGAACACCCACACCGCCTACTCCAAGGAAGTGATGATGGATGAGCTGGCGCGGGCGGCGGGTGAGGACCCGGTCGCGTTCCGCCTCGCACACCTCGGCAAGCATCCGCGCCACGTCGCGGCGCTCAAGCTCGCGGCCGAGAAAGCCGGCTGGGGTCAGCCGTTCGCGAAGCAGGGCGGGCGCGGCCGCGGCATCGCCGTGCACGAGTCCTTCGGCACGGTGGTGGCGCAGGTCGCCGAGGTCACCGTGAAGGGCGATCACCTCACGGTCGATCGCGTGGTGTGCGCGGTGGACTGCGGCATCGCCGTGACGCCGGACGTGGTGCGGGCGCAGATGCAGAGCGCGATCGGCTTCGGGCTGTCGGCGGCGCTCTCGGGCAGGATCACGCTCACCGACGGCCACGTCGACCAGACCAACTTCCACCAGTACACGGTGCTGCGCCTGCCGGACATGCCGCGCACCATCGAGGTGTACATCGTGCCCTCGACCAATGCGCCCTCGGGGGTGGGCGAGCCCGGCACCCCGCCGATCGCGCCCGCAGTCGCCAACGCCGTGCGCGATGCGGTGGGAGTGAAGCTGCACACGCTGCCGTTCGATCTCGCCGCGGCGCGCCGCGCGCACGGCTGAGGCCGCGCGTCAGACGGCGGCGAAGCTGCGCGCCTCGGCGGTCCAGGCGGGCGCGCGCGCGAGCGCGCCCGGCACGTCCTCGGGCTCCCCGACCACCTGCCACATGTCGAGGTGGCGGCGGTCCATGAAGCGCTCCGCCACCGCGTGCTCGAGGAGCGCGAGCAGCGGCGCGAAGAAGCCGCGTGTGTTCACCAGCACGATGGGATTGAGGTAGAGCCCGAGGCGCTTTAGCGTGATCGCCTCGAGCAGCTCCTCGAGCGTGCCCGAGCCGCCGGGCAGGGCGATCGCGGCGTCGCTGCGCGTCAGCATCAGGTGCTTGCGTACCCGCAGATCCTCCACCAGCTCGAGCTCGGTGAGTCCGCGGTGCCCCCATTCGAGGTCCGCCATGAAGCGCGGCAGGATGCCGACGACGCGTCCGCCGCCCGCGAGCGCGCCGTCGGCAAGCGCACCCATCGAGCCGGCCGCTCCGCCCCCGTAGACGATGCCGATGCCGGCGCCGGCGAGCACTTTCCCCAGGCGGTGGGCCGCGGCGCGGTAGTCGGGATGCGAGCTGCGACTCGAGGCGCAGTAAACGCACACGGCGCGCTCGTGCGGCCGCGAGCCGGTGGTACTCATGGATGCGCGCCTCTCGAAGGACGGGGGGCGTGATTATAGGACGGTACGATCTGTTACATTTATCGCAGCGAGCTGGTACGGACTGAGGACGAGGGAAATGCGCCTGCGAGAACTCGACGGGCCGCTGCATGGCGGGAAGCGGCACCCGTTCCGGGGTGTGCGGGGCGGCGCGCGGCTCGCGGCGTGCGCGCTCGGCCTCGCGCCCGCGCTGACGCGCGCCGACGAAGCGCCGCCCGCCGTGGCTGCCGCGGCGTCCCCCCAGGAGCTGCAGGAGATCATCGTCTACGCGCGCCGCCGCGCCGAGCCGATCGAGCAGACGCCGCTCGCGATCAGCGTGCGCACGGGCGAGGAGCTGCGCGACGCCTCCGCGGTACTGCTCGAGGACGCCGGCCGCGACGTGCCGAACGTCCACATGTATGCCTCGCCGCAGTCGGTCTCCGCGCTCGACATCACCATGCGCGGCCAGACGGTGAATCGCGATGCCATCGTGTTCGATCCGGCGGTCGGCCTGTACGTCGACGGCGTATACGTGGCGAGCGGCCAGGGAGCGATGGCGACGCTGCTCGACCTCGACTCGGTGGAGATTCTGCGCGGCTCTCAGGGGACGCTCTTCGGCCGCGACAACACCGGCGGCTCGATCCTGCTGCGCACCCACCGGCCCGACCTCGATGCACCCGCGGCCGAGCTCGCCACCTCGGTCGGCGACTACGGGGAGCTCATGGGGCGCGCCATCGTCAACGTCCCGGTGAGCGGCAGCTTCGGACTGCGCTTCGCCGTGCAGAGCGATGAGCGCGCTGGCTTCGGATCGAGCATCGCTTCCGGACAGAACGATCTCGGCAACCGGCACCGCTGGCAGGCGCGCATCGGGGCGCTGTGGAGACCCGAGGCTGACACCGACGTGTACTTCACCTACGAGCGCTTCGAGGCGCGCGAGGCGGGTGCGATCCTGCATCCGCTCGCCGGGCCCGCCCCCGGCACGCTGGTGTCGCAACTCGGCGAGGCGCTGGCGCCGTTCGCGGCGATCCCGGGGATCCCGACCGTCGCCTTTCCCGCCAACCCTTACCAGACCGATGGCGGCTTTCCCGCCCGCGACGACGCGACCACCGACAGCCTGCAGCTCACCGCGACGCACAGGCTCGCGAGCGGGCTCGCGCTGAAGCTGATTCTCGGTTACCGGCACCTCGATGCCACCACGGCGCTCGACGTCGATGCCTCGACGCTGCCGCTCGCGGACTCGACGCTCTACAACACCTCGAACGAAAAGAGCGCGGAGCTGCAGCTCAACGACAAGGCCTTGGACGCGCGGCTCGACTGGGTCGCGGGCCTCTACTGGTTCCGCGACAACGGCGCCGCACCCTCGGTGCAGGCCCCGGCGTCGCCGGCGTTCCTCGGCGCGCTCGGCCAGGTCGCGCAGCTGACCGGCGGCGCGCTCGACCTCACTCCTTATTTCAGCCCGCTGCCGGTGTACGAGCAGAACGCCGTGATGAATAGCTCCGTGGCCGCATACGCGCACGGGGAGTATCAGCTGACGCCGGACTGGTACGCCGCCGCGGGCCTGCGGCGTACCAGCGACCGGCGCGATCTACAGGAGAACGACTACGTCAACGTACCCGGCGTCGGCCCGAGCTGCACCATCACCGGCGCAGGTCCCGGCCCCTGCCCGCCGGTCGCCGAGAGCGTCGGCTACGACTTCTGGTCATGGGAGCTCTCGACCCGCTATCGGCTGACCCCCGACCTCAACGCCTACGCGCGCATCGGCCGCAGTCAGCGCTCGGGAGGCTGGAACGCGCCGGTCGCCTCCCTCAACGACCAGCCGTTTCGCCCCGAGCAGCTCACCGACTTCGAGCTCGGGCTCAAGGCCGACCTGCTCGAGCACGCCCTGCGCATCGCCGGCGACGTGTTCTACGGCAAGTACGACGACATGCAGCGCCTGCTCGCGGAGCTCGTCAACGGCACACCGGCGACGCTGGTCACTAACGCGGGACGCGCGCGCGTGAGCGGCGCGGAGCTCGAGAGCGCCTGGCAGCTCGCACGGCCGCTGCGTCTCGAGGCTTCCTTCGGCTACACCGACGCGCGCTACCTCAGCTTCCTCTACCAGCCGGTGCCGGGCGGCCCGGTGGTGGATCTCTCCGGCAACGACTTCTACCAGACGCCGCGCTACCAGGCCTCGCTCGGCGCAGTCGTCGACATACCGACGGTGGCCGGCGAGCTCACGGTACGCGCCGACTACGCCTGGCAGGACAAGGTGCAATTCAACGTCATCAACGATTTCAACTACCAGGGCTCCTACGGCACGCTCAACGGACGGGTGGCGCTCGCGAGCCCGGCCGGCCGCTGGGAGCTGGCGCTGTTCGGCCACAACCTCACCGGCGAGCACTACGCCTATACCGGCGGCACGGTCGAGGCGTTCGGCGCGGGAGCCGGCGGGGCACCGGTACCGACGCCGACGATCGCATGGAACATTCCCGGCGCGCCGCGCACCTGGGGCATCGAGGGCACGTACCGCTTCAATCCGGCGCACTGAGCGCGGACGCCATGGTCCGCGCGCGCCCGGCAGCTGCACTCCTCGTGATTGTATCGCTCGCCGCGGCCGCGGGGCCCGTCGGCGCTGCGGATCTCGGCCGTTACCTCGATCCGGCCACCGCGCCGTTCATTCCGATCCCGGAGATCGATCTCGATCCCTACAGCGGCACCACGCTTGGACTCATCCCGACGGTGCTGCACACCAACGCGCAGGACCAGATCGACGAGATCATCGCTCCCGACATCATCCGCAACCAGTACTTCGGCTGGGGCAGCCGCGTGCGCGTGTTCGGTTTCCCGTCGGTGGACGAGGAGTGGATGGTGGTCGGCGGCGGCAAGCAGCGTGTCGAGCGCGAATTCGACGCGCGTTTCGCCGCCGGCGAGCTGCGCCAGCAGGCCTGGAGCTGGTCGATCGAGGCGATCTACGATCGCAGCGGCAGCCCGCGTTTCTTCGGCGTCGGCAACGCCTCGCTGCTCGCCAACCAGAGCAATTACCTGGACGATCAGTCGCGTCTCGATCTCGCCGTGGGGCGCAACTTCTCTCCGGCGCTGCAGCTCGGCTATCTCGTGCGCATGCGCTACGTCGACGTGTTGCCCGGCGTGCTGCCGGGCGTGCCGTCGATGACGACGCTCTTTCCTGGTGAGCTCGGTATCGGCGCGCAGCACGAGCTGCAACAGCGCCTCACCCTGACCTATGACACGCGCGATTCACCGGTCATTCCCCACGAGGGCGTGCGCTATCTCGTCTACGCGGGCGTGGTGGCGCACGTCCTGGCGAGCTCGGTCGCGTACAGCTACGCGGGCGCCGAGGCGCGCGGCTACCAGCCGATCGGCCGCGACGTGACGCTCGCCTGGCACGTGGCGCTGCGCTACATGCCCGCGGCGAAGGATGCGCCCTTCTGGGCACTCGGCAGCCTCGGCGGCGACCTCAGCGTCCCCGGCGAGAGCGAGCCGTTGCGCTCGGACGGCAGCGACCGCTATCTCGACCGTAATCTGAGCGCGGGCGGCGCGGAGCTGCGCACCCGCGTGGCGGGCTTCGACGCCTTCGGCACGCGGGTGACACTCGAGCTCGCACCCTTCATCGATCTCGGCAAGGTGTTCGCGGACCCGGGCGAGAGCCCGCTCACGCATCTGCACAGCGCCGCAGGACTCGGCGTGCGCGCCATCGCGAGCCCGCACGTCGTCGGCTACGTCGACATCGGCTATGGGCAAGGCCGGGGTGCGGTGTTCAGCGGCATCAACTACCCCTTCTGAAGTACAATCACGCTACGGGCGCGGGTGTAGTTCAATGGTAGAACTGCAGCTTCCCAAGCTGCTAACGTGGGTTCGATTCCCATCACCCGCTCCATCTCGTTGCTAGCTTGCGGGCCCACAGTTTTCGCGGAAGCGCACGGCCGTCGTGCGCCGGTTGCACGGCTACCTTGTCCGGGCGTCACTCCGCCAGATTCATCTTTCGCAGCAACGCCATGTACCGCGCATCGCTGCGCAGGCCGCGGAGCTCCTGCATGATTTTTATCCACGTGAGACCGGTATCGCGCCGCGCATAGGCGCGCTCAAGCCACTCCAGGGCATGGTCGTTTTCGCCGCGCCATGCATAGACCAGAGCGATGTCCCAGGGGTCGTCCCCGATGGCGATCAACTGATTGAGAAGTCGCTGTGATGCATCGGCGTGACCCAGCGAGTATTCCGCCTTAGCCTGACCCGAGAAGCTCCAGTCTTTGCTTTCGATTTGACGAAACGCGTCCAGCGCCTGCTCGGGCCGGCTTTCCAACAGGTCCAGTTGTCCCAGGTTGAAGCGTGCGCGGATGGAGTTCGGCGCTATCGCCAGCGCGTTCTCGTACAGGGGCCGAGCCTCTGCCAACTGCTGATTTGCTACGAGAAAGAATGCCAGGCGCATGCAGATTTCCGCCGACAGCGGGTCCAGCGCGAGCGCTTGTCTCTCTCTGGCAATGGCAGTGGGCAGGTCGCCATGTATGGCGAGCACGATGGCTGATCGATGCAGTGCATCGGCATCGCCCGGGCTCAGCGCGACAGCCCGGTCCAGATCCGCCTTCGCACCAGCAAAGTCGAACGAGTAAACGGCGCGCACGAAGCCACGAGCCGCGTAGCCTGCGCCCAACCCTGGAGCGAGCAGGACGGCCTTGTTTGCGGATGCAAGCGCGCTCTCGTAACCCGCCTCGTCGCCGCCCGTACCGTCCGCAAGCCAGAATTGAGCCAACGCCAGGGCTGCATACGCTGATGCGTAGCGAGGGTCGAGCGTGGTCGCGGCAGAGAACGCTGTCACCGCACCCTGATAGCCTTCGGTATCGCCGCGGTTGAAACTCTGCCTGCCTTGCAGATACAGATTGTAGGCCTCAACGTCACCTGTTCGCAGCTCCGTTTGAGCCGCCGACTGCGCCGGCAGCAAGTGAGCCTTCAGTGCGCTTACCACCGCGCCTGCGATGTCGTCCTGCACCTTGAAGATATCCTTGAGGTCCCGGTCGTAGGTTTCGGACCAGAGGTGGTAGCCGTTGTCCGCACGGATCAGCTGCGCCGTGACACGCAGCGCGTTGCCAGACTTGCGGACACTGCCTTCAAGCACGTTGGCTACATGCAGCCTCTGAGCAATCGTGGCGATGTCCTCTGACTTGCCCTTGAAGTAAAATGAAGAGGTCCTGGCCGGTACACGCAGTTCCGAAACCTTCGTCAGCATATCGATCAGCTCCTCGGATAGACCGTCGGAGAAGTAGCCCTGATCGTGTTTCTCACTCATGTCGACGAACGGCAGGACGGCAATGGACTTCTCTGGTGGCTTGGCTGCCGTGCCCGACGTGCCGGAGGTCATCACAGGAGCGGGAGTAGGGCTCTGAGCGGGCGTTCGTTCATGACTCGGACGCCCGAGCCACCACAACAGGCTTCCGGCGATCACGAGCAACACGGCGATTATTGTGAGCTCCGGCCCGCTCACGCGATGCTGCGCCCGATACCCGTGATACCAAGCCAGTGTTGTCGCAATTGGCAGGCCGAGGGCCAGCAGTAGCGTCGCGATTCGCGCGACGAGATGGGGCCAATCGAAGGCATTCACCAGCATCTCGACCACGTGTAACAGCGTATAGGCGGCCGCCGCATAGGCTAGCGTCCACTCGAGGACCTTGTGGGCTTTGATTCGGGCCCAAACAGACCCCGATGCTGCGGCGGCTGAGGGACCGATTGGATCTTCCGCAACAGCGTGTTCGAGCGAATGGTCTCGTCCGACAGTCACGGATCCAGTGCGCCCGGTCTGAGACAGCAGACGTGCTACGCGCTCAACGAAGGCAGGCGGCGTCTCCCCGGCGCTCAGGCGCGTCCACTGCAGCTCGCGGAATCTGTCGGGAATCCGCTCGTCTGTCTGCGGGGTCGCGTCGATTGAGACCGGCAGCAGGAACACCCGGTCTGGGGCGATCAGGTGCGAGCGATCAACCGCAAGCTTCCACTCAAGGCGAAAGTACCCCTCGACTCGCGCGTGCGCATTGGCAGAAATGATCGGAATGAACAAGGCACACGCCTTGATCTGCTTGCGGATCGAGGCGTCCCATGCGTCCCCACCGCGCAATGCGCTCTGGTCGAACCAGACCTCGATCCCACCCGCGCGTAGTGTCTCGCAAATGCGCTTGGCCGCCTCGGCATCCTGTGAGGCGTAGCTCAGGAACACTGCCCCGGCCGGTGTGCCCGCCCGAGTTGGCGACTCCCCCTCCATCCTCGCCCTCTGATCTTGCAGGAGCCGAGTGAGAATGCCCTGAGCAGCCGATCCCACGCAACGTCGGGGCGTGATCGTCCGCTTCGCGCCCTTTCAGCGACCGCTATTGGGGGTCAACAGCGGCTCAGGGTCGACTCCAACCGCTTGCCAGTCTGCGTGTGGCGGAAGGAGCTGGTGCTTTCCGCGGGTCTGTCTGCTCGAAGCAGATCACACGCAGCTTGCGATCTTAGGCAGAAGGGCCCCCTGTTCAACACCTTAGGCGCGGACCGGCGTGGGTTCGATTCCCATCACCCGCTCCAATTCCGGCCAAGCCGGGCCAGCGACAGCCCGACACGATCCGTCACCGCGGGCATGCTCGCCGTTGATGCCTCGCGTTGGCCAGCGTTTCACACGAACCGTGATCGGCTGATGGGTTTGGGGCTTGAAATCAGGGCACTTGAACCGGCCAATCTGTCCGGTCGGTCGCGCCCGAGCCGTAGGCGACGATCAGCCAGTGTCCTGACGACTTCTCCAGCACGAAGGACCACGCGCCGTGCTCCTCAAAGCGGCGAGCTTCCAAGTACACGCCGCGCCAAGTGGTGGGAAGGACAAAATAGACCCGATCGCCGTTGCGGTCGAAGTCATGGGCCGCACCGAAGTCACGCCGCAGGTCTTTGAGCCTTGCGGCGTGTTGGCGAAAGTGCGCATCCCAGCGCGCTGCTGCGCCTTTCCCCTTGAAAACGTACGGAGCAAAATCCTCGACGATGACTAACCCGTCGTTCGCGAACACTGGCGGCACGACGGCACCATCCACATGCTGCATGTACCTCACGAGGGCTGTAACGGGCTCCATCATCGCCTTGTCCGGGCCGTCGGCTCCGTCAGGCTTCGGAGATGACAAACAACCTGGCGCTTACTGAAGGGCCAGCTGCAGCGGAACGGTCTGCGAGGTCACTGCGAAAGGGCTGCCCGGAACAAGAGTCAGTGCGCCGGTGCTCGCGTCTCGCGTGTAGGCGTATATCCCCTGCTGACCGGAACCGGCGCTCGCGCTTACGTACAGGAACTGGCCGCTGGGGTCGATCTGCGTTGACGTGGTGACCCCTGGAGGCCCACCCGCGACCTGCAACGGCACCGGAGCGCCTACCGAGTGGAGGCCCCCAAAGCTGTCGACCGAGTAGGTATATAAGCCGTCGCTCGCGGTGATGTAAGCGAATTGCCCGTCCGGCGAGATCAGCATTGAAATCATCACCCCCGTGAGCTGTGTTATGGGCATGCCTCCTCCAG
The DNA here is from genome assembly GCA_028871705.1 of Gammaproteobacteria bacterium. GTDB lineage: Bacteria > Pseudomonadota > Gammaproteobacteria > Steroidobacterales > Steroidobacteraceae > 13-2-20CM-66-19. The sequence continues at coordinate 12,885 of JAGWMP010000058.1, forward strand.
AAACCCCTCCTACCCCGCCGTTGAACGGGGCGATGGTATAGCCGTCTATCAGCTGGCCGCGGATGCTGTAGAGGCATCGTCCAAAGGGATCAATCTCGGCAGGACCCGGACCGCTCTCGACCATCACGGGCGGCCCATACCCCGGAAGCTCAGTTAACCCTCCCGTCGTCGAGTCGACCGTATTAGCGATGAGCGTATCCACGCCGAGGAATGACATTCCGTAATAGGCAAACTGTCCGCTCGGATCGACAACTGTTGGCGTGTCACAATCGTTGGACACCGCCAAGCCCGACCACTGAGGAACCCCAGCGCTCAAGGTGAATACGTAAGTGCCGCCATTGTTCGCGGCAAGGTTGGGTTTGAGCAGGTCGTAGCCGAAGGTGCCACTCGGCGCGAATGTCACCGCGACCGTCGAGCCCGGACCGCTGGTGCCACTGCAAGCCGCCGGGGTCCCTGCCGTTCCATTCAGGGTAAGAAATGGATTGCCGGCGTTGGCAGTGAGCAGCCCGCTGGTTGCATCAGCAGAGTAAACGTAGAGGCTACTCACGGTGTTGTTATCACTTGCGGACGCATCGCCGAGACTCAGCGCCCAAACGTAGGGCGAATGCGGTACCAACTGCACGGTGCCCACGGCCGGCCCCGTCGGTATCGTGCTCCCGGGCACCAGCGTCAGCGCCCCGGAACTCGCATCGATCGCATAGGTGGACAACGAGCCAGGCACTGAGGCTACTCCGGACGTCGTCGTGATTGAGCCAGCCGTCGCGACTAGGAGCCAGGCGCCGACGGTTCGAGGGCAATACACCAGCACGGAGACATCGAAGGTACCGATCGTTCCGCTGGGGTTGCTAACGATGCACGTTTGCGCCGGGTTTGTTGGCTGATTGGCGATCGCAACGCTGTACTCAGTACCGCTGGGGACATTCATCGCCAAAGTAATGGCCCCGTTCGGCGTGATTGCGACCGGCGCAGCACCGTTGTAGCTGAGCGTGAGCCCGGAGCCCGTCAGTCCCGCCACGTAGCCGACGACGTTGTATGTTGGCGCCGGGTATGTAAATGCGCATACCCCGGGGTGTCCATGAACTTGGCGGCAACCGCCGCCGCCGCAGGCTGCGAGCAGTAGCGGTGCGACTAGCGCGATGAACTCGCGCATATTGAGGGCGTTGGGCCTCGTTGTGAGTATCATAAGAGACCTCCGTCGGTAGTCTATACGTCGCGTACGCCCAAGCTCAGGCTGCTCAACTGTCCGCTCCTTCTTATCGCAACCGGCCGCTCCCACATCGGCACCGGGGTTCCCGACTGGAATTGGCTAGAGACGATCGGCGCCCCACCGCGCGCCCGTGGAGACGACTCGGCAGGTATGCGTCGCGCTTGATGCCGGAGGGTTTTCAAGCGGATTCTGCTGGCG
>JAGWMP010000059.1 GCA_028871705.1 Gammaproteobacteria bacterium
CTTTCAGATCGCGGGACTGCAGGACGGCGGCAAGTCCACCGTGACTTCGCAGAACGGCAGCTACTCCGGCAGCGGCACGCTGCAGGCATCCTTCGCGGATGCGAGCGGCACGGGAACGCAGAGCCGGCAGGTTCCGATCCACTTCAAGGGTTGGACCATGCAGGGCGACGGGGTGACGGTCGCCAACGGCACCTTCGACGAGACCCCGCCCGCCCATGAGATGCCCATGCCGGGACTCAAGACGAACCTCGCGCGGCTCTCCGGCACCGCCGGCGATCACGTGATGGCTTATCTCGATGCCACCCTCACCAACACCGATATTCCGGTGGCGAGCGGCGGGCCGACGCCGTCCTGGAAGAGCGTGCCCGCGATCCTGAGCCCGCAGGGCGACTGGATCTCGGGCGAGCAGCCGATGCCGGGACTGCTGGTGTACGACAGCGGCTTCTCGCTCACCGCCCGCAGCGCCACGCTCGATCTCAGCCAGTCCGACGGCACGGCACCCGATACGACCCAGTGCGTGGGCGCGGGCGGGCGCAACTGGATCGGCGTGGTGCTGAACGGAGCGAAGCTGACGGCCTTCAACTTCGCGCTGCAGAACCCGCCGGCCGTGGACGTGAACGGCTGGGCGATCGATGGCTACGGCCTGTGTGGTCAGGCGTCGTTCGGCTCCTCCGGCAACCTTCCCGTGGATCAGGGCACGATCGGCTGGAGCAGGATCGCGGCGCAGGCCACCGGCGGGGCATTCTCGGCAACCTACAGCGGACTCAAGGTGCACGTGCCCTGGCTCGACACCGACTTCACGGCATCGCAGGGCACGACGCTCCTCAAGGCGGGCAAGGGTGTAGCCAAGGGCGGGATCTGGCTGAATCTCGACACCCCCGCGAAGGTGAAGATCGCGGAGGGTCCGATCACGCTCACCGCGAGCAACCTGAGCTTCGGGTCGGAGCCGAGCGCGGGAGGCTGGACGGTGCGCAGCGACACGCGCTTCGACTTCAGCTCCCAGCAGGGTCAGTTCGCGAGCGGCATTGTGCTCAACGGCTTCGACTACGGCATGAACGGCGCGGGCACGTTCGCCGACGGCTCGAGCTCGCGGCACATCAGCTTGAGCGGACAACACGGCAACATCGGCGGCAGCACCGTCGATCTCGAGTCGGTCGATGCACAGGTCGGCGCCATCTCGGGCTCCACACGCCTCGCATTCGCGTTCGACTCGAAGCTCACCCTCTCGAAGACGCTGCCGTCCGCGGATGTTCCGGTCAACTACACCATCAGCGAGGCGTCCCACACCTACACCGGCAACGGCCCGGTCACCACGCCCTTCGATCTCGACAAGCCCTTCCCCGACGCCAACCCGTCGGTGCACCTGCACATGAGGCCGAGCTACGTCGGCGGCGCGGCTTCGAAAGCCAGGTCCGGGGTGCTCTTCTCGAGCAACCTCGATCTGGGCATGTTCGGTGGGCCGCCGGTCTCGGGCCAGTTCGTGCTCGGCTACGTGGGGAGCGATGACTACTGGATCGCACGCGCGCTGCTCGACTTAGGTCCCACGGGACTCGCCGTCGTGCCGCCGGTCATCAATCTCTACAAAGTCGGCGGCGGCATGGGCTACAACGTCTCGCTCGCCTCCTTCCAGTATCAGGACCTCACGCAGGCGGTTCCGCAGGACGATGGCACGCTGCTCTTCGATGCCTCGCTCCTCATCGGCTCGCCCGACCATACGACCTTCGGCCTCACGGGCGACTTCGTCATCAAGCCGGGCGGACAGGATCCCGGCGGGCGCATGGACTATCACGCCTGGCTCCTGAATCCCGACTGGAGCGGCCAGAGCCCGATCTGGGGACATTTCAGCTTCAGCGGCGGAGTGTTCGACGGCACGCTCAACGCGCAGTTCTCCGAGCTCAACGGACAGGTCGCGATCGATGCGCTGAACGATGCGATCCACATGCACGTCGGCGGCGGGCAGTGGTACTTCCACCTCGGCACGCAGAGCAACCCGCTCAACGGACAGCTCTTCTTCTATCACGGTCAGGCGTGGGCGGATGTCGGCTCGGACGGCTTCGGTCTCGGACTCATCTCGCGGCTCGACCTCGACGCGGGCGACTGCAACGGCGCCTGCGGCTACATCCACGACGACTGGACGGTGATGGCTGCCATCACCACCTCGCCGGTGTCGTTCTCGAGCTCCGCGACCGACAGCTTCAGCGTCGGGGCCTGCGCGGGGGGGTTCTGCCTCAACGCCAACGCCTCCGCCTCGGTGGCGCTGTCGCTGCCGCCGCCCTACCTCGATTTCAACTTCAGCATCGGAGGGTGTCCGCCCGGTCACATCGACGTCGGCATCCAGGTCCTGCCCTCGCTCAATCCCAACGTGGGAGGTGGCTTTTGCACCGGGCTCTAGGCGGCGGCCGCGGGGTGGCGGCGGCGCTGGCGCTCGCCGCCCTCGGCCTCGGCGGCACGGCCGCAGCCGTACGCGCCGCGCCCGCCGCCGCCACGGCGCGCGTCTACGCGGCGCGCACGCCGGCCGGCACGGTGCGCGTGCTGCTCCTGACCGACGGGGCCTGGCCGGCGGGCGGGCTGCGGATCGAGGATGCGGCCGGTGCGGTGCTCGCGGCACACGTCGCGGCCGATCCGGCCGCGGCCGCCAGGCTCGATGCCGCCTCGCAGAACGCGCTGCACGCGCTCGCGCACCCGCTTGCGGCCACCGATCCGCAGGCGAGGACCGCCGGCACGCTGCTGGTGCTGCGGGTGCTGTCGGATTTCGACTTCGCGCGCGCGGCGGGTCTCGCCGCCGAGTTGCCCGCGGGCACGCACGCCGCGGCGCTGCGCGTGGTGCTGCTCGACGCCGACGGCACGGCCGCCGCGACGCTCGGCCCGGTCCAGGTCGCCGATGACGCCGGACCGCCGGCCGCTGCCGCGCTCACCGCGGTGGCCGAGCCGCGCGGCGTGACGCTCAAGTGGCAGACGGCCGCGCACGCTTCCGGGGTGCCGGCCTTCGCCTACACGGTCGAGCGCGTCGCCGGCGGCGCGCACGAGATCCTGACGCTGCACCCGCAGCTGCTCACCATCGACAAGGGGACGGCGAATCCTTTCATCGACCACGCCCCGCCCGTGGAGACCGACGTCACCTATCAGCTGCGTCTCGTGGACGTGCTCGGCGTGCCGAGCACACCGGCCACGGTCGAGGTCAACTCTCCCGACTTTGCCGCCGGCGCGCCGCCCGCGGGGCTTGCCGCCAAAGCGGGACGCGGGGTGGTGACACTGACCTGGACGGCGCCCGGCAACTCCCGCGCCAGCGGACTCATGGTGGAGCGCGCGCAGCTCGCGGACGGTCCGTTCGAGTGGCTGACGCCGAAGGGTCTGAGTCCGCAAACGAGCCGCTTCGAGGACCACGACGTGCACCCGGGGGCGAGCTACTACTACCGCGTGCGCGCCGTGACGCCCGGCGGGTCGCTCGGGGCCGCTCCCGATCCGGTGCAGGCACAGGCGCTCGCCGCGGCGGCGCTTGCCGCGCCGCACGGGCTCGCGGCCGAGGTCGGCACCAGCCAGGTCGTGCTCACGTGGCAGGCCGTGCCGGGCGAGGATCTCGCGGGCTACATCGTCGAGCGGCGCGCCGACGAGCGCGCTCCCCGCTGGGGCCGGCTGAATTCGCGGCTCATACCGGGCACGCGTTATCTCGACCTCATCGGCGCGGGCGGCGGCGGCAGCTTCGAGTACCGTGTGACCGCGGTCGCGACGGACGAGGGCCTGAGTGCCCCGAGCGCGGTGTTGCACGTGGCTCTGCGCAACAGCGCGCCGCCCGCTGCGCCGGTCGTTCTCGGAGTCTCAGGCGCCGACGGGCACGTACAGATCCGCTTCGCAGCGGCGGAGCCCGCCGAGAAGACCGCGCAGGTCGCGCTGGTGCGGGCGGACTCGGCCGCCGCCGCCGGACTCGTCGTCGGCGCGCCGGTCAGCGCAACCGCGGGAACCGTCGTCGATGAGTGGGTTCACCCGGGCCAGGCCTACTGGTACCGGCTGGTCGCCTTCGACAAGGACGGCAACCGCAGCGCCGAGTCGGACAGCTACTCCGTGCGGGTCGGCGCCGTGACGCTGAGGAAGCCACCGGCGCCTGCCGTGACCTATGCCGCGCAACCCGCGCCGCAGATGACGGTGAGCTATTCCGCGCCCCCGCCGCACGTGCGCGTGCTCGTCCAGGTGCAGGTCGACGACGGGCACTGGCGCACGATCGCCGGACCGACCGTCGAGACGAGCGCCGTGGATCTCGCGCCGCCCTCGGCGCACGCGAGCTACCGGGTCGTCTATGTGGCGGAGGGCGGCGGTGGCGGACAGCCCTCGGATGCGGCCGCACCTCGCTAGCCGGCCGGGCCGCGCCCGGCGCGCTGCGGCGTTGCTGTCGGCGCTCGCGGCGGGTGCCCTCGCGGCCGCCGCGCCGCTGCGCGCGGACGAACCCATCGTCGTCACGAGCTGTCCCGGGCAGCAGCGCATTGCCGTGACCTTCAGGCTCGATTGCTCGCACGTGCGCGACCCGGCTGCCCGCGCGCAGTGCCGGCCCTTCATCGAGAATCAGGCGTGCAAGGTATTTCCGGCGTATCGGCGCATCACCGGCATCGATCTCGAGAAGGCGTGCCCCGAGATCACCTATACGGTCTATGACAAGGACCAGTGGCCGCACCCGCAGGGCGGCGAGGGCGGGCAGGCCGGGCGCTGTTCCGCGGAGCTTCTCAGCCAGTTCTCGGTGCTCATCGACTCGGCGGTCGGCCCGTACGACGTGCACGAGCTGCTGCACATCTACCAGTCGCAGATCGGATCGCTGCCCTACTCGCACATTCTCTTCGGCCCGAGCCAGCTCGAGGCGCGCCGCGAGATCGGCGACCGCTACGGCTATGAAGCGGGCTTCGCGCGCCTGAAGAAAGAGGTCTTCGATCCCAACCTCGAGCAGCAGTTTGCGCGCATGAAGCCCGAGCTACGCTGCCCGATGGCGGAGGTGAACGAGGAGGCGCGGCTCTATATCTCGGACCCCAAGGCCGTGTACGCCTACTACCGCGAGCTCGAGATCGGCTGGCAGAAGGATCAGGCGCAGCGCGAGGCGCGCTTCAACCGCATGTTCGCGAAGGTCTCCGAGGGCCGGGCGAAGAAGTTTCTGCTCGAGCACGGCTGCGCTCCCTGGTGAAGCTCAGGGCGCGGGCTTCGGCTCCCACAGCTCGATCTTGTTGCCTTCCGGATCGAGGATCCAGGCGAAGCGGCCGTTCGGATCGTCCGCGCGCTTGAGGGGCTCGACCCCTTTGGCGTGCAGCCGCGCGAGGAAGGCGTCCATGTCGTCGACCGCGTAGTTGACCATGAAGCTGCCGCTCGACGGCGCGAAGTAGCCGGTCGAGGCGGGGAAGGCATTCCAGACGAGCGCCGGAGGATGCCCGGGCGCGTCGTAGCGCAGCATCGCGCCACCCCAGGATTCGAGCGGCAGGCCGAGCACGTCGCGATACCACGCCGCAAGCGCCTTGGGATCCTTCGCCTTGAAGAAGAGGCCGCCGACGCCGGTGATATGCCCGGCGGGCTCGCCGGAGACGGATTTGCCGGGATCAGCCATCATGAGCGCTCCCATGACCAGAGCCAGGATCACACGCACTGCCATCGCGGTGCCCCTTGCAGCGTGAGTCTTCGATGATCGGGATTCTATAGGATGTACCTGTTCGATGGCCGTTCCTTCGCCGCGTTGCTGTTCGACATGGACGGCACGGTGCTCAACTCCATCGAGGCCACCGAGAGGGTGTGGGCGCGCTGGGCCGCGCGTCATGGACTCGACGTGCACGCGCTGCTGCGCAACAGCCACGGCCGGCGTGCGCTCGATACGGTGCTGCATCTCGGTATCCCGGGACTGGACGCCGAGGCCGAAGCCGCCGAGGTCCTGCGGATGGAGATGGCCGACGTGGCGGGCATCCATGCGATTTGCGGCGCGCGCGAGTTCCTGCGGTCCCTGCCCGCCGGCGGCTGGGCCATCGTGACGTCGGCGCCGCGTGCGCTCGCGCAGCGCAGACTCGCGGCGGCCGGACTCGCGGCCCCCGGGACGCTCATCACGGCCGACGACATTGCCACGGGCAAGCCGGACCCATCCGGCTACCGCCTGGCGGCCAGCCGTCTCGGCGCGAGTGCCGCGGACTGCGTGGTGTTCGAGGATGCGGCCGCCGGCATCACAGCCGGCGAGGCGGCGGGCGCCAGGGTCGTCGTGATCAGCGCGGCGCATCGGCGGCCGGTGCCGACGAGCCATCCGACTTTTCACGGCTTCGATGAGTTGCGGATTGAACTCGCCGCGGGGCGCATGAAGATCGCCCATGAGTTGCCGCGGCAGCCCTAGCCTGTGGCGGCGCCTGGCAGCTCGGCGGGCAACGTGACTTCGAGGAGCTCCAGTCCCGCCGTGGGTTGAATTGCGAAGTCGGCCCCGGCGGGCAGCACACAGCTGTCGGCCGCATTGAGATCATGGGCACCGAGCGCCGTGCTCTCGAGGACGGTGGCGCCGGAGAGCACGAAGTAGAAGGCGAACTCTCCGGCGTGAGCGTCCCCCGCGCCGTCGCCGCGCCGCTCGCGGGCCGCGCCGCCGTGGCTTCTTAGGACGCGGGCCCCGGCAAGTCCGTGGGTCGCGGCACCGATTCCGGTGTCGCGCTGCTCGAACCCGGGAAAGCGCGATGCCTGCCAGCGGGCCTCGCTCGCGACGTGGTGCACGAACCGCTGTCCATTGAACTCACGCTGCGGAATATTTTTTCCGGTCGGCAAGGGCATGTCGGGATCGCTCCAGGTCTCGTGCGCCGCCGGACAACTGACTTCGATGACCTCGAGCCCCGCGGACGACTCGAGCACGCGGTGGCGGATCTGCGGCGGCTGCAGCACACAATCCCCGGCCCGCAGCACGATAGGATCGCCCTGGTCCTCGTAGCACACGCGCACCCAGCCGCTCCTGCAGAAGATCATCTGGAATCGCACCCGGTGATAGTGCACGTAGTCGGGTACCGGCCCGCAGCTCGGAATGAGAATATGGGAAGCCGCGAACCGCCCGCCGAGACGCGAGGGAATCAGGTCGCGATACAACATGTCGGCGCGTCCCGCGTGCCAGCCGGAGCCGGCACCGTGCCGCGTCAACACGAACTCCTGGGTGCCCTCGGGCACGACCAACGGCGGGTGCAGCGCGGCGATCTCGACCCGCAGGCGGTCCGGCCCTTCGAGCACCCGCGGCGCCTCCCGCGGCAGCGCATCGAGATCGCACACGATGCGAAGTCGCGCAGGTGGGGGCGGCGCGGCGCCGGCGCCGAGTTGCTCGAGCCGCAGAACGCAATCCGGTGTGCTCAGCACGGCGATCGTCGGGTCCTCGGCCGGCATGATCATGCGCACCGCGAATCCAGCTTCGGCGGTCAGAAACCGCACACTGGCGGCGAGACTGGAGCAGCCGAGGACGATCTGCACGACAGGCTGGCTTTGATTGGGAAGGGGCATGGCGATCGCGCGCGGCTCGTTCACCATCTTAGCCGCCGCCGCCGTGGCGCGCAGCCGCCGTTGCTCATCGCGGCGCGGGCGGCCCGAACAGCAGGCGCTTGAATGCCTGCACGTGATCGCTCGCCGCAGAGTGCCCGGGCTCGACCACGAAGTAGCCCCGCTCGCTCGTCAGCGGCGTCGGTGAGAGCCGCACCAGCGAGCCGCTCTCGACCATCGCATCGATGAGCGGGGTCCAGCCGAGGCCGACGCCCTGGCCCTGCAGTGCCGCCTGCAGCAACAGCTGGTAATTGTTGAAGAGCAGCCCGTGGGGGCGCGCTATGGGCGGCCGTTGCATGGCCGCAAACCAGTCGTTCCAGGTAAACCAGCGCTGCGCGGAGGGGCTGCGCAGATGCAGCAGCCGCATGCGGGAGATTTCCGCCGGCGTCGGCAGCGGGCGGTCGCCGAGATAGGCCGGCGAGCACACCGGATAGACTTTCTCCTGGAACAGGCGCTCTGCGCGATAGCCCGGCCAGTCGCCGCCGCCGAACAGGATCGCCAGATCGAAGCCCGGATCCTCCGCCGCGTTGTCGGACTGGGTGGTGATCAGGCGCAGCTCCACGTCCGGGGCGACATCGCTCAGGCTGGCGATGCGTGGCATCAGCCACCAGGCGGCGAAGCCGAAGTCCGTGAGGATCTGCAGCGTGCGCTTCCTGCCCGGACGCCGCGCGGCGCTGACGCCCGATTGCAGGGTTCGCAGCCCTTCCTCCACGGCGAGGCGCAGCGCTTCACCCGTCGGCGTGAGCGCGACCCCGCGATGCGCGCGGGTGAAGAGTGCGCTGCCGAGCTCTGCCTCGAGGGCGGCCATATGCTGACTGACCGCGGCCTGGCTCATCGCGAGCTCCTGCGCGGCGGCGACGAAGCGGCCGTGGCGCGCGGCGGCCTCGAACACGACGAGCCGCCGCAGCGGCAGGCGAGAGAGGTCGGAACTCATAAGCAGGGCTTATATCGTACTTCAGCCCCGAGCGCATTCACGGCGGAGATTCTCTCCTTATATCATCGAGATACATCCTCAAAGAGCCGGTGTCATGGGCAAGCCGAATATCCTGATGCTAATGGCCGATCAGATGACGCCGGCCGCACTGCCTTTCTGCGGCGGCGCGATGTCGATGACGCCGGTCATGTCCCGGCTGGCATCCGAAGGGGTCGTGTTCGACGCGGCGTACTGCGCGAGTCCGCTCTGCGGCCCATCGCGGTTTTCGCTCCTCTGCGGGCAGCTGCCCGCGCGCATCGGCGCTTACGACAACGCCTGCGAGTTCCGCGCGGACACCCCGACACTCGCCCATCACCTGCGCCTCGCCGGCTACCGCACCATCTGCACGGGCAAGATGCATTTCGTCGGCCCGGATCAGCTGCACGGCTTCGAGGAGCGGCTGACGACGGATATCTATCCTGCCGATTTCAGCTGGACGCCCGACTGGACGCAGCCGCAGGCCCGGCCGAGCTGGTATCACTCCATGACTTCGGTGACCACCGCCGGGCCGTGCGTGCGCACCAACCAGATCGACTTCGACGACGAGGTGGTCTTCACCGCCCGCCGCAAGCTCTTCGATCTCGCGCGCGCGCGCGACTCCCGGCCGTTCTTTCTCATGGCCTCCCTCACCCACCCGCACGATCCGTTCGTGATTCCCCAGCGGTACTGGGACCTGTATGAAGGCAGGCCGATCCCGCCGCCGCGGGTGCGCATACCGCGCGAGCGTCTCGATCCGCATTCGCTGCGGCTGCGCCACGCGATCGGCGCGGATCTGGAGGAGGTGACCGAGGCGCAGGTGCTGCGCGCCCGGCGCGCCTACTACGGAGCGATCAGCTATGTCGATGAGCAGTTCGGGCTGATACTGGAAACCCTCAAGGAAACCGGCCTCGATGAGAACACCGCCATCGTCGTGTGCAGCGATCACGGCGAGATGCTGGGCGAGCGCGGCCTCTGGTACAAAATGACCTTCTTCGAGGGCGGTGCGCGGGTGCCGCTGCTGATCCACGCGCCACGTACGTTCGGTCCGCGGGTGGTGAGCGAGGCGGTCTCCAACCTCGATCTGCTGCCGACTCTGCTCGATCTCGCCGGCATCGAGCCCGGCGTCGCGGCACCGCTCGACGGTCGCAGTCTCCTGCCCCTGGCACGCGGCGCGGCGCCCGCCGCCAGGGCGGTCTACGGCGAGTACCTGGGTGAGGGGGCCGTGGCCCCGATCATCATGATCCGCCGCGGCTCATTGAAGTTCATCCACGCGCCGGGCGACCCGGATCAGCTCTATGACCTCGCCGCCGATCCGGACGAGCTCATCAACCGCGCCGCCGAGCCCGCCTGGCGCGAGACGCGCGCTGCGTTCCTCGCCGAGATCCGCGGCGGCTGGGATACGGATGGCATCACGCGCGCGGTGCTCGCCAGCCAGCGCCGCCGCCGGCAGGTCGCCGCCGCGAACGCCGTCGGCGTTCTGCAGTCGTGGGACTACCAGCCGCGCCGCGATGCGTCCGCGGAATACGTCAGGAGCCATCTCGATCTCGAGGCGATCGAAGCCGCCGCCCGGTTCCCGCCCGTATGAGATGCCGGTGGGGGCAAGCGCGGTGAGCGTGCCGCGCATCTCGCGCCTCGCGGGGCTCGGCGCGCTGGTTGCGATCGGCTGCGCATCGAGCGCGGCGCACATCGGCAACAACTTCACGACCTATCTGATCGGCGGACTCGTCGATCGCTACGGCTTCTCGCCGGTTGCGATGGGCGCTTTCGCGATGGCCGAAACCCTCGCCTACGCCGGCGCACTGTTCCTGGCCGCGCCGCGCGTCTCGCGACTCAGCGCGCGCAGCATCGCGATCGCGGCCTCGTGCCTGGTGGTGGCGGCACAGGGGGGCAGTGCCTTCATCGCGTTCTACGCGTTGTTGCTCGCTCTGCGGCTCGCCGCGGGCTTCGGCTTTGGGCTCATGAACTGCGCGGTCAATCTCGCGGCCGGCCGCACCGGCCAGCCGACGCGCGCCATCTCGGCCGGCATCGCGCTGCAGACGCTGCTGTTCGCCGCGGTCAACATCGGTCTTCCGGCAATCGGCGCCTCCGCGGGCATCGGCGGCATGTTTCTCGGTCTGGCACTGCTCTCCGCCGCTCTCGGCCTCGGGGCCCTGTTGCTGCCGGCCGGGCGCGGCGCGGCGCCCGCCGCCGCCGCCACCACCGACGCCAGGACTGCGCCGATCGATGCGCAGGGGTTCATGACCCTCACGGCCATGGCGCTCTTCACCTTCGGCAGCATGGCGATCTGGCCCTTCATGGAGCGCACCGCGCACGCCATCGGGATGTCGGCCGTCGAGTTCGGGCACTACCAGAGTTTCGCCACCCTCATGAGTGCGGTGGGAAGCTTTGCGCTCATGTTTCTCGCGCCGCGCCTGCGCCGCAGCGTCGCGCTCGCCGCCGCGCTGCTGGTGTGCGGCGCGGCTTCGGCGCTCCTGACCACCACCAGTCACGCGCCGATGCTCGGGCTCGCCCTGGTGCTCTACAACGTCAGCTGGTTCATCACCTACGCGCTGCTGGTGGGCCTTGCCTTCGCGGTCGATCCCACCGGGCGTCTGGCGGTGACGGCCTCGGGAACCTGGCTCCTGTTCCAGTCGGCGGGCTCGCTGGCCGCCGGGATGATCGCGCAGGCGTTCGGGGGCTACGGCCCCATCGGGCCGTTGGGCCTGATCGCTTGCGTGGTTGCGATTGCGATCATGTGGCCGGTCGCGCGGCGCGCGGAACGCGCCGGCAGGACACTGGCGGCGGCGGCAGCCGCGGCGCACTGACGCGCGTTACCTCACGGTACCGGTCTGCTATGGTTCCACTGGTACGACGCACTGCCCGGCCGCGAGAAGCCGCCGGCGTAGTGCGGCGGACGTGGCTTCCATGTCCTGACGTTACGCGACGTGACGGGATATCACGCAGTGTGACGAGTGCGCCGTGACGCCGTCGCGGCGCGGCGCGGCGCGGATGAACTTAACCGCCTCGCGGCTCGTCCAAGCAGCATGAGCGCACCACGTATTTCGATCGCCCTGGTAAGCGCACTTGCGCCCGTGTTGCTGATGCTGCCGGCAGGATGCCCGGGGGCGGCAGAGGCGGCGAATGCGAAGGCGCCAGCCGTGCTGCTGGCGTCGTCGGAACCCATCCGGGCAGGGGTGCATGCGCGCCAACGGCGCCGCGTGCTGCATCAGCTCGCCGCTCTGCAATTCGGACCTGTCGCGACTGTTGTCTCGCCAGAGCAGGTCGAGCATGCCCGGGACGCGGCCGACACGGCGAGTCCTCCCGGTCCCGACAAGCGACTCCTCGAAGTCGAGGTGGCGGCAAGTCCCGGACCCATCGCGCGGCCCGCGTTGCAGTCGCGCATCCCCTTCGGACTCGAGGCGCTCGCCTGGGGTGCCCGACATCCGCGTCAGGCGTGGCGGCTGTTCCTGCCGATCCTGCCTGCGGACGAGCGCGCGCCGGCCGGGGTGCGCGCCACCGCGCCGTGTCGTTTTCCGTCTGCGCCGAATGCCGCCGCGACCTCCTGCGGTTGAATCGAACTCCGGCGGCACCGCGCCGCCCCGCATCGCTCAAGCCCGGCGTCGCTGAAGAGCTGCAACGCGCAGAAACGCGCGGTTACAACAGCACGGCACCCTGTGGGCGCAGCCGTCCACTGCAACAACGCTGTCATACCCGACCCGTAGTCTGCGGCGCCTTGTGCGACGCGCGCAGCCCGCGCGTCTCCTCATCACGAGCATCAGGGGCGGAGAGCGGCATATGCAGAGTCGAATGGTCCCCACCGGCGTTTTCGCGCTGCTCGGCGTACTGCTGGCATTCGCAACGCGGCCGGTGTACGCCGATGCGGCCGACTCGGACACGAGTCGCGATCCCACACCGACCATCATCGTGCAGGGACACAAGGAGATCGACTCGGCGATCACCCAGGCGCCCACGCTGACGCCGTTGGAAGTCACCGAGCCGACGGTGGCCATCAGCCAGTACTTCATCGATAACAACATGCCGCCGACGAGCAACTACACGGAGATCATCGGACTCTCGCCCAGCGTGCAGTCCGTGTCGCCCAACGGTCCGGGACTGATGGAGAACCAGATCCTCAGCATCCGCGGCTTCGTCGACGGCTACTACAACGTCACCTTCGACGGCATTCCCTTCCAGGACTCCAACGACTTCACCCACCACTCGACGTCGTACTTCATGGCTCACGATCTGGGCGGGGTGAACGTCAACTATGGGCCGGGCACCGCGGCCACCATCGGCAACGCCACCTTCTGCTGCAGCATCGACAACCTTTCCAAGGCGCCGCTGGCCGTGCCGACCGTCACTCCCTATGCAAGCTTCGGCAGCTGGAACACGCAGCTCTATGGTGCCGAGTTCGATACCGGTAGGCTCGACAAGTACGGCGGCGCGGCCGGGTACATCGACGCCCAGAGCGCCTCGAGCGACGGCGAGCTCACCAACATGGGGTTCGACCGCAAGAACATCTTCGCCAAGTTCGCCGCGCCGGTGGCGCCCGATACCGTGCTCACGTTCGTCGCGATGTACAACCAGGTCCATCAGTACGTGGGTCTCGGCGCCACCGCGGCGCAGATCGCGCAATACGGCCCGACCTTCGGCCTGTCGAGCGATCCGACCAGCCAGGCCTATTACGGCTACAACTACGATCAGATCCACACCGACTTCGAGTACCTCGGCCTGCAGACGCAGCAGGGCGACTGGACGCTCGACAACAAGCTCTACACCTACGCCTACTACCACACGGGGCACAATGGCGAGGACCCGAACGGGGAAACTCCGAACGGTACCTATTGGGGCGCCAACGACGTGCCGGGGCAGCTCCTGACCAACAACTATCGCTCCTGGGGCGACACCTTCAACGCGAAGTACCGCCTCGCCTTCGGCGATCTCAGGGCGGGCATCTGGGCGGATCGCCAGTCCAACGAGCGTGCCTTGCCGGAGGTGGACGAGACGCTCGGTGAGGCGCTGAACCCCAACGGCGCCAACTGGATTGCGAACGGCGGCCCGTCGGCCTACCTCACCAATGGCGGCGTCGGCGCCGGCGGCCCGTGCCCCGCGAGCTCGGAGCCCGCGACGCCCGGCTCTCCGATCCTCCAGCCGACCGCGGCGCAGATCCAGGGGGCGTACAGCTGCAACGGCGGGCGGCTGCTGTCGCAGAAGCTCGTCACGCTGCAACCCTACGTCATGCTCGACTGGAATGTCCTGCCCGGACTCACGCTCTCGCCGGGCGTGCGTTACGACCGCTTCGAGCGCGAAGTGGACGCCGTCGTCGACGTCAAGACTCAGGCACCCGAGAGCTACGACAACACCTACTCGGCGACGCTGCCCTCGTTGCTGGCGCACTACACGATCGACCCCAACTGGGCCGCCTACGCGCAGGCCGCCAAGGGCTTCATGGCCCCGAACGAGAACTACTTCAACCGCGGCACGGCGACCACGCCCGGCTCAACCAGCCTCGATCCGCAGGAGACCTGGAGCTACCAGGCCGGCACGGCGTGGCAGAGCCAACGGCTCTCCGCCTCCGCCGATGTCTACTACATTCATTTCGGCAACGAGATCCTGTCGGAGAAATTTGGCCCGGATACCGTCTTCTTCAATGCCGGCGGCACCAACTACAAGGGTATCGAGGCGAACGCCACCTACTACGCAGGCATGGGATTCAGCCTCTACGCCAACGGCTCTATCAACAGCGCCCGCGTCATCGAGAGCGCGCAGACCAACTGCACTACCGGCAACTGCACCGGCGGCATGTGGGTGCCGAACGAGCCGGACAACACCCTGGCGTACGGAGTG
>JAGWMP010000317.1 GCA_028871705.1 Gammaproteobacteria bacterium
CCGTGCGTTCGATGAGCGCGTGGTGCTGAGCGCCAAGGGCGGGCGCGGTGGCGGTGGCGCACGCCTCACGCCCTTCGGGCGGCTGCTGGTGCGCGTCTATCGCGGCTTCGAGGCCGAGCTGCAGCGGCGGGCGGCACGCTCGTTCGCCGCCGTTGCCTCGCGGGCACAGGTGCGCGCCGCCGCGGGTGGGTCGGGCGGGGGCAAGCGCGGCGCTGCGCACCGGCGGCGGCCGCGCAGACCGGTCACGCCGTTGCGCGCCCGGCCGCGCTAGTTCCGGGCGGCGCTGCGGCGCCTACTCCGCAGAGCGCAGCAGCTCGTTGATCGAGGTCTTGGCGCGCGTCTGCGCGTCGACGCGCTTGACGATCACCGCGCAGTAGAGACTGTGACTGCCGTCCTGCGCCGGCAGCGTTCCCGACACCACCACCGAGCCTGCGGGCACGCGCCCCGTGATGATCTTGCCGGTGGTGCGGTCGTAGATGCGCGTGCTCTGCCCGATGAAGACGCCCATGGAGATCACGGAGCCCGCTTCCACGACGACGCCCTCGACCACCTCGGAGCGGGCCCCGATGAAGCAGTCGTCCTCGATGATGGTGGGGCTCGCCTGCAGCGGCTCGAGCACGCCGCCGATGCCGACGCCGCCCGAGAGATGGACGTTGCGCCCGATCTGGGCGCAGGAGCCGACCGTCGCCCAGGTATCCACCATGGTGCCCGCTCCCACCCAGGCGCCGATGTTCACGTAGCTCGGCATCAGGACCGCATCCGGGGCGATGTAGGCGCCGCGGCGCACCACCGCGTGCGGCACGATGCGCGCCCCGCCGGCACGCAGCTGCGCATCGCTCGCGTGCGCGTACTTGAGCGGCACCTTGTCGTAGAAGCGGGTGAAGCCCGCATCCATCACGCGGTTGTCGTGCGCGCGGAAATAGAGAAGCACGGCCTTCTTGAGCCATTGATTCACCACCCAGCGGCCGTCCCCGGGCTCCGCGACGCGCGCCTGGCCGCTGTCGAGCAGCGCGAGGCATTCCTCGAGCGCCTCGCCCAGCTCGTGCGTGAGCGATTTCGGCGTGAGCGTGGTACGGCGCTCGTAGGCGTCCTCGATGAGTGCCCGCAGCCGCTCGCGATCGCTCATGTGCTCACCCGCGTGGCGCGCCGCCGCGCAGTGCCTGGCTCTCGCGGTCGAGGGCCGCGATCATGCGCTCGCGCAGCCGCTCGCCGGCGGCGGCTGCGAGGGGGCGGTTGTCGAAGTCCGTGAGGTAGAAGACGTCTTCGGCGCGCTCGCCGACCGTCATGATCTTCGCCGCGTGCAGCTCGACGCGCTCCTCGACCAGCACCTTGCCAACGTCGCACAAGAGACCGGGCCGGTCGCCCGCGGTGAGCTCGAGCACCGAGCGGCGGTTGCGCTCGTCGATGCTGAGCGCGATCTGCGTCGGCGTATGAAACATGCGCGCCTGGCGCGGGGCGCGGCGCGACACCGAGAGCGGCGCATCCTCGCGCGCCTGCACCGAGCGCCACAGCGCCTGCTCGATCTCGATACGCCGGTCGTGATCCGTCACGCCCGCGCCGTCGTCCTCGAGTACGTGGTAGAGATCGAGACTGAAGCCGTCGCCGGTCGGCGTGATGCGCGCATCGACGATGTTGAGCCCGAGCTGGTCGAGCACTGCGGTGGTGCGCGCGAAGCCGTGGCGGCGGGGGCGCGTGAAGATCAGTACCGCGGTGGTGCCGCGCACGCTGTGCGCATCGAGCGCCACCAGCGGCTCGTCCGACCCTGCGTCGCGCTCGGCCAGGAGGCGCGTGTGCCAGGCGATCTCCTCGGGCGAGTGCTGCAGGAAGTAGCCGGCCGAGAAGCGCGTCCAGGCGGCCACGATGTCGCTCTCGGCGACGCCGCGCTCGACCGCGAGGCGCCGCGCCTGGTCCTGCGTCTCGCGCACCAGGTGCTCGGGGTCGATCGGGCTCTCGAGCCCGCGGCGCAGCGCGCGCTTCACCCGCTGGTAGAAGTCCTTGAAGAGCGAGGCCTTCCAGGAGTTCCACAGTTTGGGGTTGGTGCCGCGCACGTCGGCGCAGGTGAGCACGTAGAGATAGTCGAGATGGGTCTCATCGCCCACCTTGCGCGCGAAGGCATTGATCACCTGCGGGTCGCTGATGTCCTGCTTCTGCGAGGTGATCGACAGCTCGAGGTGGTGGCGCACCAGCCACGCCACCATGCGCGCGTCGTAGGGCGAAAGCCCCTGCTCGAGACAGAAGGCTTCGGCATCCACCGCGCCGAGCTCGGAGTGATCGCCGCCGCGGCCCTTGGCGATGTCGTGGAACAGCGCGGCGAGGTACACGACCTCCTGGCGCTGCAGCTGCTGCATGACGCGCGAAGCCTCGGGGAGCTCCTGGTCGTAGCGCGGGATGGCGACGCGGCGCCGGTTGCTCACCACGAACAGCGTGTGCGCATCGACGGTATAGGCGTGGAACAGGTCGTACTGCATGCGCCCGACCACGCGCCCGAAAGCGGGGATATAGCGGCCGAGCACGCCGTAGGTGTTCATGCGGCGCAGCTCGTGGGTGACGCCGACCGGAGAGCG
>JAGWMP010000060.1 GCA_028871705.1 Gammaproteobacteria bacterium
GGTGTTGGGCTAAGATCACGCGGCCAGCGCCTGCCCTGGGGATTCGCAATGCGTATACGCGGCCTCGCACACCTGCCCGTCCACGATCTGGCGCACAACCCGTTCAACCTTCGGCCGGGCCAGACGAACGTCGTCACGATCACCGATGCCGCCGCGCATGTGACGGTCGGCTGGATTCCTCCGGCCCGGCTCGCGGGATCGGTCACTTCCGGCCTCGGCACTTACGACTTTGGAGTTCGGTAGCCGCCTCCCGCCATGCCAGCGAACGATCTCGAAGTTCTCCTGCGCTCGCGCGTGCCGATCATCGTCGTCGACTCGCGCGACGAAGCCCAGGTCCTGAACGCACTCGGCGCCGCCTGCAGGCAACTTCCGGCGCCCACACCGGCGCCCGCGCCTGCTGCCCCGCCCCGCCCCGCCGGGTCCCCCGTGGCTTTAACGCGCGCGGGCCTGCCGCTCTTTCAGTGGACCGTCACCGACGGTTTGAAGCGCCTCGACGTCGACATGGGCCCGCCGCAGCGCACCGTGGCCCAGCCCCCGGACATCCTCAAGCACATCCGCGCCTCCATGTTCGCCGGCGTCTACGCCCTGCTCGACTTTCATCCGTACCTGCAGGATCCAACGCTGGTTCGCCTCCTGAAGGACATCGCCCAGGACTACGAGCACTGTGCGCGCACCGTGGTCCTGATCGGCTACGAAACCCAGATCCCGCACGAGCTCGAGCACCTCGCCGCGCGCGTGGCGCTCGCGCTCCCGGATCGCAACGAACGGCGGCAGCTGGTCGAAGAGGTGGCGCGGCAGTGGACGCGGGCCAATCCCCGCCTGGCGGTGAAGATCGATCCGCGCGCGCTCGACCTGCTGGTCGAGAACATGAACGGCCTCTCGGCCGCCGATACCCAGCGCCTCGCCCGCAAGGCCATCTACGATCACGGTGCGATCCAGCTGTCGGACGTGCCGCTCGTGATGCAGGCGAAGTACGAGCTGCTGAATCACGGGGGCGTATTGCACTACGAGCACGACACCGCGCAGCTCTCCGACGTCGGCGGCCTGGTCAATTTCAAGGCGTGGCTCGAGAAGCGCGTCGCCGCCTTCGATGGCTCGGCGCCGCAGCTCGACGTCCCCAAGGGCGTGCTGCTGCTCGGCGTGCAGGGCTGCGGCAAGAGTCTCGCGGCGCGCGCCAGCGCCGGCATCTTCCAGGTGCCGCTGCTGCGCCTCGACTGTGCGGCGCTCTATGACAAGTACATCGGCGAGTCCGAGCGCAACCTGCGCGAGTCGCTCGCGTCCGCGGACGTGCTGGCACCGTGCGTGCTGTGGATCGACGAGATCGAGAAAGGTTTCGCCTCGGGCGATTCCGACGGCGGCGCGACCCGGCGCGTGCTGGGTGCGTTCCTCACCTGGCTGGCGGAGAAGAGCAGCCGGGTGTTCGTGGTGGCCACCGCCAACGATATCGCCGCGCTCCCTCCGGAGCTGATCCGCAAGGGCCGCTTCGATGAGATCTTCTTCGTCGACCTGCCCAACCCCCCCACGCGCGCCGAGATCCTGCGTATCCATGCGGCCCGGCGCGGCATTGCGCTCGACGGCTCGACCTTGAGCACCCTGGTGCGCGAGTGCGAGGGCTTCTCGGGAGCCGAGATCGAGCAAGCGATCGTCGCCGCGCTCTACAGTGCCCACGCCCAGCACGTGGCGCCGGATGCGCGGCTCCTCAGCGCCGAAATCGCCGCCACCCGGCCGCTCGCCGTGATCATGGCCGAGAGCGTCGCCGCGCTGCGCGAGTGGGCCAAGGAGCGCACGGTTCCCGCCGATTAGGATGCGCGCGCCGCGCGCTGCGCGTCCTCAGCTATCCGGTGCGTGCGGCTTGCAGCGCCGCCACCACGGCAGGCCCGCCTCGACCGCCAGCAGACTCCCGGCATCCGCCGCCGGCCGGTAGCCGGGGAGGCTCGCGAGGATCTCGCGCCAGCGGGCGCCGGCGAGCACCTCGCGCAGCCGCGTCAACGCCGGGTCGGCCACGCCGTCCTCGAGGCAGGCGAGGAAGTAGCTCTCCTCCACCAGCGGCACGAAATGCAAGCCGAACTGCAGGGCCGCCGCCTCGACACCGACGCCGGTGTCCGCCACACCGCTCGCGATACACAGCGCCACGGCGACGTGCGACTGCTCGCAGTGCCCGGCGAACCCCGGCAGCGACTCCCCGGCAATGCCGTGCTCATGCAGCAGATGATCGATCAGCATGCGCGTGCCCGATCCCGGCTGGCGATTCACGAAGCGCAGGTGCGGCGCCGCGAGATCCGGAAAGGTGCGCACCTGCCCGGCATGCTCCCGGCGGACCATCAGGCCCTGCATGCGGCGCGCGCAACCGATCAGCCGGTGCACTCCGGGCTTGAGGAGCGGCTTGAGGGCCCGCGAGAACACCGGCGCCGCGCCGCGCAGCGCCGGCACGTGAAAGCCCGCCACCTGGCATTCACCCGCATTGAGCGCCCGCAGCGCATCGACGCTCCCCTGGAATCCGAGGTCGAGGTTGAGATCGCAGCTCGCGGCGACGTGCTTTTGCAGCACCGGCAGCGCCAGGTCGTGGCTCGCCCGCACGGTGAGCAGCTGCTGGCGCTGGTCGCGGGCGTCGACCAGTACCCGCGCGAGATCCGCGCGCAGCGTCTCGATCTCCGGCTGCATGCGCGAGCGCACCCGGCGTTCGGCCCACAGGAGCTTGAGCGCGAAGGGTGTGGGCCGTGCGCGCCGTCCCTGCGCCCAGCCGATCAGCGGCTCGCCGAGCACCCGTTCCCACCTGCGCAGCGCGTCCCATACGTAACGATAGGACGTGCCGAGCGTGCGGGCGGCGTGGCGAATCGAGCCGCCCGCGGCAACCGCCGCCAGCGTCTCGATCAGCGGGTTACCGAGGGCGGCGGGTGGCTGCTCGCCCGGCTCGAAGGAATAGCGCAGGTGCACGCCGAGGGGTACGGCGGGGGACGCGGGCGCGGGACGCCCGGCGGGCACGGCCGCGGGCGTTGCGGGCGGTGTTGGGGGCGCGGCGGCTTTGGCGATGGGTTCCATCGCCGCACTCTAGCGCCGCCGCGCGCGCCGCGGCAAACACCGCCGTGCCGCCTCAGAGGTCGAGTGTCACCGAGGCCAGCAGAGTACGCGGCGCCCCGAGATGCCCGATGAGGCTGCCGGTGTTGGCGCCGCTCAGGTTGCTCGGTGCGACCGTGCTCCAGTAAGCGCGGTTGGCGAGGTTGTCCACGGCGAGCCGCCAGGTCACGCGGTCGCGCACGTAGCGCATGCCGACATCGAAGAGGTTGTAGCCCGCGACGATGAGCGTGTTGGTGTCGTTGCCGGCGCGATCGGTCGAGAACTGGTAGTCGAAGGTCGCCACCAGCCCCGGAACCTGTGCGATCTGGTATTCGAGCAGCACGTTGCCCTTCACCCTGGGCGCGCCGACGTAAAGCTGGTCGTTGGTGGCGGCGAGCGGCGTGTGCTGCATGCGCGCATCGAGCAGCGTGACGCCACCGTAGAGCGTGAGGTTCTCGGCGACCTGCCCCACCGCGGACATCTCCAGCCCCTTGTTCACCTGGTCGCCGCTGATCTCGAAGGTATTGTCGGCGGTGTTGATGTTGGCGTACGGCCGGTCGATGCTGAACAAGGCCATGCCGAGATCGAGATTGGGCAGCGATGCCTTGTAGCCGAGCTCGTATTCGGTGCTGCGGTAGGGAGCCAGGCTCTGGCCGGCGTTGAGGGTACCCGCAGGCGCCAGGTCGCCCGCCTGCAGCGCGCTCGCGTAGGTGAAATACACCGTCATGTCGGCGCGCGGCTTGTACATGAGGCTCCCGGTCGGGCTCGCACCGCGGTCGGAATACTCGGTGGTCTGGATGCGCTGTTTGTTGAAGTTGTCGGTGTGGAACCAGTCCTCGCTCACGCCGAGCCGCGCGAGCCAGCGCTCGCTCAGGCGCAGCGTGTCGCCGACGTTGACGCCCTGCTGATAGGCATCGGAGGAGTCGTAATTGGCCAGCGTGCCCGGCGGTCCCGCGGCGGGCTCCGGGAAGATCGCCGGATCCGCGATGCTGGCATGACCGAGCAGCACGCTCGCCGGTGCGGCTGCGTTCAGCACGGAGAAGGTGCGCGACTTGTAGCCGGCGGTGCCCAGAGTGAGATCGTTGCCGAGCCCGAAGGCGGTGAAGGTGTGATTGAGATAGGCGACGTCGCTCGTGATCACGAAGCGCGGCGCGAAGCCATTGGCGAACGAGGAAGTGTAGTCGCCCGCGTTGTCGGTGAGGTTGTTGACCGGGGTATTGATGTCGCGCGCGGCATCCTGGCTGAGAATGCCCGCCACCAGGTGCCAGTCCGAGCCGAAGTCCTGCTTGAGGCGTGCGCTCGCGATCTGGGTGGTGAGATCCACACCGGCGTAGGACTGGCCGTAGCCGACCCGATCGGGGTCCGGCGCCGGCGGCAGCACGGTCTTCTCGTTGTAGGTGAACCATCCGGGGTAGCCGGTGTCGTCGAGCGAATAGCTGCTGTAGTTGAGCTCGAGCACGCCGTGCTGCCAGGGACGGATGTCGAGGCCGAGATCCCCGAGCGCGCGGCGCTGGTGGCTGCCGTCGACGTAGCCGTTGCCGTCGCCGTACAGTGCGTTCAGCCGGTAGCTGAAGATGCCGCCGCTGTCGATGCGGCCGCCGAGGTCGGCCTTGGCGGTGAGGATGCTGTCGCTTCCGTAGCTCGCGCTCACTTCATGCAGGTCGTAATCCGTCGGGCGCTTGGAGACGAAGTTGAACATGCCGGCGGGATTGGTCGGACCGTACAGCGCGGAGGACAGTCCGTTGACGACTTCGATCTGCTGGAACTGTTCCATCGCCATGGCGACGGTGATGTAGACGGTCATCCCGTCGATCTTGGTGTTCTGGAAATTGCCGCCCTGCAGGCCGCGCGTCTGCGGCCTGAGGATGTCCGGGCCCTGCTGCTCCTGGTAGGCGACCAGCGGCAGGTACTTCGAGACGTCCTTGAAGTCGACCGCCTGTGAGTTGGCGATCATGTCGTGGGTGAGGATGCCCATGCTGTACGGCGTATCGAGCACCGGCGTGCTGCCGAGGGGCCCGAGCGAGTCGACGGTCGGCGCACGATAGTTCTGCTCCGGCGGCCGTTCGGCCGTCACCACCACGCGCTTGAGGGTCGCGGAGTCCTGCGGCGGCTCGTCCGGCGGCGCGGCCTCGTCGGCGCGGACGCCCGTGGCGAGCAGCAGTGCGGCGGCGAGCAGCGCCGGGGCGCAGGGACTCACGCGATCGGTCATTGTCCGGGTTCCTGTGGGTGTGGCGGGCGGCGCGCATGCAGCAGCACGGCGGCGCGGAAAACTATCATGTGCAATCGGTCTTAACGATATGAACGCCCACGCATAGGTGGGCTCGGATAAAATGCCTCGTCCCATGAGCCGCGCGCCGTACACCCCCCTCACGCCGCAGCAGGCACAGCAGCTGATCGATGCGCGGGTGATCGCGCTGCCGGCCGAGTCGCGCCCGCTCGCGGAGTGCGTCGGGCGCACCCTGCGCGAGGACGTCTATGCCGAGCGAGACAATCCGCCTTTCGATCGCGTGTGCATGGACGGGATCGCCGTGGCGAGCGCCGCGTTCGAGCGTGGTCTGCGGCACTTCACGCTGCAGGCCACCCAGGCGGCCGGCGCGCCGGCGCTCGCTCTCGAGAGCGAGGCGCACGCCATCGAGGTGATGACCGGCGCGATCATGCCGGGCGGCACCGACAGCGTGATCCCGCTGGAGGAGTACACCGCCGCCGGCGGCGTAGTGACGCTCGGGGTGAAGGCCACCGCGGCCGCCTGGCGCAACGTGCAGCGGCGCGGCGAGGACAGCGCGCGCGACGTACCGATGCTCAGGTGCGGCACCAGGCTCGGCGCCGCGGAGATCGCCGTGGTCGCCTCGGCCGGCCTCGCGCGCGTGCGCGTCAGCCGCCAGCCGGCCGTCATGGTGATCTCGACGGGCGATGAGCTGGTCGAGCCCGGCCGGCCGATCGCGGAGCACCAGGTGCGCCGCTCCAACGCCTACGCGGTGGTCGCGGCGCTGCGCGAGCACGGACTGGCGCGCGTCGCCGACGATCATCTGCGCGACGATGAGCGTGAGCTCGGCGAGCGCCTCGCGGCGCATCTGGCCACGCACGAGGTGCTGATCCTCAGCGGCGGAATCTCCAAGGGGAAGTTCGACCTGGTTCCCAAGGTACTGAAGAGTCTCGGCGTGGAGGAAGTGTTCCACGAGGTGGCGCAGCGGCCCGGGCGGCCGATGTGGTTCGGGGTCAGCGCCGCGGGCCAGGCGGTATTCGGGCTGCCGGGCAATCCTGTCGCGACCATGGTGTGTCTCGTCCGTTACACGCTCCCGGCGATCGGCGCCGCCATGGGGGCGGCACTGGCGCCGCCGGAGCCGATCGCACTCGCGCAGCCGGTGAGATTCGGCCGCTCGATGAGCTCCTTCATGCCGGTTGTGGTGCGGCTCGATGCGCAGGGTGAGCGGCGCGCCGAGCCGCGTCTGCCGAAAGGCCCCGGGGACTTCCTGGCGCTCGCGGGCACGCACGGCTTCGTCGAGCTGCCGCCGCGCGCCGAGGAGTTTCCCGCGGGCTTCGTGGCGAATCTGTACCGCTGGTGAGCCGCGCTCAGCGCTGCGCGAAGCGCGCCGCAAGCGCGGCCAGTTCCTCGCGCGTGTTGAGGTTGACGAAATCCCCGGCCTGCGCGAAGTGCACACGCTGCGCACCGATCTCCTCCAGCATCCGCCAGGTCGCCGGGTGTGCGCCTCCCGCGAGCGCCGCCGTCAGCGCGCCGAGCGCGCCCACCGGCCATACGGCGCACAGGGGCTGGGGGCCGTCGGCCGTCTCGGCCATGGCGGCGCCCGCACCCGCCGCCGCGATGAGGCGCGGATAGAGATCCGCCGGCAGGAGCGGTGCATCGCACGGGCTCACCGCGAGCGCCTCCGCCCCCTGTCCCGCGGCCCAGATGAGCCCGGCGCGCACCCCGGCAAGGGGGCCGGCGGCGTCGCCCGGCAGATCGTGCAGCACCTCGAGGCCCGCCGCCCGGGCGAGCGCCTGCGCCTCGCTCCCCGGGCGCGCGTTGACCGCAACCTGGGCACACACCTCACGCAGCCGCTCGACGGCCCAGAGCACCAGCGGCTTACCGGCGAGCAATGCAGCGGCCTTCTCGCCGCCGAAGCGCACCGAGCGGCCGCCGGCGAGGACTACACCGGCGAGGCGCGCGGCGGACGATCGATCCTGGGCCTCGGGGCTCACCGCCACCTGCGCGTTGGCAGCGCTCGCTGCGATGCCGCACTATATAGCGATGATCACCTTCCCGCGAATCACCGCAAGCGCCGCGCGCATCGGCCTCACGCTGCTCATGTGCGCGGCGGCTGGCGCCGCAGAGGCGCAGCCCGAAACCGTGGAGATCTTCTCCGCCGGGAGCCTGCGCGGCGTCGTCAACGGTCTCGCCGCCGAAGCGGCGCCGGGGCTCGGCGTCGAAGTGCAGGCGACCTTCGGCGGCTCGGGCCTGCTGCGCGAGCGCATCGAGAAAGGCGCGACGCCGGACCTCTTCCTGTCGGCGGACCTCGCCTCCCCGCGCAAGCTCGAAGCCGCGGGCCACACCGTCGTGCCGGCACTGGCGATCGCGCGCAACCGCATGTGCATCGTGACGCGCCCCGCGGCGAACGTGAGCGCCGACAACCTCATCGAACGCCTCCTCGACGGAAGGCTGCGCGTGAAGACCTCGACGCCGGTCGCCGATCCGGCCGGTGACTACGCCTGGGCGATCTTCGACCGGATCGACGCGCTGCATCCCGGCTCGGGCGCAATGCTCAAGGACCGGGCGCAGTCGCTCTGGAGCGTCACCGCGCCGGCACAGCCCGGACAGCATCCGTATGCGGCACTGTTCGCCGCGGGGCTCATCGACCTGTCGATCACCTACTGCAGCGGCCTGCGCGCACTCGAGAAGGACGCTCCGGGCATCGTGAGCTTTCCCGTGCCGGCCGCGCTCGATCCGCACCCGGTCGACGGGCTCGCGATCCTGACGAGCAAGCCGGGCGCGCTGCGCCTCGCGCTCTATCTGCTCTCGGACAAGGGGCAGGCGCTGGTGGCGCGCGAGGGACTCGTACCCCTCGGCGAGCCCGGCAACGCCGGCAACGCGGCGCCGCGATGAGCGGAACGCGGGTCCTCGGCATCGCCGGCTGGAGCGGCTCGGGCAAGACCACCCTCATCGCGCGCCTCATCCCGTTGCTGACTGCGCGCGGACTCACGGTCGCCGCCGTGAAGCACGCCCATCACTCCTTCGAGGTCGACCACCCGGGCAAGGACTCGTACCAGTTCCGCGCCGCGGGCGCGAGCGAAGTGCTGGTCTCGTCCGCGCGCCGCTGGGTCCAGATGCACGAGCTCGGAGACGGGGAAAGCGAGGAAACTCTGGCGGGCCTGCTGCGGCGCGTGTCGCCGTGCGACCTGGTGCTCATCGAGGGCTTCAAGCGTGAGCGCCACCCGAAGCTCGAGGTGTTCCGGCGCTCGCTCGGGTTCACGCCGCTCTACGCCGCCGATCCGCGCGTGGTCGCGGTCGCGAGCGATGAGCCCCTGCCGCAGGCGCGCATTCCGGTCGTCGCGCTCGATGACGTCAGCGCGATCGCCGCCCTGGTGTGCGAGCGCGCCGTGCCGCTCGCGGCGGCACTGCGCATGCTCGCGAGAGAGGCGCCGCTCAGGCCTCGACCGGCTGCCGCCGCCCGTCGCTCCGCAGCGGCGCGACCGGCGCGACGCGCGCCGCGCAGAACTTGAACTCCGGGATCTTGCCGGCCGGGTCGAGCGCCGGATTGGTGAGCAGGTTGGCGGCCGCCTCCGCGTAGCAGAACGGCATGAACACCATGCCGACCGGCACGTCGCCGTCGGAGCGCACCTTGACCTCGATCGCGCCACGGCGCGTCTCGAGGCGCAGCATGTCGCCGGGCTCGAGCTCGAGGCGCCGCAGCTCGCGCGGCGCGAGAAACACCACCGCCTCCGGCTCGATCGCATCGAGCACTCCGGCGCGGCGCGTCATGGAGCCCGTATGCCAGTGCTCGAGCACCCGGCCCGTCGACAGCACCATCGGGTAGTCCATGTCCGGCAGCTCATCCGGCGGACGGATGTTCGCCGGCACGAGCTTGCCGCGGCCGTTCGCGGTGGGGTATCCCTCGCGGAAGATGATGTCGTTGCCCGGCACATCCGGCCCGTCGACCGGGTAGGTGACCGCGCCCTCGCGTACCAGGCGCTCCCAGGTGATGTTGCGGAACGAGGGCATGGTCGCCGCCATCTCGGCGAACACCTCGGCCGGTCCCGGGTAGTTCCACGGCAAGCCGAGGCGCTTGCCGATCTCCTGGATGATCCACAGGTCCTGCCGTGCATCGCCGGGTGGCGCGAGCACCGGCCGCGCGAGCTGCACGCGCCGGTCGGTGTTGGTGAAGGTGCCCGACTTCTCGGCGAATGCGGAGGCCGGCAGCACCACGTCCGCGTAGAAGGCCGTCTCCGTGAGGAAGAGATCCTGTACCACCAGGTGCTCGAGCATCGCCAGCGCCTGGCGGGCGTGGTTGAGATCCGGATCCGACATGGCCGGATTCTCGCCCTCGATGTACATGCCGCGGATCTCGCCGGCGTGGACCGCGTTCATGATCTCGACCACGGTCAGGCCCTTCTTCGGATCGAGCTTGGTGCCCCAGAAGGACTCGAACAGCGCGCGCACCTCGGCCTTCTCCACCGACTGGTAGTCGGGATAGACCATGGGGATCAGGCCCGAGTCGGACGCGCCCTGCACGTTGTTCTGGCCGCGCAGCGGGTGCAGCCCGGTGCCCCGGCGCCCCACCTGGCCGGTGATGAGCGCGAGCGCTATCAGGCAGCGCGCGTTGTCGGTGCCGTGCACGTGCTGACTGATGCCCATGCCCCAGAAGATGATCGCCGTGCGGGCGCGCGCGTACAGCCGCGCGACCTCGCGCAGCGTCTGCGCATCGATGCCGCACACGGGTGCCATGCGCTCGGGGGTGAACTCGAGCACGTTGGCCTTGAGCGCCTCGAAATTCTCGGTGTGAGCGCCGATGTACTCCTTGTCGTGCAGTCCCTCGGTGATGATCACGTTCAGCATCGCGTTCAGCATCGCCACATCGGAGCCCGGCTTGAACGAGAGGTGCCGGTAGGCGTGCCGCGACAGCGCCTGGCGGCGCGGATCCATGACGATGAGCCTGGCACCGTTGCGCTTGACGGCGTTCTTGATGAAGGTCGCCGCCACCGGGTGGTTCACGGTGGGGTTGGCGCCGATGACGATGATCACCTCGGCCTCGAGCGCCGCCTCGAAGGGCGCCGAGACCGCGCCGGAATTGAGCCCTTCCATCAGCGCCGCCACCGAGGAGGCGTGGCACAGCCGCGTGCAATGGTCGACGTTGTTGGAGCCGAAGCCGGTGCGCACCAGCTTCTGGAAGAGATAGGCCTCCTCGTTCGATCCCTTCGCGGATCCGAACCCGGCGAGCGCCTTGGCACCGCGCGCATCGCGGATCGCCTTCAACCCCCCGGCGGCGCGCTCGAGCGCCTCCTCCCAGGTGGCTTCGCGAAAGTGGGTCCAGGGATTGGCCGGATCGACCTGATCGTAGGTGCTCTTGCCGACTCCGTCGCGGCGCACCAGCGGTTTGGTGAGGCGGTCCGGGTGATGCACGTAGTCGAAGCCGAAGCGTCCCTTGACGCACAGGCGGTTGTGGTTGGCGGGACCGTTGCGGCCCTCCGCGTACACGATGCGCTCGTCCTTGACCTGATAGGTCACCTGGCAGCCGACGCCGCAGTAAGGACACAGCGAGTCGACCGAGCGGTCCGGATAGACGCTGCGGCGCTGCTCCTGGTCGAGATACGCCGCGGGCATGAGCGCTCCCGTGGGACACGCCTGCACGCACTCGCCGCACGCCACACAGGTCGACTCACCCATGGGATCGTCGAAGTCGAACACGATCTTGCTCGCATGCGAGCGGTACGCCATGCCGATGACGTCGTTCACCTGTACCTCGCGGCAGGCGCGCACGCACAGATTGCACTGGATGCAGGCGTTGAGATTCACGCGCATCGCCGGGTGGCTCGAATCCGGCCCCCAGCGCTCGGCGGCCGGGAAGCGGCTGTCGGCCACCGCGACGAAATCCGCCTGGCTCCAGAAGTGCGACTGCGGGTCGTGGGAGGTGGCGCGCTCGGGCTGGTCGGCCACCAGCAGCTCCATCACCATGGCACGCGCGCTCGTGGCGCGCTCGGTCTCGGTCTTCACCTTCATGCCGGGGCCCGGTGCGCGCCGGCACGAGGCGGCGAGCACGCGCTCGCCTTCGATCTCGACCATGCAGGCGCGACAGTTGCCATCGGGTCGATAGTCGGGCTCGGGGCGATGACACAGGTGTGGGATGTGCGTGCCGAGCCGCTGGGCCACCGCCCAGATCGTCTCGCCCGGCCGGGCCTCGACCGCGACGCCGTCGAGCTCGAACGCGACGCCCGGTGCTGCGCCCTCTGCGGCGGCCGCCGTCGCGGGAGCCTGCGGTTTCAACTGGGTATTCACGCTTTGGTCACTCCCGCCGCCCTGGCCGGCGCCGTGGACGGAAACAGCTCCGGAAAATAACGGATCACGCTGGTCAGGGGGTTGGACGCCGCCTGGCCCAGGCCGCAGATCGAGGCATCCCGCATGCATTGCGAGAGCTCCCCGAGCAGCGCGGTGTCCCAGACGCCGCGCTCCATCAGCACCCGCGCCTTCTCGGTACCCACCCGGCAGGGCGTGCACTGGCCGCAGGACTCGTCCTCGAAGAAGCGCATCAGGTTGAGAGCGGCGGCGCGTACGTCGTCCTGGTCGGACAGCACGACCACCGCCGCCGACCCGATGAAGCAGCCGTACTTCTCCAGGGTGCCGAAGTCGAGCGGGATGTCGTTCATCGACGCCGGCAGAATGCCCCCGGAGGCCCCGCCGGGCAGATAAGCCGTGAAGCGCTGACCCGGCAGCATGCCGCCGCAGAACTCATCGATGAGCTCCTGCACCGTGACGCCCGCGGGCGCGAGCTTCACGCCCGGCTCGCGCACGCGCCCGGAGACCGAGAACGACCGCAGCCCGACGCGGCCGTTGCGCCCCTGGCTCTTCCACCACGCGGCGCCGCGCTCGATGAGGTCGCGCACCCAGAAGAGCGTCTCGACGTTGTTGATGAGCGTCGGCCGTCCGAACAGGCCGACCTGGAAAGGAAACGGCGGCTTGTGCCGCGGCAGGCCGCGTTTGCCCTCGATCGACTCCATGAGCGAGGACTCCTCGCCGCAGATGTAGGCCCCCGCCCCGCGCCGCAGATGAATCCGCGGGCCGCCGGGCGGCAGACGGGCGATCTCGTTGGCAAGGATGCGGCGGCTGGCCGGATACTCGTCGCGCACGTAGATATAGATATCCGCCGCTTCCACCACGTGGGCGCCGATCAGCGTGCCCTCGAGGAAGCGATGCGGATCGCTGTTGAGGAAGTACTGGTCCTTGAACGTGCCCGGCTCACCCTCGTCGGCGTTCACCGCCATGAGGCGCGGACCCGGCTCACCGCGCACCGAGCGCCACTTGCGCCCGGTCGGAAAGCCTGCCCCGCCGAGCCCCTTCAGCCCGCCGTCGTCGAGGACCTTGAGCACGTCCTCGACCGCGAGCGCGCCGCTGCGCAGCCGCTCGAGGGTCTTATAGCCGCCGCCGGCGCGGTAATCGTCATAGTCGATGTAGTCCGGCACGTGAGAATGGGTGTCGCCGTGCGCCACGGCCGAGCGCACGCTCGCCACGGTTGCCCGCTTGATGAAATTGTGGCCCACCTCCGCCGCCGGTGCGTGATCGCACAGGCCGACGCACGGCGCGCGCACCACGCGCACTTCGGGGCCGAGCCCGGTGGAGAGCTCCGCGAGCAGCTTCTCGCCGCCGAACATCGCGCAGGTGAGGCTGTCGCAGACCCGTACCGTCACGGCGGGAACCGCCGGTGCGCCCGCCTTGACGATGTCGAAGTGCGCATAGAACGTCGCCGTCTCGTACACCTCGGCGAAAGACAGTCGCATCTCCTCGGCGAGCGCGGCGAGATGATCCGCGGAGATCTGGCCGTAGTGGTCCTGGATGCGGTGCAGATGCTCGATCAGCAGCGAGCGCTCGCGCGGCGCGTCATCGAGAAGCCCCCGCACTTCGTCGAGGGCATGCGGATCGACCTGCCGGCCCTTGGGCACCGCGCGCGCCCGCTCGCGGCCGCGACCGGGATGCTCGAACTTACGGACCTTGGCGACATCGTCGGCTTCGTGGGTGCTCATATATCAGCGCATTATGGCGCCGCCGCAAGCGGAGCGCAGGTCCGGCCGCACTCGCGGCCGTGCCAGCCCGGCGGCCCGAGCCATCCTCTTGATTCTATTGGGAAGGCCCCGCGGCGGACGCATCCCTTTAGAGAGATGCGCGGCCGCTGGAGGTGCGGCCGGCGGCCAGGGGGCCCGGCAGGTGCTTAGAATCCGCCATGACTTACGAGCTCTATTACTGGCCCGGCATCCAGGGACGCGGGGAGTTCGTGCGCCTCGCGCTCGAGGAAGGCGGCGCAAGCTACCGCGACATCGCGGCGGTTCCTGGCGCGCACGGCGGCGTGCCGGCGATCCTGAGAATGCTCGAAGCGCGCGGCGAACGGCGGCCGCCGTTCGCGGTCCCAGTGCTCAAAGCCGGGCGCACGCTCATCGCCCAGACACCCAATATCCTCCTCTACCTCGGCGGGCGGCTCGGACTCGCGCCCGGCGATGAGCGCGGGAAATTGTGGACGCATCAGCTCACGCTCACCGCACTGGATCTGTACGTGGAGATCTTCGCCACCCACCATCCGCTCGGCGACGGCTACGCTTACGAGGAGCAGAAGGCGGCCGCGCGGCGCCGTACCCGGGACTTCCTCAAGGTGCGGCTGCCGAAGTTCTGCGGCTATTTCGAGCGCGTCCTCGAGCGCAATCGCTCGCATCGCCCCTGGATGGTCGCCGCGCGCGTGAGCTACGCCGACCTCACGCTGGCGCAGCTCATCGCCGGGCTGACATACGCCTTCCCCAGGGCAACCGCACGGACGCTGCGCAAGCGCCCGCGGCTCGCCGCGCTGCACGATGCGGTGTTCGCGCGGCCCCGCATCGCGCGCTACGCGGCCTCCGGCCGGCGCCGCCCCTTCAACAACGAGGATCTGTTCCGGCACTATCCGGAGCTCGATCGCTGATCGATGAGGTGTCGCGATGACCGAGGT
>JAGWMP010000061.1 GCA_028871705.1 Gammaproteobacteria bacterium
CTCCAACTCTCCCCGCAGTGAAGATCCTGGTCAGCAACGATGACGGCTTTCGCGCGCAAGGCATTCGGGCGCTGCGCGCAGCGCTCGCCACGCTCGCCGCGGTGACCGTCGTCGCTCCGGACCGCAACAAGAGCGGCGCCAGCAACTCGCTCACCCTGGATGTGCCGCTGCGCGTGTTCGAGTCCGAGCCGGGCGTATATTTCGTGCCGGGGACCCCGACCGACTGCGTGCACCTGGCCATCTCGGGGCTCTTCGACTTCGAGCATGACATGGTCGTCTCGGGCGTGAACGACGGCCCGAACCTGGGCGACGACGTGCTCTACTCGGGAACCGTGGCCGCCGCGCTCGAGGGCCGCTTCCTCGGGCTGCCCGCCATCGCGGTGTCGCTGTGCACCGGGTCGGGCGGCGGCGGGCACTTCGCCACGGGCGCGGAAGTCGCACGGCTCCTGGTGGCGCAGCTGCTCCGGAAGCCGCTCGAGCCCGCTCTCATCCTCAACGTCAACGTGCCCGATGTGCCGCTCGCGGCACTGCGCGGCTTTCGCTCCACGCGGCTCGGCTACCGCCATCGCTCCGAGCCCGTGATGCGCGCTCAGGATCCGCGCGGGCGGGCGGTGTACTGGGTGGGCCCGGCGGGTCCGGAGCAGGACGCAGGCCCCGGCACCGACTTCGCGGCGATCGCCCAGGGTTACGTGTCGGTGACGCCGCTGCAGGTCGACCTCACGCGCCACGCCGCGCTCCCCGCGGTGACCGGCTGGCTGGACGGCGTCGATGGCTGACCTGCGGCTCGCCGGTATCGGCATGACCTCGGCGCGCACCCGCGACCGCCTGGTGCAGCGCTTGCGCGACCAGGGCATCGACAATCTCGCGGTGCTCGATCGCATCCGCAACGTACCGCGCCATATCTTCGTCGACGAGGCGCTCGGCAGCCGTGCCTACGAGGACACCGCGCTCCCGATCGGCTTCGGGCAGACGATCTCCCAGCCCTACATCGTGGCGCGCATGACCGAAGCGCTGCTCGAGGGCGGCCCGCTCGAGAACGTCCTCGAGATCGGTACGGGGTGCGGTTACCAGACCGCGGTGCTCGCGCCGCTCGTCACCCACCTCTACACCGTCGAGCGCATCGAGCCGCTGCTCGCGCGTGCTCGCGAACGGCTCAAGGAGCTCGGGGTGCGCAACGTGCGCTTCCGCCACGGCGACGGCTCCCTCGGCTGGAAGGCGCATGCGCCCTTCGATGGCATTCTCGTGGCGGCGGCTCCCCTCACCGTCCCCGAGGCGCTGCTGAAGCAGCTGAAGGTCGGCGGGCGGCTCATCGTCCCCCTGGGGCCCGAAGGGGAGCAGCAGCTGGTGCGCTTTACGCGCCGCGAACAGCGCATGGAGCGCGAGTCACTCGGCGCCGTGGCGTTCGTGCCGCTCCTGGGTGGTACGACTTGAGATAGTCATCGTAATTTACTGTTATATAAGCTTTTATTGTGAGTAGAAAAGCTGTCTGGCACGCGCCGGCGGCGGCGATTCCCGGGCAAGAGCTGCGATTTTTTACGCGCGTCGTTCCGGAGTGCTTCGCGGGCGCGCGCGAAAAGTCCTTGCATGTCAAGGCGCTTGCGCGGGTATCTGCGACGTGTTTACATGCACGCCCTGTCTCTCGATGACGACAGTTACGGGGAGGGCGATCGGCAGAAGACACAGGGAGGAGGGAGTTGAAACAACAGCAATAACAGCTCAAAGAAAAACAAAAACAGTGCAATTGTTCGAGTCTGTCAGCTTCGAATGATTGTTTGGTTGGTTGAGCCTCCCCCTGTGTCTTCTGCCGATCGTCCCCGTCCCGACCGTCCAGGGCGCCAAAGTCGCGCCTTTGGCGCCCGGCACCGAAGCTGCTGTCTGAAAAATCGCCGCAGGCGATTTTTCCGATCGATCAGCGCAGAAACAGCCCCGCGGCCACACGCCGCCCCTCCTGCACCAGAACGTTGAACGTCCGGCACGCGGCGCCGAGCTGCATCGCCTCGAGTCCGACGCCGCGCTGCGCCGCGAGCGCGTGCAGTTGCGCCTCCGGGAAGCGCTGCGTCGGTCCGGTGCCGAGCAGCACCAGCTCCGGGGCGAGCGCGAGCAGCGCCTCGAGGTGCGCCGGGCGCAGCTCTGCGAAGCTCTGCGGCTCCCACTCGGTGATGAGCGTGTCGGCGGTGACGATGCAGCTGCCCCGCACGCTCTGGGGGCCGATGCGCACCTCCGCGTCCGTGTAGCCGCGGATCAGGTTCGCCGGTGCGCCGGGATCGAGAGTGAACTTCACGGGCGGTACGATACTGCCCATGCGCGAGGCCGTCATCGTCATCAGCGACCTGTACCTCGAGCCCGGGGAGCTCGCCGCCGAGGACGGGCAGGGGCTCCCTGCCCTGAGCTTCGCCGGGCGGTTCGGCGAGCGCGCGCACCTCGGCGGCGGCTGGCGCGCGTGGCTGGCGCGCTGGCTCGGGGTTCCGGGGCTCGGCCGCGCGCCAGTCGCGGCGGTGGCCGCGGCGGCCCTGCCCGGTCCCAATGCCGGTGTCACGCGCTGGATCGCCACGCCGGTCGAGCTCGTCGCGGGGCTGACCCGCGTGCATCTGGACCGCCGCGGTCTCGTACACCTGCATGAGGCGGAGCTCGCCGAGCTGACGGCGGATTTCCGGCGCACGTTCGGCGCCTCGGGGCTCGCGCTCGAGCCCCTCGGCGACGGACA
Organism: Gammaproteobacteria bacterium; assembly: GCA_028871705.1. GTDB lineage: Bacteria > Pseudomonadota > Gammaproteobacteria > Steroidobacterales > Steroidobacteraceae > 13-2-20CM-66-19. The sequence goes on from JAGWMP010000061.1 coordinate 2,705, forward strand.
TCTGCTGCTCGCCACTCCCGGCATCGCGGCGGTCGCGGCCGAGGAGCCGGCGCGCTGCGCCGGCGCGGTCCTCGACGTGCCCCACGGCCCGGCAGCGGCCGCGCTGCTGCGGCTGCGGGCCGAGATCGAGATGTGGCTGCATGCCGAGCCACTCAACGCGGCACGGCGCGCGCGCGGTGCACCGCCGGTAACCGGTTTGTGGCTGTGGGGCGCGACGGGCGATGTCGCTCCCCTCGAGGCGCTCGCCAGCGAGACCGGGGCTCACGCCGGCGCGCGGCCTGCCACGGCGGCTTTCGGCGCGGATGCCTTCCTCGCCGGACTCTGCCGTCTCACCGGCACGCCGCTCGCCGCGCTCCCGGCGGACCTCGGCGCGGTGTTGGCGAGCGCGGCCGCGCCGCGCCTGGCGCTGGTGGCCTCGATGGGTGGCCGAGCGCCGGCGGCGGAACCCCCGGGCCTGGCGGCGGCGGCCGCGGCGCTCGAGCGGCAGCTCATCGCTCCGGCGCTCGCCGCGCTCGGGCGGGGCACGCTCGCGCGTCTCACGCTGCTCGCGAGCGACACGCGGGTGACGCTCACCCGGCACAGCGGGCTCAAACGCTGGCGGCGCCCGCGCACGGGCCTGGCGGCTTTCGCATGAGGGGGCGCGGCCCATGAGACTGACGGTGGTGCGCCGCCCGCCGCCCGCGGGCATCGAGCTCGGCACGGGACTGCATCCGGTGCTGGCGCGCGCCTACGCGGCGCGCGGTGTGCGCTCGACGGCCGACCTCGACGTCTCGCTCGCGCGGCTGCTGCCGGTCGGCACCCTCGAGGGCATCGCGCGCGCGGTCGAGCTCCTCCTCCGGCACCGCACCGGGGGCCGGGTGCTCGTGGTCGGCGACTTCGACGCCGACGGCGCCACCAGCAGCGCGCTCATGGTGCGCGCGCTGCGCAGCCTCGGCTTCTCCGCCGTGGACTTTCTCGTCCCCAACCGCTTCCGCTTCGGCTACGGGCTCACTCCCGAGATCGTCGCGCTCGCGGCCGAGCGCTCGCCCACCCTGATCGTCACCGTCGACAACGGCGTCTCGAGCCACGCCGGGGTGGCGGCGGCGCGTGCGCGCGGCATCGACGTGCTGATCACCGACCACCATCTGCCCGGCGCCGAGCTGCCCGACGCCAACGTGATCGTGAACCCCAACCTGACCGGCAGCCGGTTCGGCAGCCGCTCGCTCGCCGGCGTCGGGGTCGCCTTCTACATCACGGCCGCCCTCGAGCGGCAGCTCGCCGAAACCGAGGGGGCACGCGCACCGGTGGCCGCGCAGCTGCTCGATCTGGTCGCGCTCGGCACCGTCGCGGACGTGGTACCGCTCGATGCCAACAACCGGGTGCTGATCGCGCAGGGCCTGAAACGCATCCGCGCCGGGCGCTGCGTCGCGGGCATCCGCGCGCTCCTCGCGATCGCCCGCCGGGGTGCCGCGGATCTGACGGCCGCCGATCTCGCTTTCGGCGTGGCGCCGCGCCTGAACGCCGCCGGCCGCATCGATGACATGGGCATCGGCATCGCCTGCCTGCTCGCCGACGACCCGCACGAGGCGCAGCGTCTGGCCGTGCGGCTCGATGAGCTCAACGAGGAGCGCCGCGCCATCGAGGCGCGCATGCAGCAGGAGGCGCTCGCGGCGGTGCGGCGTATCGCCGAACCCGGGCCCGGGGCGATCGAGAGAAGCGGGGTCGTGCTGTTCGATCCGGACTGGCACCAGGGGGTCGTCGGCCTCGTGGCGGGCCGCGTCAAGGAGCGCCTGCGCCGCCCGGTGATCGCCTTCGCCAATGCCGATCCCGCGACGCTGCGCGGCTCGGCGCGCTCGGTCCCCGGGGTGCACATCCGCGACGTGCTCGATGCGATCGCCGCACGCCATCCCGACCTCATCAGCCGCTTCGGCGGCCACGCCATGGCGGCGGGCCTCACGCTCGAGCGCGCGCGGCTCGATGACTTCGCGCGCGCCTTCGACGCGGAGGTGGCGCGCTGGACCGGCGATGACGCGCGGCGCGATGCGATCGAGACCGACGGCGAGCTCGCGGTCGCCGAGATCGCCCTGGAGACTGCCGAGGCGCTGCGCGCCGGGGGACCCTGGGGCCAGGCGTTTCCCGAGCCGACGTTCGACGGCGTTTTCACGATCCGCAGCGCGCGGGTGGTCGGCGAGCGGCACGTGAAGATGTGGGTCGAGCCCACCGACAGCGGCCGCTCCTTCGACGCGATGGCGTTCAACCATCTCGCCGAGGGTGTCGCCGCACCGGTGCCGGGCCAGAGCGCGCAGCTGGTCTACCGGCTGGACGTCAACGAGTACCAGGGCGAGCGGCGGCTGCAGCTGCTGATCGATCACCTGCTGCCGGTCGCTCGCGGAAGCGGGCGCCCGGGTGTTAGCATCCTTTCATGGAAGTCAATCAGCTCAAGCGCCAGCTCAAAGACCTCGGTGAGCGCACGCACGCGCTACGGGGGTTTCTTTGAGTACGACAGCAAGCTCGAGCGTCTCGAGGAGGTCGGCCGCGAGCTGGAGGATCCGGCGGTGTGGTCCGATCCGGCGCGCGCCCAGGAGCTCGGGCGCGAGCGCGCGCGGCTGACCGCCGACGTCGGCGAGCTCGACCGGACCGCCCTGGGGATCGCCGAGGCCGCCGAGCTCCTCGAGCTCGCCGAGGCCGAGGGCGATGAAGGCGCGGCGCGCGACATCGAGCGCGACGCGCAACGCCTCGAGAGCGAGGTGCGCCACCTCGAGTTGAAGCGCATGTTCTCGGGCAAGATGGACTCGCACAACGCCTTCCTCGACATCCAGGCGGGCGCGGGCGGCACCGAGGCGCAGGACTGGGCACAGATGCTGCTGCGCATGTACCTGCGCTGGGGCGCCGCCCGCGGTTTTCGCTGCGAGGTGATCGATACGAGCCCGGGGGAGGTCGCCGGCATCAAGAGCGCGAGCGTCGAGATCCAGGGCGAGTACGCCTACGGCTGGCTGCGCACCGAGACCGGCGTGCACCGCCTGGTGCGCAAGTCCCCGTTCGACTCGGGCAACCGCCGCCACACCTCCTTCGCTTCCGTGTTCGTCTCGCCCGAGGTGGATGACGACATCGAGATCGAGATCAACCCGGCGGACCTGCGCACCGACGTGTACCGCTCCTCGGGCGCCGGCGGTCAGCACGTCAACAAGACCGAGTCCGCGGTGCGCATCACGCACATGCCGACCGGCATCGTGGTCGCCTGTCAGAACGAGCGCAGTCAGCACAAGAACCGCTCCACCGCCATGAAGATGCTCAAGGCGAAGCTCTACGAGCTCGAGGTCAACAAGCGCAACGCCGCGGCGCGTGTGCTCGAGGACTCGAAGTCGGATGTGAGCTGGGGCAACCAGATTCGCTCCTACGTGCTCGATCAGTCGCGGATCAAGGATCTGCGTACCGGGGTCGAGGTCGGCAACACGGCGGCGGTGCTCGATGGAGCACTGGACCAGTTCATGGAGGCCTCGCTCAAGGCGGGCGTGTAACGATATGAAGAAAGACGGCAAGAACCCGCCGGGCGCGGATGGTGACGAGACGCAAGGCGATGAGAACAAACTGATCGCCGAGCGGCGCGCCAAGCTCGCCGAGCTGCGCGCGGCGGCCGGCGCCGGCGGCGCCTTCCCCAACGATTTCCGGCGCGATGCACTCGCCGGCGAGCTGCACTCGGCCTACGGCGAGAAGAGCGGCGAATGGCTGGATGCAAACCCGACGCGGGTGACGGTCGGCGGCCGGCTCATGTTCAAGCGCGTGATGGGCAAGGCGAGCTTCGCCAAGATCGCCGACCGCACCGGCCAGATCCAGCTGTATCTGCAGCAGGAGACGCTCGGCGCCGCGTACGAGGCCTTCAAGGGCTGGGACGTGGGCGACATCATCGGCGGCAGCGGCGTCATGTTCCGCACGCGCACCGGGGAGCTCTCGGTGCGCGCCGATGCGCTGCGCCTGCTGGTGAAGTCGCTGCGGCCGCTGCCGGACAAGTGGCACGGGCTCGCCGACACCGAGACGCGCTACCGCCGCCGCTACGTCGATCTCATCATGAGCGAGCCGAGCCGCGAAGTGTTCCGCACGCGCGCCCGCGTGGTGCGTTACCTGCGCGACTTCCTCGATGCGCTCGGCTTCCTCGAGGTCGAGACGCCGATGATGCAGCCGATCCCGGGAGGTGCGACCGCGCGCCCGTTCCGCACGCATCACAACGCGCTCGATCTGGACATGTACCTGCGCATCGCGCCGGAGCTCTATCTCAAGCGGCTGATCGTCGGCGGCCTCGACCGCGTCTACGAGATCAACCGCAACTTCCGTAACGAAGGCCTCTCGACCCAGCACAACCCGGAATTCACCATGCTCGAGCTCTACCTCGCATGGGCGGATTACCACGACCTCATGGACTGGGTGGAGAAGGCGACCCGCGGCCTCGCCGATACGCTCAACGGCGGCCCGCGGCTCAGCTACCAGGGCCGCGCCTACGACCTGTCGCAACCCTTTCGCCGCGTGACCGTCGAGCAGGCGATCATCGACAACAATCCCGGCATCGATCCGCTCTCGCTGCGCGACCCGACGTACCTGCGCAAGCGCTGCGATCAGCTCGGCATCCCCTGGCACCGCGACGACGGCGCGGGGAAGCTGCAGATCGAGCTGTTCGAGAAGACCGCCGAGGCGCAGCTCCTCGACCCGACCTTCGTGTACGCCTACCCGGTCGAGGTGTCGCCGCTGTCACGGCCGAACGACGCCGACCCCTTCGTCGCCGATCGTTTCGAGTTCTTCATCTCGGGGCGCGAGATCGCCAACGGCTTCTCCGAGCTCAACGATCCGGAGGACCAGGCGGCCCGCTTCCGCGCCCAGGTGGCGCGCAAGGAGCAGGGCGACGAGGAGGCGATGTTCTACGACGCCGACTACGTGCGCGCGCTCGAGTACGGCATGCCGCCCACGGCGGGGCTCGGCGTCGGCATCGACCGCCTGGTGATGTTCTTCACCGACTCGCCCTCCATCCGCGACGTGATTCTCTTCCCGCACATGCGCCCGGAGGCCTGAGGCGGCTCATTCGGCGGCGAGCGGCACCGAGAAGCTGCCGTCGGCACTTTGCGGCAGGCCGTCCTCGATCGCGTAGTAGTCGCCCTTGTCGCCGACGTGGATATGCCAGGCGCCGGCGAGACCCGTCGCGCCGTCGAGCGTGCCGGCGGCGATCGAGATGGTGTCGCGCCCGCTCGCCTGCCAGAAGAGCGTCGAGCCGCAGCGGCCGCAGAAGCCGCGCCGGGCCGCGTCGGAGGCCTCATACCAGCGCAGCTGCGCCTCGCCCGTCAGGCGAAAATCACGGTGCCGCGCGGCGGTTGCCGCCATGAAATGGCCGGTGTTGCGGCGGCACTGCGTGCAGTGACAGTAGACGACCGGACGCAGTCGGCCCTCGATCCGGAAGCGGATCGCGCCGCACAGGCAGCCGCCGGCATGAGTCTCGTGGGTCATTCGGGTAGCTCGTAGGGCAGGGGAAGGGGAGTGGCCTCGAGGCGCAGTGTAGCGGCGGCCGCGGGTGGCTCGCCGGGGGCGGTCTCGCTGGGGGCCACGGCCAGGAATTCGCAACCCCCGCCTTCGGCCGGCGCTACCTCGACGATGCGCACGGAGCGGCCGTCGGCGAGCGTGCCGGCAGCGCCCACGGCGAGTGGCAGCGGCACGGCGCTGCCAAAGCGCCGCAGCCGCCGCTTGACGCGCCCGCGATAGTGGGCGCGCGCGATCACTTCCTGGCCGGTGTAGCAGCCCTTGTCGAAGGCGATCGCACCGAGCACGTCGAGGTTGAGCATCTGCGCCACGAACTCTCCGGAGGTCGCCGCGTAGACCTCGGGCTGACCGTGCGCGACGGCGAGCCGCTGCCAGAGGGCGGAGTCGGCCGGGGCGCACTCCGCAAGGCCCGGCAGGGCGTCGCCGGGGACGGCGGCGGCGCTCGACACGATGAGCCAGCGCGGGGGATTGCTGTCCACCCGGGCAACCCGCGCTTCCGCGGCCTCGAGTACGGCACCCGGCGCCTGCGGCAGCTGCGGGGCAAAGGCCGGTGCGGGTTCGGCGGGAGTGTCCGGGCCGACGAGGCCCTCGATCCGCCAGGCAGCGGATTCATCCGTCAGCTCGACCCTGGAGCGCAGTACGAAGCCCCTGAGGCGCGCCACGATGGGGCCGATGAGCTCGCGCGGCAGCAGCGCGAGCACTTCGCCGGGCTCGCGCTCGAAGAGGCGCATGAGCGCCAGCACGCGGCCCTGCGGGTTGTGGCAGCCGGCCAGGAGTGAGCGCTCGCGCGTGAGCGCCGCGAGGTCAGCCGAGAGCTGGCCCTGCAGGAACGCGACGACGTCGCGGCCGCGGGCACGCAGCACGCCGAGGTGCGCGAGGGGGAGCAGTTTCCATTGCGGATACATGGACTTGAGCGTTGTTTTTCCTTGGATTTCCGTGGCCGGAGGCCACGAATTCTGTCAGACTAAATAGGTATGTCGACGCCGCAACGCAAGGGGCCGGGAAGGCCTCCGTCCGCCGCCCCCGTTCCTCCCCCATCCGCCGCCGTACCTGCTCCCGTGAGCGGGGACCCGGCCGCCGCTCCGCCCGCACGTGCGCGCGAGATCGGCGGCGTCGCCGGGCCCGACCCGACGCGCTTCGGTGACTGGGAAAAGAACGGCCGCTGCATCGACTTCTAGTCTATGGCGCCGCGCCCGATCTCACCGCACCTCTCGGTGTACCGGATGACCCGGTACACGCTGGCGACCTCGATCCTCAACCGCTTCACCGGAGTCGGTCTGTCGCTCGGACTGCCGCTCCTGGTGTACTGGCTCACGGCGGTGGCCGGCGGCGCGGCCGCGCAGGCGCGGGCTCAACACCTGCTCGCCCACCCGCTCATGAAGCTCGTCTACGCCGCGCTCATCGTCTCGTTCTGCTATCACCTCGTGGCCGGCATCCGCCATCTGGTGTGGGACACCGGGCGCGGGCTCGAGCGTGCGCAATCGCACCGCAGCGCCTGGCTGGTGGTGGCGTTGAGTCTCGCACTCATGCTGCTCATCGGCTGGTGCGCGTTCGGCGCCGGGGGTCGCGCACCATGAGCCTGCGCACACCGCTGCGGCGCGTGCTCGGCGCGGGCTCGGCCAGGGAGGGCGTGCACCACTGGTGGCTGCAGCGGCTCACCTCCGTGGCGCTGGTGCCGCTCACCGTCTGGTTCGTGGTCTCGATCCTCGCACTGCCTTCCCTCGACCATGCGACCGTGGCGGGATGGCTGCGCGGCGGCACCACGGCTTTGCTGCTGATCCTGCTGGTGCTGGTGGCGACCTGGCACTCGCAGCTCGGCGTACGGGTGGTGATCGAGGACTACGTGCCCGCGCCCGGCGCGCGCACCGTGACGCTGACGCTGCTCACCTTCGCGCATGCGCTGCTGGCGGCGGCGGGCGTCTTCGCCGTGCTGCGGGTGGCGCTCGGCGGGCCTGCATGAGCGCGCCCGCCTTCATCGACCATACCTACGACGTGGTGGTCGTCGGGGCCGGCGGCGCGGGGTTGCGCGCCACACTCGGGCTCGCGGAGAGCGGGCTGTCGACCGCCTGCATCTCCAAGCTCTTCCCGACGCGCAGCCACACGGTCGCCGCGCAGGGCGGCATCTCGGCCGCGCTCGGCAACATGGGCGAGGACGACTGGCGCTGGCACATGTACGACACCGTCAAGGGATCCGACTGGCTCGGCGACCAGGACGCGATCGAGCTCATGTGCAAGGAAGCGCCCGCAGCGGTGATCGAGCTCGAGCACTACGGCGTGCCGTTCTCGCGCACCGAGACCGGGCGCATCTACCAGCGGCCCTTCGGCGGCATGACCACGCACTACGGCGCTGGGATCGCGCAGCGCACCTGCGCCGCCGCCGACCGCACCGGGCATGCGATGCTGCACACGCTCTACCAGCAGTCGATCCGCCACGCGGCGACCTTCTTCGTCGAGTACTTCGCGATCGATCTGATCATGGAGGACGGCGTGTGCCGCGGCGTCGTGGCGCTCGATCTGGCGGAGGGCACGCTGCACCGTTTCCGCGCGCACATGACGATCCTCGCCACCGGCGGCTACGGCCGCACTTATTTCTCCTGCACCTCGGCGCACTCCTGTACCGGCGACGGCAACGCCATGGTGCTGCGCGCGGGGCTGCCGCTGCAGGATATGGAGTTCGTGCAGTTCCATCCCACCGGCATCTACGGCGCCGGGTGCCTGATCACGGAGGGGGCGCGCGGCGAGGGCGGCTACCTCACCAATTCCAAGGGCGAGCGCTTCATGGGCCGTTACGCCCCGAACGCCAAGGATCTCGCCTCGCGCGACGTGGTGAGCCGCGCGATGACGGTCGAGATCCGCGAGGGCCGCGGTGTCGGTCCCGAGCACGACTACATCGAGCTGCATCTCGAGCACCTCGGCGCGGGCGTGATCCACGAGCGCCTGCCCGGCATCGCCGAGACCGCGCGCATCTTCGCCGGCGTCGACGTGACGCGCGAGCCGATCCCGGTGCAGCCCACGGTGCACTACAACATGGGCGGCATTCCCTGCAATCACCACGGCGAGGTCGTGTGCCCGCAGGACGGCGATCCGGACCGGGTGGTGCCGGGGCTGATGGCGGTCGGCGAGGCCGCGTGCGTCTCGGTGCACGGTGCCAACCGCTTAGGGTCCAACTCGCTGCTCGACCTCGTGGTGTTCGGCCGCGAGGCGGCGCGGCGCTGCGTCGAGATCGTGACGCCGGGAGAATCGCACCGGCCGCTCGCCGCCGGCGCCGGCGAGACGGCGGTGGCGCGCCTCGAGCGGCTGCGTGAGGCCGACGGCGCGCGCGGCACGGCCGCGATCCGCGTCGAGATGCAGAAGACCATGCAGCTCGATGCCGCGGTGTTCCGCACCGGCGAGAGCCTCGCTGCCGGGATCGACCGCATCGGCCAGACCTTCGAGTCGTTTGCGGACGTGCGCATCAGCGATCGCTCGCTCATCTGGAACACCGACCTCATCGAGACCCTCGAGCTCGAGAATCTCCTGCTGCAGTCGACCGCCACGATCCACTCGGCCGCCAACCGCACCGAGAGCCGCGGCGCACACGCGCGCGAGGACTACCCGCAGCGCGACGATACGAACTGGATGAAGCACACCCTGGTATGGGTCGAGGGGCCGAAGCGCGTGCGCTTCGACTATCGCCCGGTGCACCTCAACACTCTCACCGACGAGGTGGAGTCGATCCCGCCCAAGGCGCGCACGTACTGAAAGGTGCCCGATGGCTGAGTTCCGTCTACCCCCGAACTCGCGTCCCGTGCAGGGCGTGACCCATCGCGCCCCGGGGGCGCGGGAGCTGCGCACCTTCCGCATCTACCGCTTCAATCCCGACGGCGGCGCGAACCCGCGCGTCGACACCTTCGAGATCGACGCCCGGAGCTGCGGCCCGATGGTGCTCGATGCGCTGATCCAGATCAAAGCGGCCATCGATTCCTCGCTCACCTTCCGCCGCTCCTGCCGCGAAGGCATCTGCGGCTCGTGCGCCATGAACATCAACGGCCTCAACTGCCTCGCCTGCACCACCTCGATGCACGACGTCGGCGCCGAGATCCGCATCTACCCGCTGCCGCACATGCCGGTGGTCAAGGACCTGGTCACCGATCTCACCAATTTCTACGCCCAGTACGCCTCGGTGAAACCCTGGCTGCAGGCGCGGACCCCGGCGCCGCCCGACCACGAGCGGCTGCAAAGCAAGGAGGACCAGGAGAAGATCGACCGGCCGGCCGCCTGCATCCTGTGCGCCTGCTGCTCGACCGCGTGCCCGAGCTACTGGTGGAACAGCGAGCGGTATCTTGGTCCCGCGGCGCTGCTGGCCGCGTACCGCTGGATCATCGACAGCCGCGACGAGGCTACCGGGGAGCGGCTCGATGAGCTCGAGGACCCTTTCCGGCTGTACCGCTGCCACACGATCATGAACTGCACCGACGTCTGCCCGAAGGACCTGAATCCGGCGCGCGCGATCACGGAAATCAAGAAGATGCTGGTCGAGCGCTCGGGCTGAAACGGATGGACGCCGACTCGCTGAGGGCTCCGGGGCGGCTGTTGTGGCGCTGCCGGCGCGGCATGAAGGAGCTCGACGTGATCCTCGAGCGCTTCGCGCGTGAGGGCCTGCCGCAGGCCTCGGCGGCCGAGCGCGCGGCTTTCGAACGCTTCCTCGGTCTCGCCGACCCCGAGATCGCCGGCTGCCTGCTCGCCGGCGGGCATCTCGAGGACCCCTCGCTGCAGGCACTGGCGGTGCGGATCCGCGATCTGTGTCACGGTTCTCCGGTATGCTGAACTTTTACGGGGGGTCCGGGTCTATTCAGCGCGCGATGTGGCGGCCTTCGCCTGCAAGGTAGAGGGCGCGCATGGGCGCCGATGTAAGTGATCTGAGCCTGGTGCGCCGCGTGCAACGCGGAGACAAGGGGGCATTCGATGCGCTGGTCCTCAAGTACCAGCACAAGCTCGTCAAGCTGGTCATGCGCTACGTGCGCAATCCAGCCGAGGCCGAGGATATCGCCCAGGAGGCCTTCATCAAGGCCTACCGTGCGCTGCCGCAGTTCCGCGGCGACAGTGCCTTTTATACCTGGCTCTACCGCATCGCGATCAATACCGCCAAGAACGCCGTAGTGTCCCGCGACCGCAGCCCGATTGAGTACAACATCGACCGCAACAACGAAGAGTCCTACGAGATGCAAGGACGCATGAAGGATTCCGAGACACCCGAGGGACTGGTGCTGACGGAAGAGATCCGCTCGACCGTGAATGCCGCGATCGAGGCGCTGCCGGAGGATCTGCGCACCGCCATCGTGCTGCGCGAGCTCGAGGGGCTTTCGTACGAGGAGATCGCCGCCGCCATGGACTGCCCGGTGGGGACGGTGCGCTCGCGCATCTTCCGCGCCCGCGAGGCGATCGACCGGCGCTTGCGCGAGGTTTTCGAGGGCGGCCTGGGCCGTACCGAGGAGTTGGGATGAACGAGGAGCTCGACAGCCAGCTGTCCGCGATGTTCGACGACGAGCTGGCACACGCCGAATGCGAGCTGCTGGCGCGGCGCCTGTCGCGCGACGCCGAGCTCAAGGCCCGCTGGGACCGTTACGCGGTCATCGCCGCGGCCATCCGTGCCGAGCACGGCGTGCGCCTCAACGTGCGCATCGCCCAGCGGGTGAGCGCCCTGGTGGTGTCCGAGCCCGCCCTGGGGGCGGCGGTGGCGCGCGCCGCGCCGCCGCGCTGGTGGCGTCCCCTCGCGGGCGCGGCGGTCGCGGCCGGCGTCGCCGCGGTGTCGATCCTCTGGCTGCGCGGGCAGGCGCCGCTCCCGGGTGG
>JAGWMP010000318.1 GCA_028871705.1 Gammaproteobacteria bacterium
TCAGGATTTCGCCGAGGAAGAACCACGAGCCGGCTTCGCGCGCGATGAGGTTGGTGTGCTTGCCGATCCAGCCGAGCCCGGCGTTGCGCGCGTGGGCCTTCTCCAGCACCGGCGCGCTGTCGACGCACACCCGGTAGCCGAAGGGCCCGAGCCGCCGCGCGAGGCCCGTGGCGAGATTGGCGAGCGCGCGGCGCAGCACCTTGTGGTAGTCCCGGCCGAGCGCATAGCGCGAGACGTAGCCGAGCGTCGGATCCCCCAGCACCTCCTCGGCGGGCCGGGCCTCGCCCGGCCAGTAGTCCATGCGCACGCTCACGACCCGCACCGCCCCGGGGAGCAGCTCCTCGGGGCGTGCCCGCAGCCGCGCATGGCGGCGCATGTAGTCCATGTCGCCGTGGAGTCCCGCCTCGAGCCAGCGCAGCAGGTGCCGCTCGTCCGCGGCGATGTCGATGGCGGCGACGCCGAGCGCGTCGAAGCCCAGAGCGCGGGCCTCGGCGGTGAGCGCGCGTTTGGCCGCGTCGAGGTCGATGGCGGGAAGCTCGGTCATGGGCGGATACCGCGGTCAGTATAATGAGCCGATGGCGCTGCCGATCGCCTTGTATTCCAGCGCGCAGGTGCGCGCCCTGGACGCCCATGCAATCGAAGCGCTGGGCATCCCCGGGTATACCCTGATGAAGCGCGCCGGCGAGGCGGCGCTGCGGCAGCTGCGCGGGCGCTACCCGCTGGCACACCGCATCGTGGTCGTCTGCGGCGGGGGCAACAACGGCGGCGACGGCTACGTGCTGGCACGGTTTGCGCAGGCCGCGGGGCTCACCGTGAGCGTGCTCGCCGTGAGCGATCCCGGGAAGCTCAGGGGCGAGGCGCGGCAGGCCTTCGAGGATTTCCGCGCGAGCGGCGGGCGGCCGCGCGCCTTCGCCGCGGCGCTCCTCGCGGAAGGGGAGATCGTGGTCGATGCGCTGCTGGGTACGGGAGTCAAGGGCCCGGTGCGCGAGGCGACGGCCGCGGCGATCCACGCCATGAACCGCTGCGGCCGGCCGGTGTTTGCACTCGATGTTCCCTCGGGCCTCGATGCCGATGCGGGAGTCCCGCTCGGGGAGGCGGTGCGGGCCGACTGCACCGTGACTTTCGTCGGACTGAAGACCGGGCTCCTGGTGGGCGATGGACCCGAGTACACGGGCACCGTGTTCTTCGATGATCTGGAGGTCGAGGCATCGCCCGGGGAGTTCGCGCCGCGCCTGACGCGCATCGTCCAGAGTGAGATCCACGCCGCGCTTCCGCGCCGGCCCCGTGCGGCCCACAAGGGCGACTTCGGCCGCGTGCTGATCGTCGGCAGCGGTACCGGCATGCCGGGCGCGACGCGCCTGGCCGGGGAGGCGTGCCTGCGGGTCGGGGCGGGGCTGACGACGGTCGCCGTGGCGCCCGAGAACGTGGCGGCGATTGCATCCGGCAGGCCGGAGCTGATCTGCCTGGCGCTCACCGAGCCTCGTGTGCTCACCGAGGCGCTCGCGCGCGCCGACGTGGTCGCGATCGGTCCAGGACTCGGGCGCAGCCCCTGGGCGCGCGCGGCGCTCGATACGGTGCTGGCGGCGGACAAGCCGGTGGTGGTCGATGCGGATGCGCTCAACCTCCTCGCGGACTCGCCAGTCCGTCCGCGCGATGACTGGATCCTGACGCCGCACCCGGGCGAGGCGGGGCGCCTTCTCGGGGTCACCATCCAGGACATCCAGCAGGATCGGCTGGCGGCGCTCGATGCGTTGCTCGCGCGCTATCACGGCACCATCGTTCTCAAGGGCGCCGGCACCCTGGTCGGTGCGACCGGGCGTACGCCCGGTGTCTGCGAGCGCGGCAACCCCGGCATGGCGAGCGCCGGGACCGGGGACGTGCTCACCGGTGCCGTGGCCGGGATCCTCGCGCAGTGCCGCGACCCCTGGGCGGCGGCGCGCGTCGGGGTGCTGGTGCACGCCATGGCGGGCGATGCCGCGGCGCGCGCCGGCGAGCGTGGCGTGCTGGCGAGCGACCTGGCGCGGGAGTTGCACCACACGGTCAACCTCTGAGCGCGCACCGATGCGCGCGCGCACCCATTCGGAGCTGGAAACGGAGGCCCTCGGGGAACGCCTGGCCGCGGTGCGCCCGCAGCCCGACCGTCTCGCGGTGCTGTACCTCGAAGGCGATCTCGGCTCCGGCAAGACGACCTTCGCGCGCGGGTTTGCGCGCGGCGCCGGGGTCGCGGAGCCGGTACGCAGTCCCACCTACACGCTGCTCGAGCTGCACGCGGCGCGCGGCGGCACGCTCGTGCACCTCGATCTCTACCGGGTGCGCTCCCCCGGGGAGCTCGACACGCTCGGTTTGCGCGAGTGGGCCGCGCCGCATCACGGATGGCTCATCGAGTGGCCGGAGCGCGCGGCGGGCCGCTTGCCGGTGGCCGATCTCGCGGTGCGCTTCTCGAGCGGTGCCCGCGGGCACGACATCGAGGCGCGCGCGGCTTCCGCACTCGGAGCCGCCTGGCTGGTCCAACT
>JAGWMP010000319.1 GCA_028871705.1 Gammaproteobacteria bacterium
ACCGACGTCGCCTCCGATCAGCAATCGAGCAGCACCAAGCTGTCGCTGGTCATCGATCGCGATCAGGCGGCGCGCTTCGGTATCCAGCCGGCGCTCATCGACAACACGCTCTACGACGCCTTCGGCCAGCGCCAGGTGACCCAGTACTTCACCCAGCTCGCGAGCTACCACGTGGTGCTCGAGGTGAGTCCCAGGTTTCTCGGCCAGCCGGGCACGCTCAACAAGATCTACATCAAGTCGCCCACCACCGGGCAGCAGGTGCCGCTCTCGGCGTTCACGAAGTTCGACACCGGCCACACGAGCTACCTGTCGATCAACCACCAGGGGCAGTTCCCCGCGGTGACGCTGTCCTTCAATCTGGCACCCGGCGCCGCGCTCGGCGATGCCGTCACCGCGATCCAGAAGACCACGGCCTCGATCCACATGCCGGCGGCGATCTCCGGGACCTTCCAGGGCACCGCGCAGGCCTTCCAGTCGTCGCTGAAGACGCTGCCGCTCCTCATCCTGGCGGCGCTGCTGGTCGTGTACGTCATCCTCGGCGTGCTCTACGAGAGCTACATCCACCCGCTCACCATCCTCTCGACGCTCCCGTCCGCGGGCGTCGGCGCGCTGCTGATGCTGATGCTGTTCCACTTCGACCTGTCGATCGTCGGAACCATCGGCATCATCCTTCTGATCGGCATCGTCAAGAAGAACGGCATCATGATGGTGGACTTCGCCATTCACGCCGAGCGCAACGAAGGCCTCGCGCCCGAGGCGGCGATCCGCAAGGCGTGCCTGCTGCGCTTCCGCCCCATCATGATGACGACCATGGCGGCGATCCTCGGCGCGCTGCCGCTGATGCTCGGCCACGGCACGGGCTCGGAGCTGCGCCAGCCGCTCGGCTATACAATGGTCGGGGGGCTCGTGTTGAGCCAGATGCTGACGCTGTTCACGACACCCGTGGTCTATCTCTACCTCGACCGCCTGTCGGTGCGCTGGGCGCGGCGGCACTCGCACCCCGCCGTACAGCCGGCGGCGCCCGCCACGGAGAGCTGACGCCGTGAAGATCCTGCTGGTCGAGGATAACGAGAGGGTGGCGCGCTTCATCGTCAAGGGCCTGCGCGAGGCGGGCCACACCGTCGACCACGCCGGCAACGGCCGCGACGGCCTGTTCCTCGCCGCCGGCGAGCCGCACGACGTCATCGTCATGGACCGCATGCTCCCGGGCAACATCGACGGCCTCGCCATCATCGAGACGCTGCGCAAGGCGGGCAACCGCACCCCGATCCTGATCCTCTCCGCGCTCGATGGCGTGGATGAGCGCATCAAGGGGCTGCGCGGCGGCGGCGACGACTACCTCACCAAGCCGTTCGCCTTCGGGGAGCTGCTGGCGCGCCTCGATGCCCTCGGCCGGCGCAACTCCGGCGGCGAGGCGGATCACCTGCTGCAGGTGGGCGACCTGCGCATGGACCTCTTGTCGCGGCGCGTGACGCGCGGCAGCCGCGCCATCGCGCTGCAGCCGCGCGAGTTCAAGCTGCTCGAATACCTGATGCGCCACGCCAACCAGGTGGTGACGCGCACCATGCTGCTGGAGGCGGTGTGGGAATATAACTTCGACCCGCAGACCAACGTGGTCGACGTGCACATCTCCAAGCTGCGGCAGAAGATCGAGCACGATTCCGAGCGAGCGCTGGTGCGTACCGTGCGCAACGCCGGCTACATGATGACCGACCATGAATAGGCTGCTGCGCTCCTCCCCGGTCACCTGGGCACTCGGCTACCTGCTGCTCGGGCTCGCCGCCCTGGTCGCCTTCGCGGTGCTCCTGTGGTACGCGTGGAACGTCAGCATCTTCTCGGGGCGCGAGGAGTACCTGCACGCCGACGCGCAGCATCTCGCGGACGTGTTCGCGCGCGAGGGGCCGCAGGGGCTCACGGCCCACATCGAGACGCGCCTGCGCCTGCAGATCGTCGGCGAACGGACGCTGCTGCTCACCGACGCCGCCTACCGGCCGCTCGCCGGCAACCTCGCCGCCTGGCCGCGCGAGCTGCCGGACGATGCGGGGGTGCACGCGGTGATGGTGGACGAGCTGGCCGGGCAATCGGTGCACACGCTGCTGCTGCGCGAGACTCTGCCGGGCGGCTATCACCTGCTGGTGGGGCGCAACCTCGGCTTCTACCTGCCGCTCGAGCGGCAGTTCGCCTGGGGACTCACCGCCGCGGTGACCTTCCTCTTCGTGGTCGGTGTCGCGGGCGCGGCCCTCATCCGCCGCCAGCTACTGGCGCGCGTGCAGGGGATGCGCACCACGGTGTCGGCCATCATGGCGGGCGACCTGCGGCGGCGGCTGCCGGCCTCGGGCGCCGGGGACGAGCTCGACACGCTCTCCCAGACCATCAACGGCATGCTCGATCACATCGAGCGCCTCATCCATGGCATCAGCGACGTCTCCAACTCCATCGCGCATGACCTGCGCACCCCGCTGGCGGAGCTGCGCTCGCGCCTCGAGGAGCTCATCCTCACGCGTCCCGAGCCC
>JAGWMP010000320.1 GCA_028871705.1 Gammaproteobacteria bacterium
CACCATGGTACCCGCCTCGATCGACACGCCGTTGCGGGCGCACCTCGCGAGGCTGCGCGAATGGTTCGAAGAGGAGCGGCGCCGCGCGCAGCCGGGCGTCTCGCTCCCGCATGCGCTCGCGCGCAAGTATCCGGAGGCGGGTACCCAATGGGGCTGGCAGTACCTCTTTCCCGCCCCGACGCTCTGCCGCGATGCGTACACGGGTCAGCTGGTGCGGCATCACTTGCACGAAAAGGGCGTGCAGCGCGCGGTGCGCGGCGCCGTGCTGCGCGCCGGACTCGCGCAGCCGGCCAGCTGCCACACGCTGCGGCACTGCTTCGCGACGCACCTGCTCGAGGACGGCTACGACGTGCGCACGGTGCAGGAGCTGCTCGGCCATTCGGACCTGAAGACCACCATGATCTACACGCACGTCATGGCCAAGGGCGCACGCGGAGTGATGAGTCCGCTCGACCGGGCGGGTGCGGCGTCCCCGGCTGCCGGTGCCGCGGCGGCAGACGCCGCGGACGGGTCTGCTACGGCGCCGAGCGCGGCAGCTCGGCGTGCAACTGCTCGCACATGATGGCGAGGAAGGCGGCGAGCCCGAGATAAAGCGCGGCGTAGGAGACGCGGGTCTCGGCGCTCACGTTGTAGTACGCCTGCTCCTCGGGGCTCCTGATGCCGCGCCACGCCTTGACGACGCTCGGCAGCGCCAGCACCGCCATGAGGATGAGGAGCGGGCTCGGGCTGTAGAAAAAGAGCGCGACGAGCAGCGGCACCCCGACTAGCCATAGCCGTGGCGAGATCGCCGCCGTCACCCGCCCGCCGTCGAAGGGCGAGAGCGGGATGAGATTGAAGAGATTGAGGAAGAAGCCCGAATAGGCGAGCGCGAGCAGCAGCGCGCTGTGGTTGCTGCGCGCGAGATAAAAGCACGCGAGCGCTCCCACCGTGCCGACGAGCGGCCCGGCGACGCCGACGTACGCCTCGGTCTCAGCGTCGTGCGGCAGATCCTTCAGCTGGATCCAGGCGCCGACGAACGGGATGAAGGTCGGCAGTCCCACGTCGAGCCCGCGGCGGCGCGCCGCGAGGTAATGGCCCATCTCGTGCACGAAGATCAGCGCCACGAAACCGACCGCGTACCGCCAGCCGAAGAGCAGCGCGTAGGCCCCGATCGACACGAGCATGCTGAGCACGGCCGGCGCGAGCTTGCCGAGCTTGAGCGCGCCGAAGAGCAGTGCGACGAGCTTCACCATCGCCCGGCCTGTTCCTCAGTCGCGGCGCTCATCCGGCGCGCTCAGCCGGCGCGCGCGCCGCGGCCCTTCAGCCAGCGGGTGACGATGGCGATCGCTGCGGCGGCGGCGACCGCGATCACCTTGGCGAACTTGACGATGGTGGCGGCGAAGAGCGCGAGGAGGCCTATCTTCTTGGCGGCGACCCCGGCGACCAGGGCGGCGAGTCCATAGGCGGCGACCTTGTCGCTGGAGGAGTTGAAATCCGCGTAGCGCTTGCCGTCGTTGAAGCTCACGGCCGAGAGCAGCGCGTGGGCGGCGGCCTTGTCGGCGTCGATCGCGGAGGCCGAGGTGATGAGGTTCATCGAGATGAAGCCCTCGCGCCCGAGCACGTAGGTGTTGTAGTTGACGGTCGGATCCTCGGCGACGCCGTCCTTGCGCTGCGCCTCGGCGGACCAGATCAACCGGTGGCTGTCGGCCGTGTAGGCGGGCGGCTCGATCCAGCGCGTCACCTCGAGGGGCGGCACGCCGACCTTCGCGCGCGCGGCGTTGCCCGCCTCGGTGCCGTCCTTCAGGTTCTGCAGCAGCTTCTCGGCGTCCCAGTGCCTGGCGTCGTCGTCCTTGACGTAGCCGGAGGGGTCGTAGTTGGCCACCACGAACCAGCGCGCCTCGCCGAGCGGCACGATGAGCCCGAGGAGATCGGGCCCCGCATCGTTGCCCATGGCGCTCAAGAGCGCCGCGGACTCCTTCTGCGGGATGAAGCCGAAGCCCGGCGGCAGCTCGAGCTGCGCCTGGTCGCGCAGCCTGATGTTCACGGGGCCGCGCTCGATCGCGGCGCGGGCCGCATCGCGGGCGGCGGCGAGTGCGGCCTGGGCGGCACTCGGGGTGCCCGGGGCATCCGGGGCTTTCGGGGAGTCAGCGGCACGGCTTGCGCCGCTGATGCAGAGCAGCAGTGCGAGCAGCGCGGCGAGGCTCGGCCGGATCACGGGCGGTTGGGACATGCGATGCGACATGCGAGCCTCCTCGACCGGCGTCGATGGCGGGAGCTACGGCTCAACTGTGACAGGTCGGGGGCCGTTGCGCACCCTGGAAGCCCGCCTGCCGCCAGGCCTCGTACACCACCAGCGCGACCGCGTTGGAACGATTGAGGCTGCGGTTATGGGCGCGCATGGGGATCGCGAGCTGCCGCTCCCTCGGAACGAGCGCCAGCGCCCGCGGCGGCAGGCCCCGGGTCTCGGGGCCGAAGAGGAGCGCATCGCCTGCGCGGAAGGCAGCCTCGCTGTAGGGACGGGCGCCGCCGGT
>JAGWMP010000321.1 GCA_028871705.1 Gammaproteobacteria bacterium
TACCCCCTGCCCCGGTGAGCCGCTTTGCTGGAGATGCATCGAGCGCCGCAGCAGCCGCTCCGCGTCCAACGGCCTGCCGAGGCGCAGCAGGCCCACGGCCCAGTTGTTGAGCCAGATGCCCGCACCGACGGTGTCGTCGCGCCCGAGCACGACCAAGCGCGGCCAGCCGTTCGCAAAAACCACGTTGGCCTCGCGGGAACGCCCCGCCTGGCCGAGGGCCGAAGCGAGAAACTCGACCGCGTGCAGGTCCGCCACCTCGTGCGGGAACGGCACCCGCTTCAGAACCTCGGTGGCCTCCTGGCTGCGCTGCACGGCGAGCCGCGCATCACCAGCCTGACCCGCGACCTCCGCGGCCATCTGCAGGCAGTTTGCGCGGTCCAGGGCGGACTCCGGCGCCTCGGGCAGCTCGCGCAGACCCTCGTCAATCAGTGCACTGCTGCCCCGCGAGGAGCTCTCGTTCGCGAGAGCCCTCCCCAGCGAGCACGCAGCCTGCGAACGCGCCGACGGATCCGACACCTGGCGCGAGAGCGCATAGGCCTGCCTCAGGATCCTGAGTCCGGAGGCGTGGTCGCCCTCGGCTTCGTAACTCCAGCCGACGGACCGCAGCAGCGCCACGCGATTCGCGTCGTTCAGTTGCTGCCGCTCCAGCACGTGCTCGGCCCGCGCCAGCAAGCCCCTGGCCGTGACCGGCTGACCGGCTGCGCCGGCGTCGTGGATCACATAGAAGTTGAGATCGTTCAGCGCCTCGGCGCGCCCGAGCTGCACGCGCGCGAAGTCGCGCTGGCGGCGTGCCTCCAGCGTCTGCAGTGTCGTGACCACGCTCGCGCCGAGCAGCACCAGCAGCGTCAGCACCGCGCTCAACACCCCGCCCCAATGGCGCTGTGCGAACTTGCGGGCGACGTAGGCACGGGTCGCCGGACGGGCCCGGACCGGAAGGTGCTCGAGATAAGCGCGCAGGTCGGTGGCGAACTCGGCCGCCGTCGCGTAGCGCAGCGCCGCGTCGCGGCTCAGGGCGCGCGCGATGATCGCGTCGAGATCGCCGCGCACGCGGCGGCGCTCGGCCGCGCCCGCGAGCCGCACGGACGCCGGCTGCGGGTCCTCGATCAGCGTCGCACGCATGAGCTCGGTGTGCGTGGCGCTGCTTGCGCCGAAGGGGTGTGCGCCTGTCACCAGCACATGTAGCAGCACGCCGAGCGCGTACACATCGGCGGCCGCCGCCACCGGCTCGCCGCGCAGCTGCTCGGGGGCAGCGTAGCCCGGCGTGAGTGCCTGCGGCGCGCCCTCGTCACCCACGGCTTGCCCGGCGGCTTGCAGGGACGCCACGCCGAAGTCGAGGAGCTTGACGACGCCCTCGGGTGTTACCAGTACGTTCGAGGGCTTGAGGTCACGGTGCACGACCAGATGGGCGTGGGCATGTGCCACCGCATCTAGCACCGCGAGGAACAGCCGCAGCCGCGCCGGCAGGGTGAGCGCATGCGCGTTGCAGTAGCGGTCGATGGGCTGGCCCTCGACATATTCGAGAATGAGATAGGGCTGGCCGTTCTCCCGCACCCCCGCATCGAACAGCCGCGCGATGTGGGCATGCGACAGCCGCGCGAGCAGGCTCGCCTCGCGGCGTATGTGCCGCTCGGCATCGCTGCCGAGACCACGCCGGTCGAGCACCTTGAGCGCCGCGCGACCTTCGAACTTGCCGTCGTTGCGCCGTCCGAGCCATACGCTCCCCATCCCGCCGCGGCCGAGCAGCCGCTCGATGGCGTAAGGGCCGATCTGCCTGCCCGCGAGATCATCATCGGCCGCGAGGGGCGAGCGCTCCATGAATCCCGAGGCACGGTTTGCCGCGTGCACCGCCAGCAGCTCGCGCAGCTGCGCGGCGAGCGGCGCGTCATTCGCGGAGCGGGCGGCGATCCAGGCCTCGCGCTGCGAGGGCTCGAGCTCGAGCGCCTCATCGAGCAGCGGCAGCACGCGGGCCCATTGCACGGAAGCATCGCTACTCGTCATCGCAGCCTCCGCCGAAGTCAGTGCTCGCGGCGCCGCGCCGCCCCCGGCACACCAACGTCGCGCAGATGGCGCTGCAGCAAAATGCGCGCCTTGTCCCAGTCGCGCTGCGCTGTGCGCTCGGAGGTGCCCATGACGCCGGCAACCTCCGCGAACGAGAAGCCGCAGAAGAATTTGAGATCCACCACCTGCGCGAGGCGCGGCGCGATCTCCCCGAGATCCTTGAGCGCCTCACCTATGGCTTCGACCTCGGCCTCCTCGTCCGCGTACGCGGGCGCCTCGGTGGGCAGGGAAGTGATCTCGAAGCAGCCGCCGCGCTTCTGCGCGCGGCGGCTGCGCACGTAGTCGATGATCAGACCGCGCATGGCGCGCGCCGCATAGGCGAGAAAACGGGCGCGGTCGGGGAACACCGCCGACTCGCGGGCCGAGAGGTTCAGGTATGTCTCGTGCAACAGCGTGGTGGGACTCATGGTGAGGGAAGCACCGCGGCGCAGCTCGCGCTGCGCGAGCCG
>JAGWMP010000062.1 GCA_028871705.1 Gammaproteobacteria bacterium
CGGCGTGACCTGCACGGTCGCGGTGCTGGTCTCGCTGCTCGCCATGGGCACGGGTGCGCATCAGCAGGCCATCGGCGACGTGCACGACGACGAGGCCGTCGTTCAGGCCCAGGGCGCACAGGGTAGCTTCGACAGCAACATCACCCGCGACGAGATGGTCGCGCTGCGCGATCTGCCGGGCATCGACCGGGACAAGGACGGCGAGCCGCGCATCGACGGGCTGGTGGTGGTGCCCTTCGAGGGCCACCGGCGCGGCAGCGGCCGGCGCGTGTTCTTCCCGTTACTGGGGATCAGCGATGCGCAATTCGAGCTGCGGCCGCCGGCGCGGCTTACGGCCGGGCGCATCTTTCAGCCCGGGCTGCACGAGATCATCACGACCAACGCCTGCGTGACGCAGTTCGACGGCTTCGATCTCGGCGCCAAACGCGAGGTGCGCGGTGTCGACTGGCTGGTCGTCGGACACTACGATCAGGGCCAGAGCCTGCAGTGCATCGTCCTCACCGATGCCGAGACGCTCATGAGTCTCTTTCGCCGCAACGGCTTCAACCGCATCAACGTGCGCCTGAAGTCGCCCGGGGACTTCGCGGCGTTCGATCATGCGCTCGAGGCCAACCCGGCCCTCAAGCTCGAAGCCAAGCCGGCGCGCGCGCAGGTCGAGGCGGACATGAAGCAGTTCACCGGGCTGCTGAACTTCGTGAGCTACTTCATCGGTGCGATCATGGGCATCGGCGCGACTTTCGGCGCGGTCAACTCGCTTTATTCGATCGTGGATGCCCGCCGGCGCGAGCTCGCGACGCTGCGGGCGATCGGCTTCGGCTCGGGCGCGATCGTGAGCGCGACGCTCATCGAGTCGACCCTGCTGGCGCTGCCCGGCGCACTGCTCGGCGCGGCGTGCGCGTGGCTGCTGTTCCACAACATGGCGGTGAGTCCGGGGGGCTTTCCCTTCCGGCTCGACGTCACGCCGCGGCTGGTCGAGATCGGCATCGCCTGGGCGCTCGCGATGGGGTTCGTGGGCGGACTCCTGCCGGCGCTGCGGGCGGCGCGCGTACCGGTTACGACGGCACTGCGCGCCACCTGAAGTTGCGGACGCGCCGCCGCAGGCGCGCCGGCGGTACCCTTACAGCGAGTTGAGGAACGCGACCAGGTCGTGCTTCTGGGCGGCGGTGAGCCCCATCTGGAAACGCTGGTTGTAGAAGTTCACCAGCTCGTCGAGATTCGCCGCGGCGCCGTTGTGGAAGTAGGGCGCGCGCGCGGCGAGACCGCGCAGGATCGGCCCCTTGCCGCGATTGAAGTCGCTGCACTGCCCACTGATGAGCGCCTTGCCGGGATCGCTGGTGTAGAAGGACTCCGGCGCGCCGGAGCCGAATGGATCCGGGCAGCCGCTCACGAGGTACACGGGCAGATCGGGCATGGAGAGCTGGGCGAGTCCCGCGGCGATGGCCGGATCGGGCTCGACGCCGGCGAGCGTGGCGTGTGCCGTGCCGATGTCGAGCGGCAAGGGCAGGGAGTGGTCGCCCACGTTCGGCGCGTCGTGACAGCTGGTGCAGGTGCCGGCTATCGCGGCGGGCTTGCCGAGCGCTGCGTTGTCGTTGAGACCGCGCACGTTGGTGATCTGAATCGGGAAGCTGTCGAAGAGCGCCTCGCCCGCGGCGATCGCCCGCCGCGCCGCGGAAGCGTCGGGATCCGCGCCCCAGGCGCTGAACAGCGTCATCGCCGCGGGGTTGAAGGCGTCGCCCGTGGGGTCGGCGCCGAGCACGTCGTTCACGCCGGGGTAGTACTCCTGGTTCGCGAGCGCGCGCACGCCGCTGCTGGACCCATCCGCGGCGAGCCAGCCCGCGCGCGCGTCGTATGCCTGGGCGCTGAAGAGCCCGAGCTCGAAGCCGACGATGTCGGCAACTTGCGCCGCGGTCGGCGGGGCCGCGGCCTGGGCGTGACCGGTCGTGGCATCGATCGCCTGCTGCGACAGATCCGCGATCAGGTTGGCCATGAACGTGGCTTCCGCGTTGAGCGGCGCGTGGGTCTCACGCCCGTCGAACATGATGGTGCTGAGGAATGAGAGGTTGGTGGCCGGCAGCGGGCGACGGTACACGGAGACGAAGGGCAGCCCGCCGTTCGGATCCGCGGTGAGAGCGCAGCCGTACGGGTCATGCACCACGGTGAGCGTGTATTGCGCCGCCGCCGGCAGCTGCAGCGAAACGCGAATGAGCCCGTGCTCGAGCAGCAGGCTGTGCGCCGCCGGGCTGCCGCGGCGCGCATTCGGGCAGTTGGCGCCATCGACCGGGGCGAACAGCGGGTCCTGGCCGCCGGTGGCGAGGAAGCGCATCTGCGCGGCCTCAGCGCTCAGGCCCATCGCCTGGCTTGCGCCGTGGCAGGTGGCGCAGGAGCGCCCGTTGGTACCGAGGCTCTGGAAGAACGCGCCCTGCGGCTGCGGTCCGTTGACATCCAGGGTCGCCGTGACGCCGGTAGCATCGAAAAAAGCCTGTACCGCGGGAACGGGCGGCGCGCCGCCACGAGGTGGCTCGGCTGCCGCGGCGGCGCCGCACAGCGCGGTCGCGGCCGCCGCCAGGCGCAGGCAGGCAATCATGGGATCGTGACTGTTCTTGTGCATCGCGGATCCTCCCTGTCGAATAAATCGGAATCTGCGATCCAGACGCGACAGCGCGCGCGGCGATGTGACATATCGGGCTGCGCCGCGGCCGCCGGGCAGGCGGCGCGCGGTTGCGGGACCGGCGGCAATTCGGCATGCTGAATCGCCCTCCGCGCTGCCACGAGCCATCGATGCAAACGCAGCCGCCGGACGTCACGGGGCAGTCCCCCGGGGCGTCTGCGACCGACCACAACCGGGAGCTGTTCGCATCGCTGTACCGCGAGCTGCGACAGCTCGCCGAGCGGCAGCTCGCGCGCAACGCCGGCGCGGCGATCAGCCCCACGACGCTGCTGCACGAGGCTTATCTCGGCATCTCCTCGCGCGCCGCGGTATTCCCGGATCGCGAGCGTTTCATGGGATACGCGGCGCGCGTCATGCGCGGGCTCATCATCGACTTCGTGCGCGAGCGGCGCGCGCTCAAACGCGGCGCCGGTTATCACATCACGCAGCTGCCAACCGACCTGCCGGCGCAGGCCGTCACCGACCTCGGCAGGCTGTCGGATGCGCTTGACGAGTTGACCGTGCGCGAGCCGCTGCTCGCGCAGCTGGTCGACCTGCGTTACTTCTGCGGCTTCAGCCTGGAGGAGATCGCCGCGCAGCGCGGGGTGTCGGCGCGCACCGTGCAGCGCGAGTGGGAGAAGGCCCGGGTGCTGCTCTTCAGGGGCCTGAGCGACTGAACGCGCTGTCACATCCGGGATCCGGAATCCGATATTAGAGGTGCCATGCCGAAGCTGTCGGACGAGCAATGGCGCCTGTTCAGCGAATCGCTCGACGAGGCGCTGGAGCTGCCCGAGGCACGGCGTGCGGCCTGGCTGGCCGCGCTCGCGGCGCGGCAGCCGGCGGTCGCCGCCGAGCTCGAGCGCTCGCTTGCCGCGCGCGGGCGCGCCGGCTTCGCCGATTTCCTCAGCGAGCCGGTCATGCCGGCGACCGAGTTGCCGGCGGCCTCGCTCGCCGGGCGACGCGTCGGTCCGTACGTCATCGAGGCGCAGATCGGTCACGGCGGGATGGGGAGTGTCTGGCGGGCGCGGCGCACCGACGGGCGTTTCGAGGGGATGGTCGCGATCAAGCTGGTGCACGCGCACTGGCTCGGCCGCGCCGGCGAGGAGCGCTTCCGCATCGAGGGGCGGCTGCTCGCGCAGCTCGATCACCCGAACATCGCACGGCTGATCGATGCCGGAGTGATGGAGGGCGCGCAGCCCTACCTGGTGCTCGAGTTCGTCGAAGGCGAGCCGATCGATGTCTATTGCGACCGCCTGGGGCTCGACGTGCCGGCGCGGGTGGCGCTCTTTCAGGGGGTACTCGCCGCCGTCGGCCACGCCCACGGCCACCTCATCATTCACCGCGACCTGAAGCCCGCCAACATCCTGGTGACGCGCGAGGGCGGCGTGAAGCTGCTCGACTTCGGCGTCGCGAAGCTCCTCACCCCGGAGCAGCTGGCGACGCATACCCAGACCGTCGCGCCGGCACTCACGCCGCAGTACGCCGCCCCCGAGCAGCTGCTCGGCCAGCCGGTCACCACCGCCACCGACGTGTACGCGCTCGGTCTGGTGCTGTACCTGCTGTTGACGGGCGAGCACCCGGTCCCCGGCGACGCCCGCTCGAGCGCCGCGCTGGTGCATGCCGTGGTGACGGAGGAACCGCGCCGTCCCTCGGAAGTCGTTGGCACCCGGCCGGCGACGCGCCGTGCGCTCGCGGGCGATCTGGATAACATCGTCGGCAAGGCGCTGCGCAAGGAGCCGCTGGCGCGTTACCCCTCGGTCGACGCGTTCAGCGAGGACTTGAGGCGCTACCTCGCCGACGAGCCGGTGCTGGCACGCGCCGACACGGTGCCGTACCGGGTCGCCAAGTTCGTGCGCCGCAACCGCGGCAGCGTCCTCGGCGGACTCCTGATCGCGCTCGGTCTAATCGGCACGAGCGCGTTCGCGCTGGTGCAGATGCGGGCCGCGCGGCTGCAGCGCGACGCCGCGCTCGAGCAGGTGAAGCTCGCCGGCGCGCAGTCCGACCTGACGCAGTACATTCTCGATGACAAGCTGAGCCGGCTGTCGAGCGATGCCGAACGGCAGCGTCTCGATCGTGCGCGGCGCTTCGTAGCGGCGCGCTTCCGCGACGATCCGGTGCTGGCCGCGCGGCTGCTGATCGACATCTCCGACCGCTACGTCGATATCGGGGAGTTCACGGTAGGCGCGGAGGTGATGGTGCAGGCGGAGGCGATCGGTCGCCGCTTCGACGATGCCAACGTGCTCGGGCAGATCGCCTGCCTGCGGACCGAGGACCTGAGCATCGCGGGCCAGATGGCCGAGGCGCGCACGCAGTTCGCGGCCGGACTGGCGCAGATGCGCCGTCTCGACCCGGTGCCGTGGGTGCTCGAGGCGGAATGCGCGACCGCCGGGGCGTTCGTCGACCAGGCGGCGGGCGACTACACCGGCGCCGTGAGCCGGCTGCGGGTCGCGGTCGCCGACCTCGATGCGCAGGGGCTGCACGGCTCGGGCCGGCAGATCTCGCTGTCCAACGACCTCGGGCGGGCGCTCAACAGCGCCGGGATGTTTCACGACGCCTATGCGGTGGACGACGCCAACGTCGAGCTGGCGAGCTCGCTGGGTCGCGCGGACACGAACGCATGGCTGGTGATGGTGAGCAACACGTGCGGAGCGCTGCGTGACGGCGGTCAGCCGCTCGCGGCCATCGCCTACCTCGACCGGCGCACCGCCGCGCTACGCCGCGAGAACGACTACTCCGACATGCCTTACCACCTGCAGGGCTGCCGCGCGGTGGCACTGCTCATGGCCGGGCGCGTCGCGCAGGCGGAGGCCGGCATTCTGCAGGCCGCGGACCGGGCGCTGCAGGGCGGCGTGACCTACCAGGCCGCCACTTACCAGGCGTTCGCCGTGGCGGCGGCGCTGGCACGCGGCGATGCGGCCACCGCCGCGCAGCGCTGGCAGCCGCTCGCTGCGGATCTCGAGCGCCGGCTCGGGCAGCAGGAGAAGGGTGCGCCCGTGGTGCGGCTGCTGCTCATCGAGGCGCAGCTCGCCGAGGCCGAAGGGCGCGACCAGGACGCCCTTGGGGTGCTCGAGCGGGCGCAGCAACTGATCGCCGCGCGCGGGCAGCCGGTCAATGCGGACGCGAGCGTGGTCGGGGCACGGCGCAGCGGCACGCTGCTGAGGATGCACCGTTATGCGGAGGCCGAGGGCCAGGCGCGCACCGCGGTCGAGCTGGCCCGCG
Source organism: Gammaproteobacteria bacterium (assembly GCA_028871705.1). Classification (GTDB taxonomy): domain Bacteria; phylum Pseudomonadota; class Gammaproteobacteria; order Steroidobacterales; family Steroidobacteraceae; genus 13-2-20CM-66-19. The sequence goes on from JAGWMP010000062.1 coordinate 5,867, forward strand.
TGAGCGCGGTCGATCCGGGCTCCTCCGCGCGTGTCGGAGAGGCGCTGCTCCTCGAGGCCGAGGCCGAGGCGGCCCTCGGCCGGGAGTCCGCCGCCGCGACCGCGCGGCAGGCGCTCGGACATCTCACCCGCAACCTCGATCCGGCGCACCCACTGATCGCGCGCGCTGAGGCGCTTGCCGCAGGCGCCGCGGCGCGTTGAGCGCTTACTTGCCGAGGGCGGTCGGATAGGGCGGCGCGCTCTTGAGTTCGACGGGCTTGTAGTCCTTCAGCTGCGCGAGCGCGGTCGCGATCGCCGCATCGAGCTGCGGGTCCTCGCCGCGGTTCACCGCCGCCGGGTCGAGCGTCACCTCGATGTCGGGCGCGACGCCCTCGTTCTCGACGCGCCACTCGCCCTCGGGGGTAAAGAAGCGGAAGAACGGCACCGACAGCGCCCCGCCGTCGATGAGCGGCGGATTCGCCGCGATGCCGATGAGCCCGCCCCAGGTGCGCGTGCCGATCAGCGTGCCGAGCTTCTGGTGCTTGAAGGCCCAGGGCAGGAAGTCGCCGCCCGAGCCGGCGTCCTGGTCGGCGAGCATCACCTTCGGGCCATAGATGGCGCCGCCCGGCGTACTGAAGAGCTGGGCGTCGCGGTCCTTCCAGCTCGCGAGGTACGGTCGGCTCAGGATCTCGATGATGTAGTTGGCCGCCTGGCCGCCGCCGTTCTTGCGCTCATCGACGATCAGTGCGGGCTTCTCGATCTGCGCGAAGAACATGCGGTTGAAGTACTGGAAGCCCTCCGCCGCGGTGTTGGGGAGGTAAACGTAGGCCACTTGGCCCGCGGTCTTCCTGCCGACGTACTCGCGGTTCTTCTCGATCCAGCGCCACTGGCGCAACGGTGCCTCATCCGCGATCGGCTCGACCACGATGTTGTGCGCATCGGCGCCGGCGGGGTCCGTAGCGACGCTGAGGGTCACCTGTTTGTCGACGGTCTGCTCGAGGAGCGCATAGAGGTTGACGCCGGCATCGAGCGAGCGGCCGTTGACCGCGAGCAGATAGTCGCCCTCGCTCACCTTCATCCCGGGGACCGCGAGCGGTGCGCGCAGGAACGGATTCCAGCGGTCGCCGCGATAGATCGTCAGGATGCGGTAGTGGCCGTTCTCGATGGCGAAGTCGGCGCCGAGGAGCCCGGTGCGCGTCGAGGCTTCGCCCGGCACATCGCCGCCGCCGGTGCGGTTGTGACCCACCTGCATCTCGCCGATCATCTCCACCAGCAGCTCGGTCAGGTCCTCGCGCCGCTGCACGTACTTCACCAGCGGCTGATAGCGCGCGTACACCGCGTTCCAGTCGAGGCCATGCATGTTGGGGTCGTAGAAGAACTCCTTCTCCATCCACCACGCCTCATCGAAGATCTGGCGCCACTCGGCCGCCGGGTCGACGTACATGCCGAGCTGACTCAGGTCGACCGCCTTGGCGTCGAGCTTGTCGTTGGCATCGCCGACCTCCATTTTCCCCTTGGCGTAGAGCAGCAGCAGCTTCTTGCCGTCGGCGCTGATCGAGAAATCCTGGATTCCCTGTTTCAGCGATTTCGCCTTGCGCTCGGTGAAATCGAAGCGATAGAGCTCGCCGTCGTTGCCGGGTTCGGCATCGGGCGGCTCGGCGGTGACGCCGGGCTGGCGCCGCTCGAGGTAATAGAGCGCGCCGTCGCAGCCGACCGCGAGCGATTCGTAGCGGCGCTCGGCGACCTGCAGTCCCACGATGCGGCCGCTGAGCCCCTCGAGGTCCACCTTGTAGGGTTTCGGGGCCTTGTCGGCCTTGGCGTCTTTGGCGCCCGGCTTGTCGGACTTCGCTGCCGGCGCTTTGCAGCCGGCCTTGTCGTCGGCGTCCGCCTTGCCCGGCTCCTCGTCGCCGCTCTTGGGCAGGAGCGGCGAGCGGCCGTCGGCGGCGAGCACCGCGGCGTACAGCCCGCGCCGCAGCGGGCGCTCCTGCGTCGAGAGGTCGAGGCCGACCTGGCTCGGCCCCGAATTGATCGAGGCCGCGAAGTAAAGGTAGCCGCCGGGGGCGAACACCGGGCTGTCGGCGTCGGCGAGGCCGTCGGTGACGTCGGCATTCTGTCCGCTCGTGAAGTCGTGCAGGCGGATGCGGGTGAAATGGTTCTCGCCCTGGATGGTGTAGGCGAGCCAGCGGCTGTCGGGGGAGAAGTTCACCTCGAACCCGCCACGATCGAGGCTGCGGTCGATGAGCGTGCTCGCCGCCTTGTCGATGGCGAAGGCATAGAGATGCAGGTGGTTGTCCTCGTACACCAGCGTCGCGCCATCGGGCGACCAGGCGAGCAGCCGGTAGTAACCCGTCTTGGGCAGCGGGTGCACCTGCGGCTTCTCGAGCCCGTCCTGGTCGCGCACCACGATCGCGTGCTGCATGCCGAGATCGGTGATGTAGGCGATGCGCGTGCCGTCGGGACCTGAGAGCGCATCCTTGTCGCGCACGCCGGGGCTGCGGGTGAGGTTGCGCACCGAGCCGTCCTTCACCGGCACCGTGAAGACATCGCCGCGCGCGGTGACCACCACGCGCTTGCCGGTCGGCGTCAGCACCGCCGCGGTGATGGTCTTGCTCGCGTCCTTCCACTGCGGGCGCAGTTGCGCGGCTTCGGTCCCGAGCGTGATGGCGAGCGGCGTCACGCGGCCGGAGTCGAGGTCGAGCTCCTGCAGCCGTCCGCCGGCCTCGTAGACGGCGCTGCGGCCGTAGACGGCGACGTTGCGCACGTCCCACACCGTCTCCTTCGAGAGCTGGCGCAGTTGTTTGGCGCGGGTGTCCCAGGCGAAGACATTGGCGGCGCCCGGGCTGCGGTCGGAGATGAAGACGACCTCATCGCCCGCCCACACGGGAGCGCGGTCGGTGGCGTTCTCGTGCGGTACCTGCTCGAAGGCGCCGGTGCGCGGATTGAGAATCCAGATCGGAGTCGTCTCGCCGCCGCGATAACGGCGCCAGCCCGAGGGGCCCTCGAAGGCCGTGCGGTAGGGCCGGTAGGCGAGCCGCGTGCCATCGCTCGACCAGGAGGCCTCCCAGGCGACCGCTTGCATCACCTTGTGCTCGAAGCCGCCGGTGAGCGCGACTTCGTAGAGCTGGTTGGAGCGGCTGTTGGCGACCTCGCGCGGTGAAGCGAACAGGATCTGCTTCCCATCGGGGCTCCAGCCGTCCACTTCATCGCGCGCCGGGTGGAAGGTGAGGCGCCGCGGCTGGCCGCCGCCCACCGGAATCACGTAGACGTCGGTGTTGCCCGCGTAGGTGGCGGAGTAGGCGATCCACTGGCCGTCGGGCGAGAAACGCGGGGAGGAAGCGCTCGCGTGCACCGTCAGCCGCTCGGGGTGCTCGCCGGCACGGTCGGTCACCCAGATGTCGCCGCCGTAGATGAAGGCGAGATGCTCGCGCGCGAGCGTCGGCTGGCGCAGCAGCAGTGTGCCGGCGCTTTCCGCGGCGCGCGCCTCGAAGCCCATGCAGCCGAGCAGCAGGCCGAGGATGGCGGCCGCAGAGAGTTTCTTATGCATCGTTCTCCCTTTCAAAGAGTCGGTTCGATTTTGCGCCGCGCTTGCGGCGGGGGCCGCGGACGCCGCAGCGCCCGGCCGCCGCGGGCGATGAGCCACCACACGGCGAGGAAGGAGAGCCAGACCGCCACGGCGAAGACAGCCGCAAAAATGAGCCCCTCTCCCGACAGGGCGAAGGCCGGTACCCAGTCGGCGAACGTGGCGCGCGTGAGGGCGGGGTCGGCGTGCAGGGCGAGGTACAGCGTCTGGCTCGCGAGACTCCCGTGCATGGCATCCACCGCCGCCTGCAGCTGGTGCACGGTGGCGACGAGCGTGCGGATGATGGCGCCTTCGGAGTGAAAGGTCGCATCCGGACTCGAGAGGTGATACTGAATGAGCCTCTCGATGTCGCCGTGATAGAACTGGTCGGCGAGCTTCTGCCAGGGCTCCAGATCGAGCCGCGCCTGATCGAGCCGCCCACCGAGCCGCTGGCGGTATTGCGCGATGAAGCCCGGGATCAAGCCTCCGGCCACCGCGGCACAGACCAGGATCGCCCGGTCGAGGAGTCCTCTGACGATCGGCATCGGCCGGCATTGTTGCACGCCGGCCGGGACGACGCATGGCGCCGTCCGCGGCGCGGTGTCTCAGGCGAGCGGCCCGCCGCGGGTGGCGAGAAAGCGCTGCAGCTCGGCGCAGATCGACAGCGCCAGGATCTCGGGTGCGTGGCCCCCCAGCTTGATTCCGACCGGCGCATGCAGCCGCGGCGCGAGCGCGGCGCGGGCGGCGGGCTTGAGTCCCGCCAGGAGCTCATCGCGCCGCGCCGCCGGCCCGAGCAAACCGACGAAGGGCTCGGTGCGCGGCGCGAGCGCCGCAAGCGCCTCGCGGTCGTTGGCGGCCGTGTGGGTCATGACGATGCAGGCATCGAAGGGCTCGCCGGCGCAGCTGGCGAGTGCGGCGGCCGGACGCGCGCACAGCGTGCGCTCGGCGCCGGCCGCGTGCCGCTCGAGGAGCGCGGGGCGATGATCCGCGACCGTGACGCGCCAGCCGAGCCGCCCGGCGATGGCGATGAGCGCGGGCGCCTCGGGACCGGCACCGAAGAGGAGCGCGCGCGGGGAGGGCGCGAACGGGACGACGGCGCAGGTGCCTGCATCCCCGGGGAGCGGGTACTCACCGACCGCGCGGCCGCGCAGCGCGCGCGCCGCCTCGACCCGTGGGGTGAGTGCGGTTTCCGTGGCCGCCGACCAGAGGAATCCGCCGCCCAGGCCCGGGCCGGCGGTGACGAGCGCCGCCGTCAGCGGCTCGTGGGCGCGGTCGGCGGCGAGCAGCGCTTCGCCGAGCGGGTGACTCGTGCCGGCGGCCACCGGCAGCAGCAGCACCTGCATCCGCCCGCGGCAGCCCGAGCCCGAGCCGAACACGAGATCATCGTCGCTGTCACTGTCGAAAAGCACGACCCGCGGCCGCCCCTCGGCGAGCGCCGCCCGGGCGGCGGCCTCCAGGTCCGGCTCGAGACAGCCGCCGGAGATGACCCCGAGCCGCGAGCCGGCCGCGATGATCGCGAGCGCTCCGGGCTTGCGGTAAGTCGATCCCGAGCAGTGCACCACGACGCACAGCGTGAAGGCCTCGCGCGCCGCCGTGAGGCGCCCGAGCTCCTCGAGTATGCCGCGGTGATGGGTGGCGAAGCGGTCGGTCACTGCGCGGACTCGGCGTCCTTGAGGCGGCTCGGCTGCAGCTCGCCGGCGCGCTCGAGCACCGGGTAGGCCACCGAGCAGATGTGCGAGTGGATGCGCTTGAGGTCGCGCAGGATGTCGAGGTGCAGCGAGCTCGACTCGATGCTCTCGTTGCGCCCTTCGCGCAGCCGTGCCAGGTGATTCTCCGCGGCGGTGAACTCCGCGGCACGCAGCGTCGCCTTCTCGGTCAGGAGCTGGCGTGCGGTGGTGAGGTCCCCGGACATGAAGACACCGACGGCGAGCTTGAGGTTGTCGCATACCTCCTGGTGGAACGCCTCGAGCTCCTGCGCGCCTTCCTTCGAGAAGACGATCTGCCGCTTGATCTTCTTCTGCGCGACCTCCATCAGGTTCTTGTCGATGATGTCGCCGACGTGCTCGAGGTTGATGGAGAAGGAGATGATCTCCATCGCCCGGCGGCCGTCGCGCTCGCTCAGGCTCTCGCGCGTCAACTTCGTGACGTAGAGCTTCACCGCCTCGTCGAGCTTGTCGACCGCATCGTCCATGCGGCTGATCTCCCCGACCAGCCGCCGGTCGTCGGTCATGAGTGCCGTCATGGTCTGCCGCAGCATGGTGGCGACGAGGTCGCCGATGTGCAGCGTCTCGCGCGCCGCGCAGGCGAGCGCCACCGAGGGCGTGGCGAGCGCCCCCTCGTCGAGGTAGAGCGGTGCCGCGGGATCCGCGGCCCTGGGACGCTCGGGCAGCCAGCGCGTGAGCAGTGCCGCCACGGCGTTCAGCGGCAGGATGAACAGGAGCGCGAGCGCGAGGTTGAAGGCGGTGTGAAAGTCGGCGGCCATGCGCGAAGGATTGGGCTCGAGGCGGGCGAGCGCCGTGGCGATCGGCTGCAGGAACGGCAGCACCAGGGCGCAGCCGATCAGCCGGTTGAGGAGATTGCCGAGCGGCAGACGGCGGCTCGCGGGGTTGTCGCCGCGGCTGCCCTCGATGAGTGGGTTGATGGCGCTGCCGACGTTAGCGCCGAGGATCAGGGCGAGCGCGGCCACCGGGGTGATGAAGCTCGAGTAGGCGAGCGACATGACGAGCAGCACCACCGCGACGCTCGAATGCGCGGCCCAGGCGAGCGCCGTCGCCATGAGGAGGCAGAGCATCGGTTCGGCGGTGAGCGCGCCGAGGAGCGTGCGCACCGCGGGCGCCTCCTCGGCCGGGGCGAGCGTATCGAGGAGGATGTGGAGCGAGAGCACCATGAGGCCGACGCCGATCGCCACCCGCCCGAGATCGCGGGTGCGGGTCTGCTTGCCGCGCTTGAAGGCGGTCACGCCGACCAGGAACAGGATCGGCGCCAGCGCCGCGACGTTGAAGGACAGGACCTGGACGATGAGCGTGGTGCCGACGTTGGCGCCGAGCATGACGGCGAGCGCGGGCGCGAGGCCGAGCACGCCGGTGGTGACGAAGGAGGCCGTCATGAGGCCGGTCGCGGTGCTGCTTTGCAGGAGTGCGGTCACGAGCAGTCCGGCACCGAAGGCGAACACGCGGTTACGCAGCGCCAGGCCGAGGAAGCGGCGCAGGTCCGAGCCGAAGGCGCGCACGATGCCGCTGTGGACCATATGCAGGCCCCACAGGAGCAGCGCGACGCCGCCCACGAGGTCGAGAAGGATCGTGCCTGCCATGGAGAACGAGGCTACCAGTTTCCTGCGGTCATTTTCCGGTACCCATTTCTCGCGCCGGCGCCGCCGGCCCGCTGTCGTGCTCGCGTGTGCGCCCGACATGACGCGCAGCTGTCGAGCAGTCGAAGGCCACGGACCGCGCGCCGTCGAAGGCCGGCAGCAGAGAGTCAGGGGTTAACGGCGGTGACGATCCAGATCGAGCCGTCGAGGGGCACGGACTCGTGCGCCTTGTGCCGGGCGAGCGCGGCGCGGATGGCCGCGGTGGCGGCACTTCTCACCGGCGCCGGCTGACCCTCGAGCGCACGTGCCGCCGGGCCGATGCTCACTGCGGTCGCAACCGCCGACTCGAGGCCCCGGCCGGTCGCGAGATCGAGCGACAGCGCCACCGGCTCGAGATCGATCGCGACGAAGCCGGCCCGTTCGAGGATGCCGCGCACGCGCTGCGGCGCGGCGAAGGAGAAGGCCCCCGGGTCCTCGGGCCCCGCTTCGGGCAGGCGCGGCACGTGACGGTACGCTTCCTCGAGCGGCAGCATCAGCCAGGGGTTCGCGGCAAGCTCGCGCCAGCAGGCGAACACGACCCGGCCACCGCGGCGCAGGCCGGTGCGCATGTTGGCGAAGGCGCGCACCGGTTCGCCGAAGAACATGACGCCGAAACGCGAGAAAAGGAGGTCAGCGCCACCGGCCGCGAAGGGGTAGACGGTGGCATCCGCCCGCACGAACTCGAGGGGCAGCCCCGGCGGCTGCAACTCGTGCGCCCGCGCGAGCATGGGCGCGGAGACATCGAGCCCGAGTACGCGCCCGCCGGGCGACACCCGGCGCGCGAGCTCGATCGACATGCCACCCCAGCCGCAGCCGATGTCGAGCACGCATTTACCCGAGCGCACCGCGGCGCGCGCGAGCAGCGCTTCCCCGGCGGGTGCGAGCAGCGCGTCCTGCGTCTCCTGGCGGCTCACCCAGCGTTCGCCGGCGGGGCCGTTCCAGTAGGCGATCTCGGCGGCGTGGCGTTCTTCGGCGCCCGGCAGGCTCATGCCCGCGAGTGTAGCGCCGAACCGGGCCTCCTCAGGGGCGCTCTCCGGGGGAGAGCATCGGTCGCACCTCCGCTTCGCCCTCGAACTCGGGCCAGTGACGGCGGTGCAGCTCCATGAACTCGGTGGCGATCCTCAGGGCGTCGGCGCGGGTTGCGGCTTCGAGGATCGCGTAGCCGCCGATGACTTCCTTGGTTTCGGTGAAGGGGCCGTCGAG
>JAGWMP010000322.1 GCA_028871705.1 Gammaproteobacteria bacterium
CTTCACCGCCCCTCCCTGAGCGCCCGCCTCAGGGCGGGCGCCGCCAGCCCTCGAGCCAGCGATCGAGCGCGCCGGCAATGCGCTCGCGCAGGCGGTCGAGCCGGCCGCGCTGCGGCCAGTGGCGGCGGCTGAGCGCCGCGGACACCGCGAGGTCGGCCGCGAACAGCGCCGCCGCCGCATCCGTCACACGCGCGTCGGCCACCTCCTGGTTGGCTTCGAGGTTCCACCTGAAGCTCCAGCGGTCGAGGTTGCTCGAGCCGAGTGAGAGCCATTCGTCACAGACGATCATCTTCGCGTGCAGCACGCGCGGCTGATATTCGTAGATGCGCACGCCGTTGCGCAGCATGCGGCCGTAGAAACGGCGCGCCGCCTGGCGCACCCACGGATGATCGGTGCGCGCACTCGGCATCAGCAGCCGCACGTCCACGCCGCGGCGCGCCGCGCGGCGCAGCGCCTTGCGAAAGCGCCGCGACGGCACGAAGTAGGCGCTCACCAGCCAGACGCGCCGCTGCGCGGTGTCGATCCGGCGCACCACGCCGTTGGCGAGCACCGAGTGCTCGCGCGCCTCACTCAGCGACAGGCGGCCCCTGGCGCCGCCCGGCAGCGCCGCGGCGCGCACTTCGGGGAGCGCGAGCTCCGGACCGAGGCGCCGCCAGGTACGGGCGAAGGCGCGCTGCCAGTCCGCGACCACGGGGCCGCGGATCTCGAGCATGAGCTCACGCCAGCCGTCGGGTCCGGGCGCGAACTCATCGCTGATACCGGCGCCGCCGACGAACGCCACCGCGCCGTCGACCTCGAGGAGCTTGCGGTGGTCGCGCAGAAAATTGCGCAGCCGGTTGCGCCAGTGGAGCGGATTGAAGACGCGCAGCTCCACCCCCGCGGCCTCGAGCCGCCGCCGGTCGCCCGCCGCGAGTCCGAGCGCACCGAAGCCGTCGATCACCGCGCAACAGCGCACCCCGCGCGCGCGTGCCGCGCCCAGCGCCTCGATGAAGGCGCTGGCGATGCGGCCGGAGCTCATCAGGTACATCTCGAGCAGCACGTGCGTGCGCGCCGCCGCGATGGCCGCGAGCATCCGCGGGAAGAAGACGGCGGCGCCGTCGAGCAGCTCGAACGCGTTACCGGGCCGCCACGGCCAGCCGGTGGTGGTGAGCTGCTCCGCGGGAGCCACGCTCATGCGCAGTGTCAGCCGGGGTGCGCGCCCGCGGCGCGGTGCTCGAGCGCGACGATCGAGCCCCCGAAGAGCAGCAGCAGCGCGAACCAGGCGAGGCCGCGCGTCAGCAGAACCTCGAGCGTGCCGTAGGTGGCCTCGAAATGCGTGTAGTACCTCACGGCCTCGACGCCGCCGATGAGCGCCGCCGCGCCCGCGATCAGGAAGAGCGCGGGACCCGCGTGCGCGCGCCGTGCGTCGTCGGCGGCGGCCGCGCCCGCCGGCACGCGCAGCCGTGCATACCACACGCCCACGAGCGCCAGTCCGAGCGCCGAGCTCAGGTACTGCAGGATGTGGGAGATCTCGCCCGTATACCCGCCGATCGTCACCCGCTCATCGAGCAGCGGGAAACGGCGCACTCCCCAGCCTTCGGGGTGCGTGAACGAGTCCCATAGCAGGTGCGACCACACGCCGAGCAGGATCGCGAGCGGGGCGAGCAGCCACTCCGTGACGCGCCGCCGGAACGGCTCGAGGGCGTTGAGACACAGCCAGCGTGCGCGCGCGGGCAGCAGCACCGTGAGCGGCTCGCGCAACAGCAGCGTGCACGCCAGCAGCGCCATGCCGAGCGGCAGGTCGATGCTCCAGGAGCCCGTCGGCGTGTGCGTGTAGAGCTTGGTCATCGGCACCCGGATGCTGCCGAAGGGCACGAAGTACGGGACGTCGGGCACGATCGCCCCGATGAACAGCGGCGCCGTCCGCAGGAACCTCAGGTAGCGCAGCGGCAGTACCGCGGCTGGATGCGCCAGCGTGAACGGCATCGGCGCGCGGCCTACGATCCGCCCACGGGCGCGGTGACGCCGATCGCGAAATCCCGCCCGACCCAGGCATCGCCGGCGGCGTGCCGGAAGGTGAGATCGATGCGCCGCCCGGCGGCGAGGTGCGCCGTGTCGATCTCGAGGAGGTGCAGGCCGAGCACGCTCGCCGTGGCCTCCTGCTCGCGCACGTCCTGCCAGCCGTCGAGCCCCCAGCGGAAGGTGCCGGGCTCGCGCAGCGCGAGGGTGAGCGCGCAGCCCTGTGGCAACTCCCCGGCCGGCGCATGCTCGCACCACATCACGCGGGTGAGTGCCGGCCGTATGCCGCGATAGCGCTCCCAGACGCTCTCGGGGCGATCGATGGGCCGTTTCAGGGCGCGGGACATCACGAGCTTCACGTACTCGGCATGGGCCCAGGCGAGCGGCATGGCGCCGCCCGTCGGGCGGCCGGGCGCGAGGCCGCGCGCGGGCACCGGCGGCGCGTCCCACACCTGCTCCGGCAGCATACCGCCGGTGGATGCCATGCGTT
>JAGWMP010000063.1 GCA_028871705.1 Gammaproteobacteria bacterium
GCTCGCTCGGCATGGAAGTGATCGCCGAGGGCGTCGAGTCGCGCGCGCAGCTCGAGTTCCTGCGCAGCAACGCCTGTCTCTATGCGCAGGGGCGCCTGTTCGGCGAGCCGTGCACGGCCGCCGAGCTCCTCGCGCTCCTCACCCGCCAGGCCGCCGGCAGCATCGCCTTCGCCCACCTGCTGCGCCGGAGCGAGGAAGCCGCGGCACCGCGCTCGGCGTAGCGCGCCGCTAACGCTCGCCGGCGGCCGCCGGCGAGTGCGGCTCGCGCGCTCATCGCCTCAGTGCGCCGCCCCGGCGTGCGCCGCGTAAGCACGTGCGGCGGCGGCGGTCTGCGACTCGAGCGAGGCGAGCGCGGTACCGCTGGCGCGCTCGAAGGCCGCCACCACCTCGCGCATGTGGTCGCTCGCGGCCGGGGCGCTCCCCGCGGCCACGAAAGTCGCGACGAGCTCGCGCCCCTGGCGCGCGCCGAGCGTGCAGTCGAGCACCACCTCGACCTGCGGCGCGCCGCCGGCGGTGTAGTCGGCCTCGAAGCGGCGCACCGAGATCTGCAGCACGTACTCGGGCGGGAAGGCGCTCGCGGAATCCTGTACCGACTGCCACTCGCCGGCGGCGCGCAGCGTCTGCGCCGCGAGCGCCTCGACCATGTCCGGGAGCGGCGCCGGCCAGCGGCTGCCGACGTAGAAGTTCATGCGGTGATCGGCCTGTACCAGGATGATGTGCGGGCCGTCGAGGCCGGGAGCGGCGACCGGATGCAGCACCTGGATGGCGCCGAGGTCCGCGAGCGGCGCCGCGCTGGCCGCGGCCGTGGCGTCCGCCGCCGGCACCGTTGCCGGTGATCCCGGGGCGCGCAGCACATAGGTCTGCTCGGGCTTGGCGTCGCTGTGGAAGAGATTGGTGCAGCCGGCGGCGAGCGCCGTGCCGAGCGCGAGCGCGGCGGCCAGTCTGCACTGCTGCGGTGCGAGCGGCGCCGTCCTCATCGCGGAATCTCCACGCCGCGCTCGGGCGGCTGGTAAATGAGCTGCGCCGGGTTCTCGCGCAGGCTGTTGGAAAGCTCGCGGATGTCGTGCGCCGCGGCGCGCCCCTCGCGCACGAAACGCTCGATCTCCGGCAGCCCTTCGCGGGTGAAGGCGCGCACGTCCTGACGGTTCTCGGCGATCGCCCGGTCGAGCTGGACGCTCGCATCCGCGAGGTTGTCGGCGATGGTACGCAGCCGCAACCCGGCGGCGCGTACCTCCGGGTCGACGGTGGCGAGCATGCCGTGGGCGATGCCGGCGGTGGAGGCGAGCTCGGAGCCCGCGCCGTGCAGCTCGGCGATGAGGGCGTTCAGGTCGTGGACGGTGCGCGGCAGGTTGCCGGATGCCTTGTCGAGGTTGCCGACGGCGGCGGTGACCGCGGCGATGTTGTCGTCGCTCAGGAGGCGGCTCGCACGGTCGACGAGGTTGCCGACCGCCGCCAGCACCTCCGGGAGCCCGGACAGGAACACGTCGAAGCGCGACGGGGCCGAGCGGATCACCGGGTAACGCTGCGAGGCGACCTGTGGCCCGGCACGCGTGCCGGTGCGGTCCTCGCTCAAATCGATGTACAGAAGCCCCGTCACCCCCTGCAGCTGCAGCTCCGCCACGCTGTGCTCGGAGATCGGCGTGTTGGTGTCGACGTCGACGGTCACCTGGGCACGGCTCGAGTCGCGCGGATCGATGCGCAGGTCCTGCACCCGCCCGACCGGCACGCCGAGGTAGCGCACCGCCGCGCCCTTCTCGAGTCCGCTGACGCTGCCGGTGAAGTAGATCTCGTAGCGCTTGAAGTCGCGGTGCTCGCGCGTGTCGGAGTACCAGTAGACGAACAGCGCCCCCGCGAGCGTCACCAGCAGCACGAACGCGCCCACCGCGGCGTAGTTGGCCTCACGCTCCATGGCCGGCTCCCTCGATTGCCGCGAGGCGCGCGCGCGCCCGCTCGCCGTGGAAATAGGCCTGGATCCAGGGGTTGGGGTGCTCGACGATGCGCTCGAGGCTGTCGGATTCCATGCGCTTGTCCACGATCACCCCGACACGATTGCAGGTACGGAAGATGCTGTCCAGATCGTGGGTGATCATGACGATGGTGAGCCTGAGGTGCTGCTGCAGGTACAGCACCAGGTCGTCGAAGGCGGCCGCGCTCACCGGATCGAGACCGGAAGTCGGCTCATCGAGGAACAGCAGCGCCGGATCGAGCGCCAGGGCCCGCGCCACCGCGGCGCGCTTCACCATGCCGCCGGAGAGCTCCGCGGGGTACTTGCCGGCCGCCTCCTCCGGCAATCCCACCAGGCGGATCTTGAGGCGCGCCAGGCCCTCGAGCGCATCCGCCGGGAGCGCGAGGTACTCGATCATCGGCAGTTGCACGTTCTGCAGCACCGTGAGCCCCGAGTAGAGCGCCCCCGCCTGGAAGGCGACGCCGTAGCCGGCCTTGATGGGCCGCAGCTCCGCCTCGGAGAGCCGTGTGATGTCCTTGCCGTGGATGAGCACCGTACCGGCGCTCGGGCGCTGCAGGCCGAGGATCGTGCGCAGCAGCACCGACTTGCCGGACCCCGAGCCGCCGACGATGCCGAACACCTCGTCGGCCTCGACCCGCATGTCGAGGCCGTCGTGCACCACCTGCCGGCCGAAGCGGTTCACGAGACCGCGCACCTCGACCACCGGCGCCATCAGATGTCCATCCGCATGAACAGCATCGCGAACAGCGCGTCCACCAGGATCACCAGGAAGATCGCCTGCACCACCGCCACCGTCACCAGGTGGCCGAGCTCGCGCGCCGAGCCGCGCACCTGCATGCCGCGGTAGCAGCCGGCCATGGCGATGAGCAGCGCGAACACCGGCGCCTTGAAGATGCCGACCCAGAAGGTCGTCGGGGAGAGCGCGTAATTGACGCGGTTGATGTACTGGGTGAGCGGCATGTCGAGGAGGTAGCGGCACAGGAGCGCCCCGCCCGAAAGCCCGATGAGATCGGCGATGATGGTGAGCAGCGGCAACGCGATCACCAGCCCGAGCACCCGCGGCACCACCAGCATTTCATAGGGGTCGACCCCGGTCGCGATCAGCGCGTCGACCTCCTGGTTGAGCTTCATCGAGCCGAGCTCGGCGGCGAAGGCGCTGCCGGAGCGGCCGGCGACGATGACCGCCGTCAGCAGCACGCCGAGCTCGCGCAGCACGCCGATGGCGACCAGGTCGACGACGTAGATGTCCGCGCCAAGCCCGCGCAGCTGCTGGGCGCTCATGTAGGCGATGATGACGCTGATCAGAAAGGCGATCAGCGCCACGATCGGCATGGCGGTGATGCCGGTGTCGTAGACGTGGCGCACCACCGAGGTCGGCCGCAGGCGCCGTGGATGCACGAGGCTCGCACCGAAGGTCACCAGCGCATGACCGAAGAAGGCGCTGCCGGAGAGCAGGTCGTGGCCGGTGCGCACCGCGTAGCGGCCGATGGCGATCAGGGCCCGCCCGCCCGGCTCCTCGGGGCCGGTGCGCGGGGCGGGGGCGGCGGGGGCGGCGGCGCCGGCCGCCAGCGTCTCCTCCACCAGGCGCAGCGCATCGGGCGGTGTATCCGTGAAGACGATCTCGGCGCCGGCGCGGCGCGCGCGCTGCACGAAGGCGCGCAGCACCCAGGCGCCCGAGAGATCGAGCGCGGCGATGCCGGCGGTGGCGATGTGGATCACGGGCACCGAGGCCACGTCGACGGCGGCGAGGGCCGCTTCCAGAGATGCGGCCTCGCGCACGCTCCACTCGCCCGTCAGCGCGAGCTCGAGCCCCCGCGCGGAGCGGCGCACCCCGACGGCGGAGGTGACGGCGGATGTGTTGGAATCCGGTGCTGACACTCGCGGCCTCGCCCGTGCGAAGCTGCGATCATAAGCGCGATTCGCTCCCGGCCGCGAACCCTCCGGGTGTCAGCTATCGTCGCGGTAGCGGCGGATGCGCGCGGCGGCGTAGAGCATCGCGGCCGCCGCGGCCACTCCGAGCCACAGGTCGGCGTCGCTGAAGGCGCCGCCGAGGTTCAACCGCCCGAGCACCACGCCCACCGGAGGCAGGTGATGCCAGTCGCCGAACAGATCGGGTCCGGCGATGAGCTTGTGCCAGATGCCGTTCATCCGGTAGCGCTCGAAGTCCCAGATGTAATGCGTACCGAGAGCCACCCGCTCGACGATCGGCGCCACCACCGGCACGAGCGAGGCCCACAGGATCGGGGCGCGGCGTATCCACGCGGAAAAGAGCAGCAGCGCGGCGGCGACCGGCGCATACCAGAGCACGCCGAGGATCACCTCGAGGAGCAGCACGAGCTCGGTGCGCAGCCACTCGTAAGTGCTCCAGCTGAGCGTACCGGGGACGCGGATCATCAGGATCGCGGTGAACAGCAGATCGGCGGCGGCGGCGAGCAGCAACGTCCCGACGGGAGCGACCACGGCGGCGACCAGGAACTTCGAGGCCACCGTCAGGCCATCCGACAGCGGCAGCGACTTCCAGAAGAGGATGCTGCGGTCCTTGCGCTCCGCGAACAGGCAGTCGAGCAGGTAGAAAGCGGCCACGATGCTGGTGACGAGGAACACCGGCTGCGCCAGCGCCCATTGCAGGATGGTCAGGGCCGCGATTCTCTGCGGTGCGGCGAGCATGCCCTCCGGGAGGTCCATGTTGATGCGGCCGAAGAGCAGCGACAGCGCCAGCAGCCCCTCCACCGCCAGCGGCGCGATCCACAGCGCCCGATGCTCCCAGAGCTCGCGGCGCACGAGCGCGAGCAGGGTGTCGAGCGGGCCAGCGCGGCGCAGCAGTGCGGGCGCGGTTGCGGGTGCGGCGGTTGCGGCGTCGGCGTTCATATAAGCGGGGCCCCGCAGTTGGCGGCCATGAGGTAGGTGGCGAGCAGGAACACTCCCCCGGCGAGCAGCGGCGCCAGCCAGTGCGCGCAGCGCTCCCAGATCCCGGCGGGGCGGGCGCGGCGGGTCCCGAATTGGGCGGCGTGGCTGTTCATGCGGCGGACACTCCCTGCATCTTGGCCACGAACAGATCCGCGATCGACGGCGTGCGCAGCTCGCCGAGAGGGCCGAGCTCGGCCGCCGTGCGGCCCTCGAAGAACATCGCCACGCGGCCGAAGATCTCGCGCTCATAGAAGGGCTTGAGCTCCCGGGCGCGCGCGGCCTGCTCGCCCGTCACGGTGAGCTGCTGGTAGCGCGCGCCGAGCTCCTCGACCGAGGAGTTGAGGGCAAAACGGCCGTGGTTGATGAAAATCACGTCGGTGAAGAGCTGCTCGACTTCTTCCACCTGGTGGGTGGTGATGAGGATCGTGCGCTCCTTGTCGAAATAATCGTTGAGCAGCGTGTCGTAGAACTGGCGCCGGTAGAGCAGGTCGAGGCCGAGCGTCGGCTCATCGAGCACCAGCACGCGCGCATCGATCGCCAGGATCAGCGCCAGGTGCAGCTGCGTCACCATGCCCTTGGAGAGCTGGCCGACGCGGCTCGCGCGCTTGATGTCGGTCCTGGCGAGGAAGCCCTCGGCCACGCTGCGGTCGAAGCGCGGGTGCACGTGGGCGACCAGCTCGAGCGCCTGCGCCACCTTGAGCCAGCGCGGCAGTACGGCCACGTCGGCGATGAAACAGACATCGCGCATCAGCGCATCGCGCTGCGAGCGCGGGTCGAGCCCGAGCACGGAGAGCTCGCCGTCGAAGGAGGTGAGCCCGAGTATCGCTTTCAGCGCGGTGGTCTTGCCGGCACCGTTCGGCCCGATGAGGCCGACGATGCGTCCCGGCTCGACGCTGAAGCTCACCGCATCCAGTGCGCGGGTCGCGCCGTAGGACTTCGCGAGTCCGCGCGCTTCAATTACCGCTGTCATCTTGATCCCCTTTGGCGGGCGTCGCCGGGAAAGGTGCGGCGGGCGCCGCCTTGCCGGCCGCGAGCAGCTCTTCGCCCGAGAGTCCGAGACGCTGAATGGTCTGGTAGACCTTCGGCCACTCGTCCTCGAGGAAGCGCTGCCGCTCATCCTTCATCAGCGCCTTGCGCGCCCCCAGGCTCACGTACATGCCGCGGCCCCGGCGTTTCTCGACCAGCTGCTCGTCGACCAGCTGCTGGTAGCCCTTGAGCACCGTCAGCGGGTTCAGGCGAAAGTCGGCGGCGACGTTGCGCACCGAGGGCAGCGGGTCGCCTTCCTTCAATACGCCCTCCAGGATCATGGCGACTACGCGGTCCCGCAGTTGCCGGTAGATCGGCAGGCTGTTGTCCCACTGTGGATCCATGATGGCGGTCGCTGGCGTGTTCGCGGACAAAGTACTGTTTCGGGAGGCTAGCGAACTAATCTACCAAAACGGCCGGCTCGGGCTTGCCGAACCAGGACGGCGCGGTCACGTGGGCCACCGTGTTCATCTCGGGCTGCATTCCCGGGGCTACGGCGGTCGACTCGACGAAGGCCATGCTGCACACCACACAGATCACGGCGGCGGCGGCGGCGCAGGTCAGGTTCCGATACAGGGTTGCAACGGCGTTCATGGTCATCTCCTCTTTGGCTTTCTCTCTTCGGCTCCCTGCACCATGCAGGTCGCCTTCCTTGGTGTTGTACTCTACTAGTACACCACTTGAGTGTCAAGCTATTTCCGTAGATGACCTTGGGCAGCTCCGGGAGGGGACAAAAGGGGGGCTTCAGGGGCCCGCGTCCCGGGCCCGGCGACGCAGGGGCGGGGCGGGGAGCGCCGTTTTTGCGGGCTCCGCTAAGCGCACAGGCTAGAATTTCCGGCCTTCCCACGTTGGCCGGAAAAACCACCCCATGAAACCCGCTGTGAATGTCGCGATCACCGGTGCCGCCGGCCAGATCGGCTATGCGCTCGCTTTCCGCGCCGCTTCGGGCGCGCTCCTCGGCCCCGACACACGCGTGCGGCTGCACCTCCTCGAGATCACCCCGGCGCTGCCGGCGCTCGCGGGCGTGCTGATGGAGCTCGCCGACTGCGCCTTTCCAACACTCGAGAAGGCCGTCGCGACCGACGATGCAACGATCGCCTTCCGCGACTGCCAGGTGGCGATGCTGGTCGGCGCGCGCCCGCGCGGGCCGGGGATGGAGCGCAAGGACCTGCTGCTCGCCAACGCGCAGATCTTCTCCGCGCAGGGCAAGGCGCTCAACGCGGTGGCCGACCGCAACGTGCGCGTGCTGGTGGTGGGCAACCCCGCCAACACCAACTCGCTCATCGCGCAGCACAATGCGCGCGATCTGAATCCGCGCAACTTCACCGCCATGACGCGCCTCGATCACAACCGTGCCCTCGCGCAGCTCGCCGACAAGACCGGCACGCACGTCACCGACATCCGCCGCATGACCATTTGGGGCAATCACTCCGCCACGCAGTACCCCGACCTCAATCACGCGCTCGTCGGCGGCAAGAGCGCGCCGGCGCTCCTCGAGCGCAAGTGGATCGAGGAGACCTTCATCCCGACGGTGCAGCAGCGCGGCGCCGCGGTCATCAAGGCGCGCGGCGCCTCCTCGGCCGCCTCGGCCGCCTCGGCCGCGATCGATCACATCCACACCTGGGTGCACGGCACGGCCAAGGACGACTGGGTCAGCATGGCGGTGCCCTCCGACGGCAGCTACGGCATTCCCGCGGGCGTCATCTATTCCTATCCGGTCACGGTCACGAACGGCGACTACCGCATCGTGCCGGGTCTCGCGATCGATGACTTCAGCCGCCAGCGCATGGATGCGACTCATCGCGAGCTGCTCGAGGAACGCGACGGAGTGAAGAACCTGCTCGGTTGAAAGGAATCGCCATGTTGGGTGCGGTCGTCTCCCTGCTCGTGGTCCTCGCCGCCGCCTACGCGCTGACGCAGGTGGGGGGCGTCATCACCCTGGCGTTCGTCGCCGCGGTGCTGTTCCTCGCCTACCGGCGCCTCTCGCTGCTCGCCTTCACGGTCACCTTCACCGTGCTGCTCGCGCTCTACACCACCGCGGGCGCGCCGGCGGGCCTGTGGAAGGGGCTGCTGTGGGTGCTGCTGGCGGGCCTGTGGCTCCTCAACGTGCGCACCCTGCGCAAGGCGCTCATCACGCGCCCGTTCCTCGGCGCGTATCTCAAGCTCCTGCCCACGATGTCGCAGACCGAGAAGGAGGCGCTCGAGGCCGGCACGGTATGGTGGGATGGCGAGCTCTTCACCGGCGCGCCCGACTGGCCGAAGCTCCTCAACGCCCGGCCGCCGAAATTGTCCGCGGAGGAGCAGGCCTTCCTCGACGGCCCGTGCGAGGAGCTGTGCCGCATGCTCGATGAGTGGAACATCACCCACGAGCGCGCCGACCTCCCGCCCGAGGCCTGGGAGATGCTCAAGACGCGCGGCTTCTTCGCGATGATCATTCCGAAGAAGTACGGCGGCATGGAGTTCTCCGCCTACGCGCACTCGTGCGTGCTCGCCAAGATCTCGAGCAGGAGTCCGACCGCCGCCTCCAATGCCGCGGTACCGAATTCGCTGGGTCCCGCGGAGCTGCTCAATCACTACGGCACCGAGGAGCAGAAGAACTACTACCTGCCGCGGCTCGCGCGCGGCGATGAGGTGCCGTGCTTCGCCCTCACCGGTCCGCGCGCCGGCTCCGACGCCGCCGCCATTCCCGACACCGGCATCGTGTGCCGCGGCATGTGGCAGGGGTCGCAGATCACCGGCATCCGGCTCAACTTCTCCAAGCGCTACATCACGCTCGCACCGATCGCCACCGTCATCGGGCTCGCCTTCCGCCTCTTCGATCCGGACAAGCTCATGGGCGGCAAGGTGGACGTCGGCATCACGGTCGCGCTCGTCCCGCGCCACACGCCCGGCATCACCATCGGCCGGCGGCACTTTCCGCTCAACGTGCCGTTCCAGAACGGCCCGATCCAGGGACACGACGTGTTCGTGCCGCTCGACTTCATCATCGGCGGCCCCGCCATGGCGGGCAGCGGCTGGCGCATGCTGGTCGAGCAGCTCTCGGTCGGCCGCTGCATCTCGCTGCCCTCCAACACCACCGGGGCTTCCAAGGCGGGCGTGTGGGCCACCGGCGCCTATGCGCGCATCCGCACCCAGTTCAACACCCCGGTCGGGCGCTTCGAGGGTGTCGAGGCGGTGATCGCCCGCATGGTGGGCCTCACCTACACCATGGACGCGGGGCGCTCGGTCACCGCGGGTGCGATCGACGGCGGCGAGAAGCCCTCGGTGCCCTCGGCGATGCTCAAGTACCACGTCACCGAGATGGGCCGGCAGGTCGCCAACGACGCCATGGACGTGCATGGCGGCAAGGGCATCATGCTCGGACCGAAGAACTACCTCGCGCGCGGCTACGAGGTCACGCCGGTTGCCATCACCGTCGAGGGCGCGAATCTCCTCACCCGCAACCTCATCATCTTCGGCCAGGGCGCCATCCGCTGCCATCCGTTCGTGCTGCGCGAGATGACCGCGGCGCGCAATCCCGACCGGGCCGCCGGCGTCGACGAGTTCGACAAGGCGCTGTTCGCGCACATCGGCTTCACCATCTCCAACGCCGTGCGCTCCTTCCTCATGGCGCTCACCCACGCGCGCTTCACGCGCGCGCCGGTGACGGGCGGGACCGCGCGCTACTACCAGCACATCGTGCGCTTCAGCGCCTCGTTCGCCTTCGCGGTGGACGTGGCGATGCTGACGCTCGGGGGGTACCTGAAGAAGAAGGAGGGACTCTCGGCGCGGCTCGGCGACGTGCTCTCCGCGATGTACCTCGCCTCCATGGTGCTCAAGCACTACGAGAATCGCGGGCGCAACGAGGAGGAGCTGCCCGTGGTCGAGTGGGCCTGCCGCAACCTCCTCTACCACGCACAGGAGCAGCTGCACGGCTTCCTGCGCAACTTCCCCAACCGCCTGCTGGCCGGCATCATGCGCGGCCTCATCTTCCCGCGCGGCCTGGTCTACTCCGCGCCCGACGACCGCCTCGGCCATCGCGTCGCCGCGCTCGTGACCGCCGCCACCGTGACGCGCGAGCGGCTGTGTGAGGGGATCTACTGGACGCTCGAGCCGCGTAACCCGCTCGGACTGCTGCAGGAGGCGCTGCTGCTCGCCGAGAAGCTCGAGCCGCTGCTCAAGCGCATCCGCGTCGAGGGCGTGAAGACCGGCCGCGTGACCGCGCTCGATCTGCCGGGGCAGATCCAGCAGGCGCTCGCCGCGCAGATCGTCTCCGAGACCGAGGCGGCGGCGCTGCGCGACTACGACAGGAAGACCCTCGAGCTCATCAACGTCGATGACTTCGCCTCCGAGGAGCTCGGCACCCGGGCGCAGCCGCTCGAGGCCGCGGAGTCCTCCGGCGCATCGCGGCCCCGGGTCGCATGAGCACGCCCGTGGGCGCCGCACTGCCCGAAGCAGCGCCTGACGCCGCGCCGGCGGCGGCCGTGCCCGCTGCCGTGCCACGTGCGGCGAACACCGCCGCGGCCACGACGGCCGCCGCAGCCGGCGCGCTCGCCGCCGCGGTTTGCGACAACTGCGGCGCCAGCGTGCCGGGCCGCTATTGCGGCAACTGCGGTCAGCGGCTCGAGGCGCCGATGCATACGCTCGGGCACTTCCTCATGGTGGCTTTCGAGGACGTGACGCACGCCGACTCGCGGTTGTGGAGCACGCTCGGCGCGCTCCTCACCAGGCCGGGCTTCCTCACCCACGAGTTCCTGAGCGGCCGCCGTGCGCGTTACCTGCCGCCGGTGCGGCTCTACCTGGTGCTGTCGGTCGCGTTCTTCCTGGTCGCCTCCTGGAGCCGGCCGCAGGTACTGCAGCTGAGCACCGGCGCGGGCGGCGTGCCCAGGGCGGCGCGCGTCGTGCCGCTCGAACAGGCGGGCGACATCCCCGGCGACAAGGCGCGGCCCGGCGAGTCGGTCGCGCAGCGCAACGCGCGCGAGTGCGGCATGATCAGCATCGGCGGACCGCTCAACCCGGCGCTGCAGAAGGCCTGCCTCAGGATCCGCGGCGACGGCGCCCGCTCCTTCGTCGCGGCGATGCGCCACAACCTGCCGCGCGCCATGTTCCTGTTCCTGCCGCTGCTCGCGGGCCTGATGATGCTGTTCTACTGGCGGCCACGGCACTACTACGTCGAGCACCTGCTGCTGCTCGTGCACAACCATGCATGCGTGTTCCTGGTGCTGCCGCTCGCCTGGGGCGTGAGCGCGCTGCTACCGTGGCTCTCCGGCTGGATGGACTTCGCGGTGTTCCTCTACCTCGTCTGGTACATGTACCGCTCGATGCGCACCGTCTACGGCCAGGGGCGCGCGCTCACCGCCACCAAGCTGGCGGCGCTCGGGTTCCTCTACTTCGTGTTCGCCATCGTCATGTTCGTGCTCAACTTCGCCTTCAGTGCCCTCACCCTGGATTGAGACACAAGGAGTCCCCCATGCGTAGCCTGATCGCCGCTGTGCTGCTGCTCGCCACACCCCTCGCCTTCGCCCAGGAGCGTACCCCCTCACCGCCCGGGGCCGAGGCCTACATCATCAGCCCGAAGAACGGCGCCACCGTGAAGAGCCCGGTGCGCGTGCAGTTCGGCCTGAAGGGCATGGGCATCGCCCCCGCCGGCGTGCAGTTCGACAACACCGGGCACCACCACCTGCTCATCGACAGCGATCCGCCCGCCGACCTCGCGGCGCCGCTCCCCGCCACCGACAAGATCGTGCACTTCGGCAAGGGGCAGACGGAGGCCCTGGTCACACTCGCTCCGGGCAAGCACACGCTGCAGCTCCTGCTCGCCGACCGTAACCACGTGCCGCACAATCCGCCGGTGATGTCGAAGAAGATCACCATCACCGTCGCGCCCTGATCCTGCGGATGCGCCCATGAGCCGCGCCGTCCTGCACGTCGACATGGACGCCTTCTACGCGTCCGTGGAGCAGCACGACGACCCGACGCTCGCCGGCAAACCGGTGATCGTCGGCTGGGCGGGCGGCCGCGGCGTGGTGGCCGCGGCCAGCTACGAAGTGCGCACCTTCGGCGTGCGCTCGGCGATGCCGATGGGCACGGCGCTCAGGCTCTGTCCGCACGCGGTGTGCGTGCGGCCGCGCATGGCGCGTTACCAGGAGGTCTCGCGCACGGTGTTCGGCGTGTTTCACGAGATCACGCCGCTCGTCGAGGGGCTCTCGCTCGATGAGGCGTTTCTGGACGTGACCGCGAGCCAGGAGTTGATGGGCGGCGCGGTTGCCATCGCGCGCCGCATCAAGGAGCGCATCCGCGCGCTCACGGGACTCACCGCCTCGGTGGGCGTCGCGCCCAATAAGCTCGTCGCCAAGATCGCCTCCGATCTGGACAAACCCGACGGGCTCTCGGTGGTCGCGCCCGAGCGCGTGCGCGCGGTGCTCGATCCGCTCTCGGTGCGCCGCCTGCCCGGTCTCGGACGCAAGACCGGCGAGCGCGTCGAAGCCGCCGGGATCCATACCTTCGCGCAGTTGCGCAGCGCGCCCGATGCGGTGCTGTGGCCGCTGTTCGGCCGCTACGCCGCGTGGGTGCGCGAGCGCGCCGCGGGCGTCGACGAGTGCCGCGTGGAGCCGGATCTCGAGGAGAAGTCGTTGTCCGCCGAGGACACCTTCGAGACGGACCTCGGCGATCCGCGCACCCTGCAGGCGCAGCTGGCGCGGCTCGCGGACACGGCGTGCGAGCGGCTGCGCGCACGCGGGCTCGTGAGCGGCTGCATCGGCGTCAAGATCCGCCGCCACGACTTCGTGACCTTCACCCGCCAGCGCTCCATTACGCCCGAGACCTGCGCCAGCCGCGTGGTCGCCGGCGTCGCCGCGGAGCTCCTCGGGCGCTGGCTCGAGTCGCACGCCGGCGCGAAACTTCGGCTGCTGGGCGTGGTCCTGACGGAGCTCAAGCCCGCCGCGCAGCTCGGACTCTTCGAGGAAGTGCGCCGCACCGGCCGCCTCGATGCGACGCTCGATGAGGCGCGCGCCCGCTTCGGGGCCCGGGCGCTGCGGCGCGGCAGCGCGATCGGGTAGCATCCGGAACCCATGTATCTCAAGTTCTTCGGCCTCAACGAGAAGCCGTTCGCGATCACCCCGGATCCGCGCTATCTCTACCTGAGCGAGCGCCACGCGGAGGCGCTCGCGCATCTCTTGTACGGCATCAACGAGGCCGGCGGCTTCGTGCAGCTCACGGGCGAGGTCGGCACCGGCAAGACCACCATCGTGCGCTCGCTGCTGGCGCAGGCGCCGAAGGATGCCGAGATCGCGCTCATCCTCAACCCGCGCATGACCGCGCCCGAGTTCCTGCTGACGATCTGCGAGGAGCTCGGGATCGACGTGCCCGCCGCCTCGCGCGCGAGTCTCAAGGACCTGGTGGACGTGCTCTCCGGCCACCTGCTGCGCGCGCACGCCGCCGGCCGGCGCGTCGTGCTGGTGGTGGACGAGGCGCAGAACCTCTCCCCCGAGGTGCTCGAGCAGGTGCGCCTCCTCACCAACCTCGAGACCAACACGCAGAAGCTCCTGCAGATCATCCTCATCGGCCAGCCGGAGCTGCGCGAGCTGCTCGCGCGCAACGAGCTGCGCCAGCTGGCGCAGCGCATCACCGGGCGCTATCACCTCGACCCGCTGTCGCGCGAGGAGACCACCGCCTACGTGCGCCATCGCCTGCGCGTCGCGGGCGCCACCACCGACGTCCTGACTCCCTGGGCGCTGCGCGAGGTGTACCGCCTGTCGCGCGGCGTGCCGCGCATCATCAACGTCATCTGCGACCGGGCGCTGCTCGGCGCCTACTCGCTCGATCGCCACCGCGTCACCGGCGCCCTCATCCGGCGCGCCGCGGCCGAGGTGTTCGGGCGCGCCTTCGCGGCGTTCTGGCTGCCATGGGCCGCCGCCGCCGGGGTGGCGGCGCTGCTCGCGGTGGTGACCGCGACGCTCTGGGCGCTCGGACCGTGGAGCCCGGGTGCGCACGGC
>JAGWMP010000323.1 GCA_028871705.1 Gammaproteobacteria bacterium
AGGCGCAATGCGATCAGCAGCATCGGAGCCAGCACGCCCGCCGATGAGTAGCTCGGCAGCACCCCGATGAGGAAGGTGCCCATGCCCATGATCACGATGGTGATCAGGAAGGTGTACTTGCGGCCGACCATGTCGCCGAGGCGCCCGAACACCAGCGCACCGAACGGACGCACGAAGAAGCCGGCGGCAAAGGCCAGCAGCGCGAAGATGAAACCCGTGGTCTCATTCACGCCGCTGAAGAACTGCTTGGTCATGATCGCGGCGAGCGAGCCGTACAGGTAGAAGTCGTACCACTCGAACACCGTGCCGAGGCTCGAGGCAAAGATGACGCGGCGGTGGGCCGTGTCGATCCCGGATTCGGCAGGCAAATTGGTCGCGGCCATGAGGCGCTCCTTCGAGTGCTTAAGTTATCGTTATTCGTACCCGAACCAAGAAACGCGAGCCGCGGCAGTATTCCACACGTGCCGGCCGGCAAGGAAGCCTCCGGGGTTCCGGGGGTGCCGGAAGCGGCGTTTCGGGGGGGTGGCGCGGGGGAGGGCGCCGCGGCGGCAGGCGGCGGGCGCCGGCGCGGGGGCTACGCCCTCAGCGGCGTGCGCGGCCGAGGGCCGCCAGCTTGCTCTGCGTGCGCTCGGTCTCGTCTTCCTCGCGCGGCGGCTGGTTGGCCTGTGACTGCCTCACCAGCGCCACGAACTTGTCAGCACTCAGCGCCGGACTGAAATAAAAGCCCTGGTACTGGTCGCAGCCCAGGTCCGCGAGCAGGGAGAGCTGCTCGGAGGTCTCGACGCCCTCGGCGATGACCTTGAGGTGCAGGCTGTGCGCGAGCGAGATGATGGCCCGCACGATCGAGGCGTCTTCGGAGCGGCGCGTCATTTCCTCGACGAAGCAGCGGTCGATCTTGAGCTTGTCGATCGGGAAGCGGCGCAGGTAGCTCATGCTCGAGTAGCCGGTGCCGAAGTCATCGACCGAGACCAGCACGCCCATGCTGCTGATGGCCTCGAGGATCAGGATCGACTCCTCGGCATCGCTCATCACCGCGCTCTCGGTGAGCTCGACCTCGAGCAGCTGCGGATCGAGCTGAGCCGCATCGATCGCGCGGCGGATCTGGTCGATCAGGTTGTTGAGACGGAACTGCGAGGGCGCGAGGTTCACCGCCACGCGCAGCCGCGGCAGCCCCGCATCCTGCCACGCCTTGGCCTGGCGGCAGGCCTCGTGCAGCACCCACTCGCCGATGTCATCGAGCAGTCCGCAGTCGTCCGCAATGCCGATGAAATCGGCGGGCGGCAGCAGGCCCCGCTCGGGGTGGCGCCAGCGGATCAGCGCCTCGGCGCTGTTGATGCGGCCGGTCGAGGTGTCGACCTTGGGCTGGTAATGCAGCTCGAACTGGCCGCCGTGCAGCGCCGCGTGCAGCTCGCTCTCGAGCCGTACCCGTTCCTGGGTCCCCGCGCTCATGCCCTCGGCATAGCACTGGACGTTGTTGCGGCCGCGCTCCTTGGCGCTGTACATGGCGGCATCCGCATGCGCCAGCAGCGTATCGACGGTGCGGCCGTCGCGGGGATAGAACGCCATGCCGATGCTCGGGGAGATGTGCACGTCGATGCCGAGCAGGCGCATCGAGGGCTCCATGAGCTGGATGACGCGCCGTGCGACCGCGAGTGCCTCGGATTGCGTGATCGGCGGACCGAGCAGGATCACGAACTCATCGCCGCCGAGGCGCGCGGTGGTGTCGACCGAGCGCACCGCGGTCTTCAGGCGCTGCGCCACCTCGCGCAGCAGCTCATCGCCGGCGCGGTGGCCGAGCGAATCGTTGATGATCTTGAAGCGGTCGAGGTCGATGACCAGCAGCGCGAACTCGTGCGACTGCCGGTCCGACTGGGCGATGGTCTGCGTGATGCGGTCATCGAGCAGCAGGCGGTTGGGCAGCCCCGTGAGGGCATCGTGCGAGGCGAGGTGCCGGAGTTTGCGGTTGGCGGCCTCGAGCCCGCGGGTGCGGTCGGTCACCACCAGCTCGAGGCTCTCGACGTGCTGCTTGAGCGCGCGCGCATTGGCCCACTTGCGGCTGAGCGCGCTGGCGCACTGCAGGATCTCGATCGGCTCGAAGGGCTTCTTGACGACGATCAGCTTGTCGGAGTGGCCGAGGCGCGAGAGCAGCTCGAGCCAGTCGTAGTCGGTGTAGGCGGAGCACACCACCACCTGGATGTCCGGGTCGATGCCCCACAGGTGCTCGATGGTCTCGAGGCCGTCCCAGCCCGGGGGCATGCGCATGTCGACGAAGGCGACCGAGTAGGGGCGTCCCTCGGCGAGCGCCTCGCGCGCCAGCTCGACGCCGTCGCGCCCCTGCATCGCCGAGTCGACATCGAAGGTCGGACGCTCGAAGGTCGGGCGCTGCTCGCCGAACAGCGCCGCCTCGGCGCTCGAGACTTTGCCGGCCTCCTGGCCCGCGAGGATCTTACGGTAGTCGTCGTGGATCGACGCGTTGTCGTCGATG
>JAGWMP010000324.1 GCA_028871705.1 Gammaproteobacteria bacterium
GTTGGCGCGCACCGAGATGTTCATGCCGATATAGCCGGTGAGGCCCGAGAGCACCGCACCGATCGCAAAGCCCCCGGCGGGCGCCCAGCCGAGGCGCGAGAAGCCGATGAGGACCAGCAGGACGAGGCCGACGATGAGGATCGTGCTGTACTGGCGGTTGAGATACGCCTTGGCGCCGGCCTGGATGGCCGCGGCGATCTCCTGCATGCGGGCATTGCCCGCGGGCAGGCGCAGGATTGCCGCCGTCGAGAACACGCCGTAGAGAACGGCCAGTACGCCGGCGCCGATCGCAAGCCACAGCCACATGCTGAGATCCATCGAGAAACCTCCCCCAAAAAAGGCCGCGAACTATAGCACGGCGGGGGTCGGCGACGGCTGCGGCGCGGCCCTGCGTCGCAGCGCAGCACGGTCAGATCTTGAAGTCGCCGAGCTTGCGCTTGACCGGGATGCCGCGGATACGCACGTAGTCCGGCAAGCCGTTGCGGTAGGGGGGGTAGGCCTCGCCCGCCACCAGCGGCTCGAGGTAGCGCCGGCAGGCCTCGCTGATCCCGAAGCCGTCCTCGCGCAGGTACTCCCTGGGGAGCTTCTTTTCCTTATTGGCGACCTCGGCGAGCGGCACGTGACCGATGGCCCAGCGGTAGGGCTTGCCGGACTTGCGCACGATGGTCGGCATCACGGCGTTCACGCCCTTCACGGCGAGCTCCACCGCCGCCTTGCCGACCGCATAGGCCTGCTCGACGTCGACTTTGGAGGCAATGTGGCGCGCGGAGCGCTGCAGGTAGTCGGCGACCGCCCAGTGGTACTTGTAGCCGTGCGCCTCGCGCACCATGTTGGCGACCACCGGAGCGACGCCGCCGAGTTGCGTATGGCCGAAGGCATCGCGGGTGCCGGCATCGGCGAGGAACTTGCCGTCCTCGTAGGCGGCGCCCTCGGAGACCACGATCACGCAGTAGCCGTAGTCGGTCACGGATTGCTTGACGCGGTCGAGGAAGCGGCGCCCGTCGAAGGGCACCTCGGGAAAGAGGATCACGTGCGGCGGCTCATCGAGCCCGCGGCCGGCGAGCCCGCCGGCGGCGGCGATCCAGCCGGCGTGGCGCCCCATCACCTCGAACACGAACACCTTGGTCGAAGTGCGCGCCATCGAGGCGACGTCGAGCGCCGCTTCGCGCGTCGAGACGGCGATGTACTTGGCCACCGAGCCGAAGCCCGGGCAGCAGTCGGTGTGCGGCAGGTCGTTATCGACGGTCTTCGGCACGCCGACGCAGGTGATGGGATAGCCGAGCGCGGCGCCGAGCTGCGACACCTTGAGGGCGGTGTCCATCGAGTCGTTGCCGCCGTTATAGAAGAAGTAGCGGATATCGTGCGCGCGGAACACCTCGATCAGCCGCTCATACTCGCTGCGGTTCTGCTCGAGGCCCTTCAGCTTGAAGCGCGCCGAGCCGAAGGCGCCGGCCGGCGTGTACCTGAGCGCGCGGATGGTGGCGGCGCTCTCGCGGTCGCAGTCGATGAGATCCTCGGTGAGCGCGCCGATGATGCCGTGGCGCCCGGCGTACACCTTGCCGATGTGCTTCGAGCGCATCGCGGTCTCGATGACGCCGCAGGCCGAGGCGTTGATGACGGCGGAGACGCCGCCGGACTGCGCATAGAAGGCGTTGGCACGGACGATCTTCTTCATGATGGCGGCAAGAATACCGCAGGCCGCAGCGCCCGGGCGGCGTGTTTGACTTGGGCGGGGAGCGCTCGGTAACGTGGCTGCCTCGCGTGCTGACAAGCGCAGCGCTCTCGCACTGAAACAAACATGCGCATCGTCCTGTTGGGGGCTCCCGGTTCCGGTAAAGGCACCCAGGCACATCGCCTGGCCGAGCGTAGCGGCATCCCGCAGATCTCCACCGGGGACCTGCTGCGCGCCGCCGTGGCGCGCGGTACGCCGCTCGGTCTTCAGGCCAAGGCGGCCATGGAGAGCGGCCGGCTGGTCGACGATGCGCTGGTGCTCGGCATGATCCGCGAGCGCCTCGCCGAGCCCGACGCGCGCGCCGGGTTCATCCTCGACGGCTTCCCGCGCAACCTGGTGCAGGCCGCGGCCCTCGACGGGCTGCTGGCCGAGCTCGGGCAGCCGCTCGATGCGGTGGTGCAGTTCGAGGTCGCGAACGATGAGCTGGTGCGGCGCATCTCCGGCCGGCGCAGCTGCGCCGATTGCGGCCGGGTGTTCAACGTGCTGACCTCGCCCCCGCCGAGCGGCGCGGCGGCCATCTGCCCGAGGACCGGCGCGCCGCACCGCCTGATGCAGCGCGCCGACGACAACGAGACGACGGTCGCCGAGCGGCTGCGGGTGTACGCGGAGAAGACCCGCCCGCTGATGCAGTTCTATCGCAAGCGCGGCATCCTGCGCGTCATCGACGCCGAAGGCGCGGTCGATGCGGTGACGCAGCGTCTCGCCGACTCGCTCGCGGCGGCGCCCGCGCCGGCGCGGGTGCGCAAGGGC
>JAGWMP010000064.1 GCA_028871705.1 Gammaproteobacteria bacterium
GTCGAGGTGCAGCGGCAGCTCAATCAAACCCTTTCGTCGATAACTCGCGAGACTCTTGCACAGGAGCAGGCGATTCGCCGCTCGGACGCGGACACAGAGATCGCGATCGCGCGCATGAACATCGAAGCGAAAAAACAGGCCCTCGATGAGGAGGTCGAGGCGGGCCGCGTGTCGGCTTCTCAGAAGCTCGAAACGCTCCGGCAGCTCACCGACGCGGAGTTCCAGCTCAATCTGCAAGCTCTGAATGCCGAGCTGGCGGCGCTCAAGCAGTCACCGGCGGAATACGAGCGGGTGTATAACCAAATTCGTCAGTTGAAGGCCAAGGAGGTGCTAGACCTCGCGGAGCTCGATCGTCAAAGCTCAATGGATGCTGCGCGCCAGGCAAAGGCCCAGGCGACCGCCTGGAAGGGCGCGGTGGCTGAGATCGAAAGCGCCGAAGGCACGATGGTGAGCGACCTGATTGGCAAGCGGCGCAGCCTCGCGCAATCTTTGGAACAAATCGGCCTGCAGCTCGCGACCAAAGAGATTCAAAACGACCTAAAGGCCATGACGACGAGGCTGTTGCTCGCGAAGAACGAGGAGACGCAAAAGAACGCGCTCGAGCAGGGCGGCTATCTCTACCACCTGCTGTTTTCGAATCAGACTACGACCGCGACGGTAGCTAGCCAGGCAGCGCAGACCTCCGCGACGATCACCGGCCTCACCACCAGACAGTCCGCGGAAGCCGCGGCTGCCGCTGAGTCGAAGACTGCAAGAGCATTGATCGGCGGACAGACCGTGCTCGCAGACGCCGCGAAAGCCTTCTCTGGTACGTACGCCTCCGTGTCATCCATTCCGGTCGTCGGCTGGGTGCTGGCCCCGTTCGCTGCGTCTGCCGCCTACGCCGCTGTCGCTGCCTACGAGGGTCTCGCCTCTCTCGATACCGGCACCATGAACGTGCCGAGCGATATGACGGCGCGGATTCACAAGGGTGAGGCCGTGCTCCCCGTTCCCTTCGCCCAGGGATTGCGTCAGTCGCTCGCGGGCGGTTCCGCCGGCGGCGCGGCCGGGAGTCCGGCGCCGGTCAACATCACGCTGCCGGGTCGCACCAGCGGCAACATGTTCACGGCCAACATTGACGACCTTAAAGACGCGCTCAATCTGCTGGTCCGCAAGCAGGGCGGGACTCCGGTGTTCCGGTGAGCGACAGCGCCTACTGCGGGACACCGCTCGGAGAGCGCGTCAGGGCCGTGCGCCAGCCTTGAGCCGGCGCAGATGCTGCTCCTCGAATTCGGTGTGCAGCTTGTCGATCCGCTCTGTGGCGCGAGTCAGCAGGCCGAGCGCGGCGAGCATCTCGTTGTCGTTAAGGAGGACTGTACTGCTCGATATGCGGCTCGACAGGACGCTGCACACGCACCGGAGCGAGTCGATCTCGTCGGCCATCGCGTCGTACGTCGCAGAGAAGCCGTCGTCGCCATCGGACGGCGGCACGCGGCCACCACCACCGGCGCCGCGGAACGGGACGATATCAGCCATTTTTTTGCCCCCTCTGACTCCGGCTTTGGCAGCAGCGTATCGCGGAAAAGGCTGTAAAAATAGGGTTTCTTTACCGCTACCGTCGGCGCTGGAAATTACTCGCGGTTCAATGATCTATCAGCGAGTGCGCCCAGCCGCGTATCGGTTGGGTAACCCATAGGCGTGAGTCAACGCTGCAGGGTGGTAGCATCGTTTGCGTGGACACTCGCCGTGTGACATTGCCCGAAGGCACCGAAGCACCCCCGCCAACGTGCGTTTATTGCGGGTCCTCGGATCGCCCCACTGAGGATCACGTCCCGCCGCGGTGCCTGTTCACCGACGTGCCGCTGTCGGAACTCATCGCCGTTCCTAGCTGCTGGCGATGCAACGACAAGTTTGCCCGCGATGACGAGCTGCTCCGCGACGTGCTCGTGTCCGCAACCCTGCACGTCGACATGCCCGAACTCGCCGCGCCGCGGGCTGCGATGACGCGCTCCCTCGCCCGAAAGCAGTTCGCGGGCCCGATCAAGCGGATGATCGGCCGAAAGACTCGGACCTATGCACCACTCGGCGGCAGCCCCGTTCTTCAGCCCGCATGGGCGCTCCCGGTAGATAGGGCGCGGCTGGAGCGGGTACTGCAGCGCATCGTGCGGGGCCTGTTCTTCCACGAGACGGGCCGCCGGATCCCGAGCGACTACCTCATCACGGCCGCCGACCAGAATCTGGTGAACAGCGCGCCCACCTACGACAGGCCCTTCTTCGCCAACATCATCGCCTCCGCCCTCGAAGGCGAGCAGCGCGCGGTCGGCGGGCGCCGGTTCGGCTACTGCTACCGCGTGCTCCGCGACGATCCCCTGGGCTCGGTGTGGCTCCTGTCCTTCCTGGGCCAGCTCGTGTTTCTGTGCACGGCGTGCCGCAGACCCTGATGCCGCGCGGGGCCTTCCGTCGCGTGCTCCTCCTGGGCTCGGTCGCCGTGAAGATGCCTCGCCTCCGCCACCCGCTGCTCGGCATGCGGTGCAACCGATGGGAGCGCGAGATGTGGCGCGTGTGGCGGCTGAAGTTCGCGAAGTGGGAGTGCCTGTGCCCGGTGCTGCTGGCCGACCCGTTCGGCCTGGTCGTGGTCATGCCACGAGCGTCGACGGGCCCCACCGCCGAGGAGATCGAGCGGGCAAAGCCGGATCACTATCCCGACATCACCTGCGAGTGGAAGCCCGAGGACTGCGGGTTGCTCGACGGGCGGCTCGTGGCTCTCGACTACGGCCTGCCGTGGGCGGACTCGGTGCGCGAGCGGCGAGCCTATTACACAGACTTCGACCCGGCGCGCGCCTCGTGACTCCCCGGCCCTCAACACGAAAACGCCGCCCGAAGGCGGCGGCGTTCGCGTGTGCCGGCACCGCTGAGTTCACGCCGCGCGGCGTAGCGCCCGCCTCTTGCGGATATTGAGGAATCCTGCCCCCGCTACCACAAATTTTCGGTCCACCCAGCCGCGAGCCTCCAGCGCCTCCGTCGCGCCGCCCTGATAGGTGAGTGAGATCTTGATTGGCCGCGCGTCGTAGAAGGCCTCGAGCAGTCTCTGGTTCGGCGGCCCCGCCGATCTCATCGCGACGGCCCATAATCGGAGCGACCTCGGCGCACAGTCAGCGGTGCAATGGCTGGCCAGTAGAGCGCGTGGTTCGCGCGGTTGCTGTCGCCAATCTGGCGTACTTCGGCGTTGAGTTTGCGGTAGCCACTTCCATCGGCTCGGTGTCCCTGTTCGCGGACTCGATCGACTTCCTGGAAGATGCGGCTGTCAACGGGCTGATTCTGTTCGGGCTCGGCTGGACACTCCGGGCACGGGCGCGACTCGGTACCGCGCTCGCACTCATTCTGCTCTTGCCGGGGCTTGCCACGCTCTGGACCGCCTGGGGTGCGTGGCGCGTGGGTCACGTACCCCCACCCCTCCCCCTGAGCATCACCGGACTCGGAGCGCTTGCCGTCAATTTCGCTTGCGCCTGGGTCCTCGCCGACGTGCGACACGCCCACGGGAGTCTGACCAAAGCAGCGTTTCTGTCGGCGCGCAACGATGTAATCGCGAACATCGCCATCATCGCGGCGGGTGGGCTGACGGCTGTGAGTGCTTCGCGGTGGCCGGACCTGGTCGTGGGCCTCGGCATCTTCGCCATGAATCTCGGCGCGGCGCGCGAAGTGTTCAGGGCCGCCCGGACCGAGCACCGCGGCGAATCCCCGGGTAGTCCGTAGCCGACCGAGCCTCGCAGGGGCCGTCAAATCTCCGCTTGACGGAAAATCCACGGTCAATGAGTGTAGTCTTTCCCGTACCAACCTCTGCGGCGGCGTTCCAAGTCGTGAAAACCTCGACGCTGATTTCCACGGTACTCGCCCTCATCGCCACCCTGAGCGCCGCAGCGGCAACTCCGGGCCAGCCGGTGGCACTTATCACCGGCGCCAATCGCGGCATCGGACTTGCGCTCTCCACCGTGCTCGCCGAGCAGGGATGGCGCGTGCTGGCGACCTGCCGCGACCCCGAGCATGCGGATGAGCTCAAGGCGCTGGCCGTGCGCCATCCGGCGGTCGCGCTCGAGCGGCTCGACGTCACCGATACCGCGGCCCTCGATGCCCTGGCTGCGAAGTACCGCGGTCAGCCGATCGACCTGCTCATCAACAACGCCGGAATCCTCGGCGACCCGCAGGCGCAGCAGCTCGGGAACTTCGATCAGAAGACCTTCGAGGACGTGATGCGGGTCAACACGTATGCGCCGCTGCGCGTGTCGCAGGCGTTCCTCGACAACCTCGCCGCCAGCCGCCAGAAGAAGATCGTCACGCTCACCAGCCGCGCGGGCTCGCTGGCCGCCGCGGTCGAGGCACACGACAACTATTTCTACCGGATGAGCAAGGCCGCTTCCAACATGAGCATGCGGCTGCTGCAGAACGAGGTG
This sequence comes from Gammaproteobacteria bacterium, assembly GCA_028871705.1. Classification (GTDB taxonomy): domain Bacteria; phylum Pseudomonadota; class Gammaproteobacteria; order Steroidobacterales; family Steroidobacteraceae; genus 13-2-20CM-66-19. Next base: position 4,428 of record JAGWMP010000064.1, read on the forward strand.
CGCGCCCGCGGTGTCATTGTCGCGCTGATCTCCCCCGGGCCGGTGGACACGCAAATGAACCGCGAGTGGCGCCATGGTGCGCCGCCGCCCGCCTCGCTCCTCGCACCGCTGCAGAGCGCGACGGCGGTGGTGAAGCTGATCGGACTGCTGACTCCCGAGATGGCGGCGCACGCTCTCAACTACGACGGCGAGGAGCTGCCGTGGTAGTCAGTCAGGCGCAGCGGCGCGCGCGCACGGCGGACTCGAGTCCAGGGCGCTGACGCGCTCGTAGGCGCGTGCCAGCCGCAGCACCGCCGCCTCGCCTCCCGGCGGACCGCTGATCTGCAGTCCGATCGGCAGACCCTGCGCCGTGAAGCCGCAGGGTACGGAGATGGTAGGCAATCCCAGCATGTTGAACGGCCGCGTATTGCGCAGCATGCGCAGCTCGAGCGGCCGCGCGCCATCCGGGTCGCCGAGCTCGCCGAGCGCGAACGGCGGAACGGCGACCGTCGGGGTGATGAGCAGATCGAGGTCCTCGAAGCAACGCGCCGCCGCGTGGCGCGCCTGATCGAGGCGGCGCCGGCTCTGCAGATACCCGGACACCTCCGCCGCGGCGCGCAGGCGCTTGAGGGTCGCCGCCTGGTACAGCTGCGGGCTCTGCGCCACGTAGTCCCGGTGGAACTCACACGCCTCGGCAGAAAACACCGCGACATAGGGTTCCATGATCGAGGCGTAACCCGTATCCGCGGCGAGCGGCGGCACGTCGCGCTGCGTGCGCGTCAGCCGGGCGAGCACCGCGAGCGCCGCCTCCATGGCCGCCGCGATGTCGGGATGCAGATTCTCGTAGAAGTAATCGCGGGGAATGCCGAGGCGCAGCGCGGCCGTTTCTGCTTCGAGGTCCGCCGAGTAGTCCGGTACGGGATCGGGAGTGCTCGCCGGATCCTGCGGGTCGTAGCCGGCGATCGCCTGCAGCACCAGCGCCGCATCGCCCACCGTGCGCGTCATCGGGCCGACGTGATCGAGAGACCACGCCAGCGGGACCACGCCGCTCGCGCTGACGCGCCCATGCGTCGGCTTGAGCCCGACGATTCCGCAGTAGGCCGCCGGCTCGCGGATCGAGCCGCCGGTGTCGGTGCCGAGCGCCGCATAGCACAGCCGCGCCGCCACCGCCGCCGCCGAGCCGCCGGATGAGCCGCCGGCGCTGTAGAGCGGGTTCCAGGGATTGCGCACCGGCCCGAAATGACTGAATACCGAGCTGCCGCCGAAGGCGAACTCGTGCATGTTGAGCTTGCCGAGGAGCACCGCACCGGCGGCCTTGAGGCGACGGACCACCTCGGCGTCCTGCTGCGGCACGCGCGTGGCGAACAGCGCACTCCCGGCCGTGGTGCGCACCCCGGCGGTATCGAACAGGTCCTTGAGCGCCAGCGGAATCCCGTGCAGCGGGCCCCGCCAGCGGCCGCGGCTGATCTCTTCTTGCGCGCTGCGCGCGCTCGCGAGCGCCGACTCGGCCGTCACGGTAATGAAAGCGTTGAGAGCGGGGTCGAGCTGGCCGATGCGCTCGAGGCAGTCCTGCGTGAGATCGACCGGCGAGATCTCTCCCCGGCGCACCAGCTGTGCGGCTTCGGACAGGCTGTAGAGCGGGAGCGGCACCGCGCGAGTCTACACGCGCGCGCCGCTGCCGCCCGATCCTCAGCCGCGCGGCGGGCGCCGCGAGCGCCGTCCGGCGCGAGCCGGTGCCGCAGCCTCTCCTGCCGACTCAACCGGCGGCAGCGTCGCGGGCAGCGCCTGCCCCGCAGTCATCCCCTCCTTCACCAGGCGCAGCATCTCGGTCTCGGCGGCCGCATCGAGCGGCGGCGAGACGTAGGCCGCCAGGCGCCGCTCGACCTCGGCGCGCACGCGCTGCTCGAGGTTCTGGCCGCCCTCCTGCAACCAGGTCTCGCGACTCAGGCGATCGACGACACCCGATGGCAGATACAACTCCCGCGGCCAGTGCGCGAGCGTATGTGGGGCGGTGAGCAGATGCTTGTCGCGCAGCAGGTGCCTCACCAGCTCCACGGTCGGCAGATCGTCCTTCACCGCGAACTCGCGGCAGAAGTGCAGTGCCTGCCCGCATAACTCGTCGTCGAATACCAGCTTCCCGAGGCTGAAGGTCAGCACGTAATCGAGCATCCCCGGACCGGAAACCGAGTTGACCCCGGCAAGCGCGGCGAGCAGCGCGCCGGCGAAGGTCTCGGCGCCCGCCTGCGCATCGAGAAACTTCGCCTCGCTCAGCGCCATGTAGCCCTGGGTCGGCAGTCCCAGATGCCTGGCGACCTCGACGTACGCGACGCTGAGGCGCAGCGCCTCGATGGCGGCCATGGGCGACATGGCAGTGCGCATGTGAAAGGTGGCGGGCGCGCCGCCGAACAGCATCGGCGTACCGGGGCGGATGATCTGCCCCATGGTGAGCCCCGCCAGCACGTCGGCGACGTGCATCACGGTGGCGCCCACCAGCGTCACCGGCGCGATCAGTCCCATGAGCGTCACCGGCACGATCTCCACCGGAATGCCGCAGGCGGCGCAATCGAGCAGGTTCTGGCAGGAGTCCTCGCTGTAGCGGTAGAAGCCCGTCGCGGTGACCGTGAAGATCGACATCGGCCGCGCGATGAGATCGGCCTGGTCGTGACGGAAGAGCTGCATCATCGCCGCCATGCGCGGCACGCCGTGCTCGCTGAAAGCGCCGGAGACCACGGGCTTGAGCGAGTTGCTGAGCACCAGGTACAGCCGCCAGGCGTCCGAGACCTGCGGCTCGATGTCGTTGGTGGAGAAGGCCGTGGCGAGGTAGCCGAGATTCTTCAGCCCATCCGCCACGCGCACGTACTCGATGAAATCGCGCGTGTTGGCGTGCCGGGTCTCCCCGGTCCGATGGTCGAGCACGTTCAGGCCGCTCGATCCCGGGACGAAATGCACCTTGTCGCCGCCGAGCTCGGTGTAGCGGGCGCCATTGCGGTCGTAGAGGGGGATGCTCTTGGGCGCGCTGGCGATGGCGCGCTCGACGACCGCGGGCGGAAAAAGCACGCGCTCGGCGTCGTCGGCGGTGCGCGCGAGGCGCAGCCCGTGATCGAGCAGCCGTTCGCGCAGCCGCGCGCCGCGCACTTCGACCCCGATCTCGGCGAGGATGGTCTTCGCCTCGGCGAGGATCGGCTCAATGAGGTGTTCGGGCACCACCCGCAGACCGGATTGCATACCAAAACTGGATAGCATGTTGGCCGGGTGCCGGGAGTAAGGGAAACCCCGTACCGGAAGCTAGCTCGAGAGCTTGCGGCGGATCTTTTGCGAAAGCAGCCTGAAGTCGCCGCGCGTCAGATGGGTCACGGCCCGCCCCACCAGGCCCTGCTCATCGTAGCGCAGGCAGTCGCGCATCGCCTCGAGCCACTCGCCCCGCAGCGCGTGACTTTCGGCGTAGGCGAGAATCGAGCGGAATCCTGCGCGCTGCGAGTCGTTGCTGAAGCGAATGCGGCGGATCTGCTCGGGTGTGAGCGCACCCTCGAAGCACGACGGCTCATCGACGCCGACGGCCTTGAAGTTCAGGCGCGTGCGCACGCATTTCTCGCACACGCCGCAATTGGTCGACAGGTCGGCCGATTCCCAGCAGACCTTGATCGCCCTGGTGGCGATCGGATCGCGGGCGATCGCCGCGATCTTCTCGGTCCGCGAGAATGCCGCCCCGTCGTGCACGATCGCGAAGCCGTCGCCCGAGAGCAGATAGTCCGTGCACGGGTTCTGGCCCCACGGCAGCACGAGCGCGTCGTAAGGCTCGCCGCCCCCCGTCAGTCCGAAGCGGAACTCGTGCGCGTAGCCGTGCAGGCAAGAGGAGAGCTGCGCGAGGAAGCTGTCGAGCCAGTCCTGGAAGCGCAGTTCCGCGATGTTGGTGCGCACGATCCGCGGCCGCAGCCCGAGATGGTCGAGGAAGGGCCGCACCCGCTCCACCAGCTTGCCGAACTGATCGGGACGGTCGAGCGGCACATCGAACCCGTGAACCAGCATCACCGAATCGAGCGCATACGCATCGCCCGCGTGGCGCAGCGCGGTGAAGATCGCATCCGCGCCGCCGGAAAATGCCGCGATGCTGCGGGCGGGGGCCCGCGGTGCATCGTCGACGAGCGATTGCGGCTCGATGCGCACCGGCTTGTAGACGCCGGGCTTCCAGCGGCACCAGGCTTCCTGGAACGTCGCCAGATTGAGCAGCGCCGCGCGCGTCATCCGGCCATCGACGCGGATGTCCTGGCCGGAGCCCATGGCATGGAAGATGACGGCGTTGACGAAGCCATCGAGCACGAACGGCTCGGGGAAAGACTCGCCGAGGAAGTCGAAATGGATTTCGATCGGACGACCGTCGGTCGTCTCGGTAAGACGGAGTCTGCGGTGCGTCCCTTCGGCGCGCTGTTCTTGAGATACTGATAGTCGCACGCCGGATGCATGCTAGCTCACGCGGCACACCGCGCCAAGCAAAGCGGTCGCCGCGCCGCCCGGCGCGATTCTCTTGCCATAACGTGCGCGCACCGCGCCGCGCCGTGTGCCGCAATGACGCGCCAGAAGCTTATCTTTCTGCGCTTCTCCATAGGAGTTTCTAATGGCTGCGCCCGGGCCGCCCTTATCGAGGCGACCGCCCAGTGGCGTGCTCGTGGGAACTACCCATGCGCGCATGTAGTGTTCCAGTAGTTTATATATCATATGGTTATGAGTTTCTCATGATGTGTCATCGAGCCAGTGCGGCGGCCCGCGTGCGCACCTGGCGGGTGCGCCGGCGCGGGAAGGCATACAGCAGCGCCGCGCCGATTGTTGCGGCAACTCGAGCGGCACGACCTAGACTGCTGCAGGCACCGCGGGGTCGGTGCGGGAGAGTCCGATGACGGGGCGAATCGCGGGCCGAAACTTCCTCTTCGTTCCAGGGCCGACCAACGTCCCCGACCGCGTGCAGCGCGCGATGTTGGTGGCGATGGAGGATCACCGCTCCTCGAGGTTCCCCGATCTCTCGCGCAGCGTGCTGCACGACCTCAAGAGCGTCTACAAGACGGCCACCGGACAGGTATTCATCTTCCCCTCCTCCGGCACCGGCGCCTGGGAAGCGGCGCTGACCAACACCCTGTCGCCGGGGGATCGGATCCTCGCGGCGAGCTTCGGACAATTCAGCCATCTGTGGATCGACATGGCGCAGCGTCTCGGCTTCGAGGTCGAGGTGCTGGACGTCCCGTGGGGCGAGGGCGTGCCGCTCGAGCGCTATGCGGAGATTCTCCGCGCGGACAAGCGGCACGAGATCAAGGGCGTGCTGGCCTGTCACAACGAGACGGCGACGGGTGTCACCAGCGACATCGCCGGGGTACGCCGCGCGCTCGATGCCGCGGGACATCCGGCGCTGCTGTTCGTCGACGCCGTGAGCTCCCTCGCCAGCATCGATTTCCGCATGGACGAGTGGGGCGTCGATCTCGCCGTCAGCGGCTCGCAAAAGGGGCTGATGCTGCCGGCGGGCCTGGGGCTCCTCGCGGTGAGCCAGCGGGCCCTGGCGGCGATCCCGGCGGCGAAGTCGCGGCGCTGCTACTTCGACCTCAACGACATGATCAAGGCCAACGCGACCGGGTATTTCCCCTATACCCCCGCGCTGCCGATGCTCTACGGACTGCGCGAGTCGCTCAACATCATCTTCGAGGAAGGACTCGAGGCGATCTTCTTCCGGCATCACTACCTGGCCGAGGGCGTGCGCGCGGCCGTCACCCGCGGCTGGCGGCTCGGGCTCTGTGCGCGGGAGCCGAAGTGGTACTCCGATACCGTGAGCGCCGTGGTGGTGCCCGAGGGCATCAATGGAGCCCACGTCATCGACGTGGCCTTCCGCCGCTACAACCTCGCTCTCGGCGCCGGCCTCGCCAGGGTGGCGGGCAAGGTATTCCGCATCGGGCACCTCGGTGACCTCAACGAGCTGATGCTGATGGGCGCTATCGCCGGCGCCGAGATGGCGATGCTCGACGTCGGCATCAAGGTCGTGCCGGGCAGCGGCGTCGCCGCGGCCTCCGACTACTGGCGCTCGCACGATCCGGTGCCGAAGAAGAAGGTGAGCCAGCAGGAGCAGTTCTACGAATCCCACTCCACCGGCTCGATCCAGGGCTGAAACGTGCAGCGCATCGTTTTTCTCGATCGCTCGACCCTCAAGGCGACGGTACGCAGCCCCGCCTTCGAGCACGCCTGGCAGGAGCACGCCGTCACCGGGCCGGACGAGACCGTGGCGCGGTTGCGCGGTGCCAGCATCGCGATCACCAACAAGGTGCCGCTGCGCGCCGCGACGCTCGAGCAGCTGCCGGACCTGCGGCTGATCGCCGTCGCGGCGACCGGCTACGACGTGATCGACGTCGGCTACTGCAGGGCCCATGGCGTCGCGGTCGCCAACATCCGCGACTACGCGGTGCACACCGTGCCGGAGCACACCTTTGCGCTGATCACGGCGCTGCGGCGCAATCTCCTCGCCTACCGGCAAGACGTCGAGCAGGGCCGCTGGCAGCAGGTCGAGCAGTTCTGCTTCTTCGATCACCCGATCCGCGACCTGCACGGCGCCACCATCGGCATCGTCGGCGAAGGCGTGCTCGGCCAGGGAACCGCGCGCATCGCCCGCGGCTTCGGCATGCGGGTACTGTTCGCCGACCACGAGCCGCCGAAGGCGCCCGGGGTCGCGTTCACCCCTTTCGACACGGTGCTGGCGGAAAGCGACGTGATCTCGCTGCACGTGCCGCTCACGCCGGCGACGCGCAACATGATCGGACACGCGCAGCTCGCCCGGATGAAGCGCACCGCGCTGCTCATCAACACGGCGCGCGGCGGGCTCGTGGACGAGCAGGCGCTCGCGCAGGCGCTGCGCACCGGGGTGATCGCGGGCGCCGGATTCGACGTGCTGACGAACGAGCCGCCCAAGAGCGGCAATCCATTGCTCGATCTTCATCTGCCGAATTTCATACTCACTCCGCATGTAGCCTGGGCGAGCGATGGGGCGATGCAGTTCCTCGCCGATCAGCTCATCGACAACATCGAGGCGTTCGTGAGGGGTGAGCCGCAGAATCTCGTGACCTGACCCGGGGGGCGTCGGATGCGTATTGCGATCGTTGGTGCGGGAGCCGTGGGCGGCTACGTCGGCGTCAAGCTGGCGCTCGCCGGCGAGCGCGTCACCTTCCTCGCCCGGGGCGCGAACCTGGAGGCGATCCGCCGCGACGGGGTGAAGCTGCGGCTCGGCGACGGCACCGAGCTCATCGCCCGCGACGTGCAGGTGACCGCCGACTACACCGCCGCGGGCCCCCAGGATCTGGTGATCCTCGCGGTCAAAGCCCACCAGGTGGGTGCGGTCGTAGCGGAGGTCCCGAAGCTCTTCGATCCCGGGACCTGCGTCGTCACCATGCAGAACGGCATTCCGTACTGGTACTTCCACCGGCACGGTGGCCCATTCGAGGGCCGCGGCATCGCCGCGGTCGACCCGGCGGGCGCCTGCCTGCGGGGCATTCCGCCGGACCGCGTCATCGGCTGCGTGGTCTATCCCGCCTCGGTGCTCGAGGCGCCGGGCGTCATCCGCCACATCGAAGGCGACCGCTTTCCGGTCGGGGAGCTCGACGGGTCTGCGAGCGCGCGCGTGCACGCCGTGTCCCACTGCTTCACGGCCGCCGGCTTCCAGGCGCCGGTGCTCGATAACATTCGCGCGGAAATCTGGCTCAAGCTCTGGGGCAACCTCACCTTCAATCCGATCAGCGCGCTCACCCGGGCGACGCTGGTCGATATCTGCCGCTTCCCGCCGACCCGCAAGCTCGCGGCCGCGATGATGACGGAGGCCCAGGCGGTGGCGCACCGGCTGGCGATCACCTTTCGCGTTCCCATCGAACGGCGCATCGCAGGGGCCGAGCGCGTCGGCGCGCACAAGACCTCGATGCTGCAGGACCTCGAGGCGGGGCGCACGCTCGAGACCGAGGCGCTTCTCGGCGCGGTGCTCGAGCTCGCGCACCTGACCGAGACCACGACGCCGACCCTCGAAGCCGTGTACGCGCTGGTGAAGCTGCTCGGCAGGCCGCTCGAATAAGGGGCGGCGGCGCCTCCTGTCCACGCACGCCCCGTGAAAAAGAGGCATTAGTAGCGGACAATCATGACAATCTGACGAGCGCTCCGCGGATCCCGCCGCGCGGCATGGCTAGCATTTACACGGCTTATGGAAATCCTCCTCCGCGGCGACACCATCTTTCACGTGCAGGACCTGATCTCGCAGGATCTGTGCCGCCGCATCATCGAGCTCTACGAGCGCGATCCGCGCAAACACGCCGGCCACACCGCGAGCGCCGGCGGCGAACGGCAGCCGGAAGCGGACGTCAAGGTGAGTACCGACCTCGGCATCGAGACCGAGGGAGTGTGGCAACCGGTGTTCACGGAGCTGCACGCCGCCGTAACCGGCGTGGTGCAGAGCATCAGCGCGCAGTGCTCGGCGCTCAAGGTCGCGCCGCTCATGTGCACCGGCTACAAGATCCAGCACTACAGGAGGAACGCGGGCCACTTCTTCTGGCACTTCGACGCCCTGGGACCCGGCGGCTGGGACCGGCAGCTCGCCGTGATCATCTACCTCAACTCCGTGGCGGACGGGGGCGAGACCGCGTTCCATCGCCAGAATCTCAGGTTCAAGCCGCAGGCCGGGCACGCCCTCTTCTTCCCGCCCTTCTGGACTCACATGCACTGCGGCGAAGTCCCGCGCTCCGCCGACAAGTACATCGTCTCCTCGTTCATCCGCTTCGTGCTGCCGGAAAGCGCAAAGAGCGCGATGTAGCCCGACGGCGGGCGCGATTGGTGGCGCCGCATCCATCGCGCCAAAGCCGTGGCGGGTTCTGCGCCCGGTTTTCGATTCTTCCATCAGGCAACACCCGCTCCGCCGGAGGGACCCTGATGGACACCACCCCGCACAAGGCCCGCGAGATCGAGGCACTGACTTTCATCTTCACCGACTCCGCGCCGGCGTCCGCCGCCAGGCGCAAGCGCTGGAGCCGGCTGCTCGACTGGATGCGGGCCAGGCGTGAGGCGCGGCGGCGTCGCGCCCCGCTCGTGGCGCGTTAGGGAATCGGCAGCGCCCGGCAGGCGGTGAGCAGCGGATCATCGAAGCGGACGAACTCGCCCGCCTGCTTGCCGGGCACCAGCAGGGCGCGCACCGACAGCGCCTTGCGCCACTTCGCCGCGAGCGCGGCGGTGTCGCGGATGATGCGCGTCAGGCTCTCGAGCGGCGTATCCCCCGCGAGCGGAATGCAATCGAGCCCGGTGCCGCAGACGCTCGAGTAGAGCAACAGGTCGTTCAGTCCGAAGCGCCTCTCCGACTCGCGTTGTGCGAGCCGCGGATCTTCCGGCACGGGCAGCATGAGCCC
>JAGWMP010000065.1 GCA_028871705.1 Gammaproteobacteria bacterium
TCGCTGAGGCGTCCCCGGCCTGGGCGCCGGTGTTCCGCGGCGGCGCGTTCGCGACGCTCTACCTCGCACCCAACAACTATCACCGCATCCACATGCCGCTCGCCGGCACGCTGCAGGCCGCGTGGTACGTGCCGGGCCAGCTCTTCAGCGTCAATGCCACCACCGCGAGCCAGGTGCCCGCACTCTTCGCCCGCAACGAGCGCCTGGTCTGCGTGTTCGCCGACGGCACGTTGAGCTTCGCGCTGATCCTCGTCGGGGCGCTGTTCGTCGGCAGCATGTCGACCGTATGGCACGGGGAGGTGACGCCGCGTACCCCGCGCAGCCGCGCCGATCTGCCGCTCGATTTCGTGCAAACGGGACTCAAACTCGCGCGCGGCGCGGAGATGGGCCGCTTCAACATGGGCTCGACCGTCATCCTGCTGTTGCCCCCCGGGCGCAGCGCCTGGCTCGGGGGCCTCGCTCCCGGCAGCGCGATCCGCATGGGTCAGCCGCTCGCGCGCCTCGGCGCATGACCCCGGCCGCCGACTGGCGCCCGGGCGCCTCGCTCGAGGCGCTGCGCGCACGCGCGGCACTGCTGGCGCGCGCACGCGCATTCTTCGCGGCGCGCGGCGTGCTCGAAGTCGATACGCCGCTCGTGGTCAACGCCCCGGTAAGCGATCTGCACATCGCGAGCGCGCGCGTCGCGCTCGAGCCACCGGCCGGCCCGCTGTTCCTGCACACCTCGCCCGAGTACGCGATGAAGCGGCTGCTCGCCGCGGGCAGCGGCGACATCTACCAGATCTGTCACGTGGTGCGCGGCAACGAGCGCGGGCGGCTGCACAACCCGGAGTTCACGCTCATCGAGTGGTATCGGATCGGCGCGACGCTCGAGGCCCTCATGGACGAGGTCGAGGCGCTGGTGCGCGCGCTCCTCGGTCCAGCCGCCGCCGCGCGCGCCGGCGAGCGCGTCAGCTACGGGCAGGCTTTCCAGCGCGCGCTCGGGCTCGAGCCGTTCGCCGCGACCGCCGCGCAGCTGCGCGCGGCGGCGCAGCGCCTCGGCTGGCGGGGGGAAACGGCCGCCAGCCGCGATGAGCTGCTCGAGTTCCTCATGGGCTTCGGCGTCGGCCCGCAGCTCGGCGGCGGCGCGCTCACCTTCGTCCACGGGTACCCGGCGAGCCAGGCGGCGCTCGCCGAGCTCGATCCGCGCGATGCGCGCGCGGCGCTGCGCTTCGAGCTCTACTGCGAGGGCATCGAGCTCGCCAACGGCTTCAAGGAGCTGCGCGCGCCGGCCGAGCAGCGCGCGCGCTTCGAGCGCGACAACGAGGAGCGGCGCCGCGCGGGGCTGCCCGTGTGGCCGCCGGATGAGCGGCTGCTCGCGGCGCTCGCGGCCGGACTCCCCGACTGCGCCGGGGTCGCGCTCGGCTTCGATCGCACGCTGATGCTCGCGCTCGGGGCGACGCACATCGAGGCGGTGTTGCCCTTCCCCACCGGGCGCGCCTGAGCCGTGGCCCGCGCAGCGTTGTCCGCAGCATGACGGCCGCCCGGCTCTCGTCCCGGGGACTCGCGGCGGGCAGCGCCGCATTCCTGATATGGGGGCTGTTCCCGGTCTATCTGCACCCCCTGAGCGGCGTTCCGGCGGTGCAGATCATCGCGCACCGCATCACCTGGTCGTGCGTCTTCCTCATGATCGTCCTCACGGCGCGCGGCGAGCTCGGCCGGCTGCCGGCCACGCTCTTCAGGCCGCGCCTGCTCGCCGGCCTCGCCGCCTCCGCGCTGCTCATCAGCTGCAACTGGCTGGTGTACGTCTGGAGCGTCACGCACCAGCACATCGTCGAGTCGAGCCTCGGCTACTACATCAATCCGCTGGTCAACGTGCTGCTCGGGGTGCTGGTGCTGCGCGAGCGCCCGAACGCGCTGCAGTGGACCGCGATCGCGCTCGCCGCGCTGGCGGTGGTGTATCTCACCGTCGCCGCCGGCCGTCCGCCCTGGATCGCCTTCGCGCTCGCGCTGTCCTTCTCGCTCTACGGCTTCGTGCGCAAGGTGATCAGCATCGAGGCGCTCCCCGGGCTCGCGACCGAGACGCTCATGCTGCTGCCGCTGGCGCTCGCCTACCTCATCTGGTGCGAGACGACCGGGGTCGCGGCCTTCGGCCACGCGGGAGGTGCGATCACGGCGCTGCTCGTCGGCAGCGGCATTTTCACCGCGGTGCCGCTCTTTCTGTTCGCTTACGGGGCGCGGCTGCTGCCGTACTCGACCGTGGGCGTGCTGCAGTACATCGGACCCAGCCTGCAGCTCGCCTGCGGCGTGCTCTTCTACCACGAGAGCTTCGGAGCGCAGCGTGCGGCGGGCTTCGCGCTCCTGTGGGCGGCGCTGGTGCTCTATGCGGGGGATGGCCTGTGGCGCGCGCACAGCGCCACACGCCGCGTCGCGCGCGCCTGAGGCGCGCTGCGCGCGGGCGCAGCGCTTACTGCTTGCCGCGCGAGATGTACTCGCCGGTACGCGTATCGATGCGCAGCACTTCGCCCTCGTTGATGAAGAGCGGCACGCGCACCACGGCGCCGGTCTCGAGCTTGGCCGGCTTCTGGCCGCCGGTGGCGGTGTCGCCGCGCAGCCCCGGATCGGTCTCGATCACCTTCAACTCGATGTGCGGCGGCGGCGTGACGACCAGCGGCTCGTTGTTCCACAGCGTCACGATGCACACCACGCCGTCCTTGAGCCACTGGGCGTTATCGCCGAGCGCCGCCTTGCCGGCGGTGTACTGCTCGAAGCTCTCCGGGACCATGAAGTGCCAGAAGTCGCCATCCTGGTAGAGGTACTGCATGTCCATGTCGACCACGTCGGCGGCTTCGAGCGACTCGCCCGACCTGAAGGTGCGCTCGATGGTGCGGCCGGTCTTGAGGTTGCGCACCTTGATGCGGTTGAACGCCTGGCCCTTGCCGGGCTTGACGAACTCGTTCTCGACGACCGCGTACGGATCGCCGTCGAGCAGAACCTTCAGACCCGAGCGGATCTCGCTGGTGGTGTAGCTGGCCATTCCCGGATCCCGTGATTTGCTAGGGGCGGCAAGATGTTGCCGCTGCGCCCAAAAAGGGCCGCGTATGATAGCGGCATCGGTCCGCAGCCGCCAGCCAACCCCGCGGGGAGACCGTTTTCCGCGAGGTCGCTCACGCCGGAGGGCTCACCCCCTGGTGCTAGAATCCGGCGGCTTTTGCTTGTTGAGTCCAGGGAGGCCGTCTTGATCGAGCAGAGCGCCGTACCGCTCATCGTGCTCAGCGCCACGCGTGATCCCGTCGAGGCGATCAACGGCATGCTGCGGCGCGCTGGTGAGCCGGCCCACTGCACGTGGATCCCGGCCCTGCGCGACCTCGCGGATGCCCTCACCCAGATCAACCCCGAGCTGCTGGTGCACGTGATGGCCGACGACGCCGAGCTCGAGGCCGTCGTCGCGATCCGCGACCAGCTCGCTCCGACCGTACCGATCCTGGCGCTCGCCGCCGGCGCCGACGAGGCGCGCATCGCCTGGGCGCTCGGGCTCGGCGCCCGCGATCTGGTCTCGCTCGAGCACCCCGAGCGGCTGCAAGCGGTCATGATGCGCGAGCTCGAGACCTTCCGCGGGCGCCGTACGCTCGATGCGGCGCTGCGCGCCGCGCAGGATGCCCGCAGCCAGCTCGACACCGTGCTCGAGCGCTCCAACGACGCGATCATCCAGGTCCAGGAGGGCATCGTCACCGATGCCAACCCCGCGTGGCTCGAGCTGTTCGGCGTCGAGGACGGCATCACCGGGCAGCCGGTCATGGATCTCTTCGAGGAATCCTCGCACCCGGCGCTGCGCGGCGCGCTGGCGGCGTGCCTGCAGGGCCGCTGGAGCGGCGAGCACACGCTGCGGGCGAACGCGCTGCCGGCCGACGGCAGCATCCTGCCCGTGGAGATCGCGCTCGCGGTCGGCGAGCACGAGGGCGAGCCGTGCGTACGGCTCGTGGTGCCCTCGGCCCCGCGCACCGAAGCGCTGCCCGCCGAGACGCACGCCGTCGAGACGAGCGCCGGCGGCGTCGATTCCTACGGCCTGCTGCCGCGGCGCGAGCTGCTGCAGGCGCTCGGCGAGCGGCTCGCCACCCGCCCGACAGGCGGCGTGCGCTGCCTCGCGGTGGTCAAGGTCGACAAGTTCGCCTCCCTCGAGCGCGTCATCGGCGTGACCGCGAGCGAGGAAGTGGTGAGCGAGTTCGTGCGGCTGCTGCGCGAGACGGTGCGCCCCAAGGAGCTCACCGGGCGCCTGGGCGGCATGCTGTTCGTGGTGCTGCTCGAGCGCGGCAACGAGAACGATCTGAACGCCTGGGCCGAGCAGCTGCTCGGCCGGGTGCAAAAGCACGTCATGCGCATCCGCGACAAGGCGGTGTCGGTGACCTGCACGGTGGGACTGTCGACGGTATCGCCGGGACGCGCCAACGTCGATGCGGTGGTGGCGGATGCCCTCGAAGCCTGCCGCAAGGGCAGCACCCGCGGCGGCAACCAGAGCGTCGCCTCCGACCACGCCGACACCGAGAGCCGGGTGATGTCCTACGACAAGGTGTGGGTCAAGCACATCAAGGCGGCGCTCATGGAGAACCGCTTCCGCCTGGTGCAGCAGCCGATCGCGAGCCTGCGCGGCGAGGACCCCGGCATGTTCGACGTGCTGGTGCGCATGATCGACACCCAGGGCAAGGAAGTGCTGCCCTCGGAGTTCATGGCCGCGGCGGCACGCAACGACCTGATGAAGAACATCGACCGCTGGGTCGTGGGAGCCTCACTGTCGTTCGCGGCGCAGAAGAAGCCCGAATGCCTGTTCGTGCGCCTCTCGCGCGAGACGGTCAAGGACGACAGCTTCGTCGACTGGCTCGACAACCACCTGCGCAGCAGCAAGGCGGAGCCGCAGCGCCTGTGCTTCCAGGTCACCGAGGAGAGCGCCGCGACCTACATCCCGCAGGTCAAGGCACTCGCCGCGGGCCTGCGCGAGCGGCGCTTCCGCTTCGCGCTCGAGAGCTTCGGCGGCGGCCGCGACAGCTTAGGCATGCTCGAGTCCATGCCGCTCGATTTCATCAAGATCGACGGCGCGGTGATCCAGGGGCTGGCCGCCGATCCGCAGCTGCAGCAGCGGGTGCGCGTGCTGGTCGAAGCGGCGCAGAAGCGCTCGGTGCAGACCGTCGGCGAGCGCGTCGAGGATGCCAACACCATGGCGGTGCTCTGGCAGCTCGGCGTGCAGTACATCCAGGGCTACTTCGTCCACGAGCCCGAGGAAGTGGTGTTGAGCGCCGGGCGCTGATTCATGGGGCAAAATCGGCTGCGCCGATTTTGCCGGACATTACTTCGTCGACCGCGGGCAAAAGGCGTGACTTTTGCCCGCTGCACCTGAGCCTCAGGGCGGCGGTCAGCTTGCGGGCTGCGGCAGCCGTGCTTCCATGCGCTCGATCTTGCGCGGCCAGCCGCGCCGGAGCACCGCGCCGCGCTGGGCGCGCTGCCCGAGGTAGTCCTTGAGGTCGCGCCACTCGAGCACTTTGGCTTGCGCGCCCGACCACAGCACCAGCGCCGCCTCGGGCGGCACCACCGCCACCGCGGTCATGAGCTCGCTGCGCTCGCGGGCCTTCCTGCCCGGGATGTCGTAGAGCTTCAGGCCCTTGCCGCGCGGCATCTCCGGCACCTCGCCCACGGGGAAGGCGAGGAGCTTGCCTTCGCTGCTCACCGCCGCGATGAGCGCATCCGCCGAGCTCACCCGCGCGGGCGCGAGCACCTGGGCGTTCTCGGGTACCGACAGCACGGTCTTGCCCGCACGGCGGTCGGTGATCAGGTCCTTGAGGCGCGCGGTGAAGCCGTAGCCGGCATCGCTCGCGAGCAGCCACAGATCCTCGGGCTCGCCGATCATGACGCCGGCGAACTTGGCGCCGTCGGGCGGATCGAGCCGCCCGGAGAGCGGCTCGCCGTAGCCGCGCGCCGAGGGGAGCGAGTGGGCCGGCAGCGTGTAGGTGCGGCCGGTGCTGTCGATGAACACGGCGCTCTGCAGACTGCGTCCGCGCGAGAGCGCCTGGAACGCATCGCCGCCCTTGTAGGCGAGCGTCGCCACGTCGACCTCGTGGCCCTTGGCCGAGCGCACCCAGCCGCCCCTGGAGAGCACGACCGTGACGGGCTCGTTCGGGATCAGGCTCGTCGCATCGATCGCCTGCGCCGCCTCGCGCTCGATGATCTTCGTGCGCCGCTCGTCGCCGTACTTTTCGCTATCGGCGCGGATCTCGGCGGCGATGAGCTTCTTGAGTTTCGCCCTGGACTTGAGCAGTCCCTCGAGCTCCTCGCGCTCCGCGGCGAGCGTCTTCTGCTCCTCGCGGATCTTCATCTCCTCGAGCTTGGCGAGGTGGCGCAGCCGCGTGTTGAGGATCTCCTCGGTCTGCTCGTCCGAGAGCCTGAAGCGCTTCATCAGCACCGGCTTCGGCTCCTCCTCGCGGCGGATGATGCGGATCACCTCGTCGAGATTGAGGAAGGCGATGAGGAGGCCGTCGAGGATGTGCAGCCGTCTGCCGACCTTGCCGAGGCGGTGCTCGAGGCGCCGCGTGACGGTGCGGGTGCGGAACTCGAGCCACTCGGTGAGAATTTCCTTCAGGCCCATCACCCGCGGCCGGCCGTCGAGCGCGATGATGTTGAGGTTGACGCGGTAGTTGCGCTCGAGATCGGTGGTGGCGAACAGGTGGTTCATGACCTCGGTGAGATCCACGCGGTTCGAGCGCGGTACCAGCACCAGGCGCGTCGGATTGTCGTGATCGGATTCGTCGCGCAGGTCCTCGAGCATCGGCAGCTTCCTGGCGCGCATCTGCTCGGCGATCTGTTCCATCACCCGCGTCGGCGACACCTGGTAGGGGAAGGCGGTGATGACGGCGTTGCCTTCCTCGATCTCCCAGGTGGCGCGCGCCTTGAAGGTGCCGACGCCCTTGTCGTAGAACTCCTTGAGGTCCGCGCGCGGCGAGATGATCTCCGCTCCGGTCGGCAGGTCCGGCCCCCTGACGTGCTTCATGAGCGCGGCCAGCGTGGCCTCGGGGTCCTCGAGCAGCGCCACGGCGGCGGCGGCGACCTCGCGCAGGTTGTGCGGCGGGATGTCGGTCGCCATGCCCACCGCGATGCCGGTGGTGCCGTTCAGGATGAGATTCGGCAGCCGCGCCGGCAGGATCGCCGGCTCCTCGCGCGAGCCGTCGTAGTTGGGCACCCAGTCGACGGTGCCGTCGGAGAGCTCGGCGAGCAGCACCTCGGCGTAGCGCGTGAGCTTGGCCTCGGTGTAGCGCATGGCGGCGAAGGACTTCGGATCGTCCTGCGAGCCCCAGTTGCCCTGCCCGTCGATGAGCGGATAGCGGTAGGCGAAGGGCTGCGCCATGAGCACCATCGCCTCGTAGCAGGCGGTGTCGCCGTGCGGATGGAACTTGCCGAGCACGTCGCCGACCGTGAGGGCCGCCTTCTTGTGCTTGGCGAGCGCCGACAGCCCGAGCTCGCTCATGGCGTAGACGATGCGCCGCTGCACGGGCTTCAGTCCGTCGCCGAGCGCCGGCAGCGCCCGGTCGAGGATCACGTACATCGAGTAATCGAGGTAGGCCTTCTCGGTGAAGGTCGCGAGCGGCTGCCGTTCGACGCCCTCGAAGTTGAGCTCCCCGCTCTGCGGCGGCCCGCTCATACCTGCACCTGCGCGAGGTTGCCCTTCTCTTCGAGCCATTCGCGCCGGTCGGCGGCGCGCTTCTTGGCGAGCAGCATGTCCATGAGCTGATCGGGCTTGTCCCTGGCATCGATGGTGAGCTGCACCAGGCGGCGGGTGCGCGGATCGATGGTGGTCTCGCGCAACTGCTTCGGGTTCATTTCCCCCAAGCCCTTGAAGCGCGTGACCTGCGGCTTGGTGCGCGGGCTCTCTTTCTCGATCTTCTTCAGCAGCTGCTCGCGCTCGGCCTCATCGAGCGCGTACAGCACCTGCCGCCCGGCGTCGATGCGGAACAAGGGCGGCATGGCGACGTACACGTGGCCCTCGGTGACCAGCGGGCGGAAGTGCCGCAGGAAGAGCGCGCACAGCAGCGTCGCGATGTGCTGCCCGTCGGAGTCGGCATCCGCGAGGATGCAGACCTTGTGATAGCGCAGCGCGGTGAGGTCGGGCGAGCCCGGGTCGACGCCGAGCGCGACGCTGATGTTGTGGACTTCCTCGCTGGCGGCGAGCTGTCCGGGATCGACCTCCCAGGTGTTGAGGATCTTGCCCCGCAGCGGCAGGATCGCCTGGAAGTCCTTGTCGCGCGCCTGTTTGGCCGAGCCGCCGGCGGAGTCGCCCTCCACCAGGAAGAGCTCGCTGCGCCTGGGCTCCTGGCTCACGCAATCGGCGAGCTTGCCGGGCAGCGCCGGCCCCCCGGCGATGCGCTTGCGCACCACCTTCTGCGCCGCCCGCGCGCGCTCCTGGGCGTTGGCGATGGCGAACTGCGCGATGCGCTCGCCCGCGTCCGGATGGCGGTTGAGCCACAGCGCCAGCGAGTCGCGCGCGAACGCCTCGACCAGCGGTGCGGCGTCGCGGCTCCCTAAGCGCTCCTTCATCTGGCCGGCGAACTGCGGCTCGCGGATCTTGATCGACAGCACGAAGCTCGCCTTGTCCCACACGTCCTCGGGGGTGAGCTTGATGCCGCGGGGCACGAGGTTCCTGAACTCGCAGAACTCGCGCACCGCCTGGGCAACGCCGGCGCGCAGCCCGTTGACGTGGGTGCCGCCTTCGGGGGTGGGGATGAGGTTGACGTAGCTCTCGGCGATGGCAGCTTCCGCGTCCGGCGCCCAGCACAGCGCGTAATCGACCGCATCGTTGTCGTCGCTGCGCGTCGCGGTGATCGGCTCGGCCGGGATGCGCTCGTTCTTCTCGAGCTCCTCGACGAGGTAGGCGCCGAGGTCCCCGGTGTAGAACCACTCGTCCTTTTCCCCGGTGGCCTCGTTCCTGAAGGTGACCTTGAGGCCCGGACACAGCACCGCCTTGGCATTGAGCGTGTGCTTCAACTGCGGCACCGAGAACTTGTCGGAGTCGAAGAACTTCGGGTCCGGCCAGAAGCGGATGGTGGTGCCGGTGTTGCGCGCGCCGACGGTGCCGGTCTCCTCGAGCTTCGAGGCGATCTTCCCGTCCTTGAAGCTGATGTTGTATTCCTTGCCGCCGCGCTTGATCCAGCACTCGAGGTGCTTCGACAGCGCGTTCACCACCGAGACCCCGACGCCGTGCAGGCCGCCGGAGAACTTGTAGGTCTTGTCGGAGAACTTGCCGCCCGCGTGCAGGCGGGTGAGGATCAGCTCGGCGCCCGAGACCTTTTCCTTCGGATGGATGTCGACCGGCATGCCGCGGCCGTCGTCGGCGACTTCGAGCGAGCCGTCCTTGTAGACGACGACGTCGATCTCTTTGCAGTAGCCGGCGATCGCCTCATCGACGCTGTTGTCGATCACCTCGTGCGCGAGATGATTGGGACGCTGGGTGTGGGTGTACATGCCCGGCCGGCGGCGGACGGGCTCGAGTCCCGAGAGGACTTCGATGTCGGAGGCGGTGTAGGACTCACTCATTCGGCGGCGCGCATCTTAGCAAATGCGCGCAGCGTGTCCGGCCTGTCGCCGCGCGCCGTCAGGTGAGATCGGCGGCGAGCGCGGCGCGCACCGTCGCCGGCACCGGATCGACGGCGTGGCGGTAGTGCTCGTGGTCCACGCCGACGGCGAGCTGCGCACCGGCCTTGAGCGCCGCGCGCATCGCCGCGGAGAGCTCGAAGCGCAGGAAGTGCACCGCGGAGGTCTTCTCGGCGTTCTCGCGCGGCAGGTCCTCGTCCGCGATCGCAAACACGCGCGCGTGGCCCGCGACCGCCACCCAGCAGCGCGTCTCGATGCCCCTGAGGAGCGCGAGCTGCACCCGCCGCTCCTCGGGGTCGGTGAACTCGATGAGCAGCGTCACCTTCCAGTTGCTGCCGTCCGGGATCAGGGGGTTGTAGGCGGCGAGCTCCTCCGCGATGCCCTCCGGTTCGAAGACGCGCTCGATGCGCAGCATCTCCTGGACCTGGTACTGCACGGTGAGACGGTCCTCGAAGCTCCAGGTGGCGTTCGGCCCCACCGCGAGCTGCCGCGCGCGCTTGTGCTCGAGCACGCGGGCGCGAAACGCCGCCCGCTCGCGCGCGTACTGCTCGAGGCCCATGAGATCGGCGGGGCTGAGCTTCACAGGCCGTACGCCAGGCGCAGCAGCCTCAGCGGGTGCTCGGGCGCACGCGGCTCCTTCAGTCCGCTCTCGATCTGCCGGCCCGCCATCGGGCAGTCGCTCGAGTAATGGTCGGCGTGCGCGCCCTCGACCCGCTGCATCACCGGCCGGCCGATCTTCATCGAGGCGGCGCGGAAACGCTGCTTGACGCCGTACGTGCCGTCGTGGCCCGAGCAGCGCTCGATCGGCTCGACCGTCGTGCCGGGCACGAGCTGCAGCACCTCGCGGGTCTTCAACCCGAGGTTCTGCACTCTGAGGTGACAGGCCACGTGATAGCTCACCTTGCCGAGCGTGCGGGCGAAGTCGGTGCGCAGGAGCCCGGCGCGGTGGCGCAGCATCAGGTACTCGAACGGATCGAACATGTGCTCGGCGACCTGCCTGACCGCCTCGTCCCCGGGGTACATGAGCGGCAGCTCCTGCTTGAACATGAGGACGCAGGAGGGAATGGGCGCCACCAGGTCGAAGCCCGCCGCCACCGCCTGCGCGAGCTCGGGAACGTTCGCCTCCTTGAGCTTCGCGACGCCCGCGAGATCGCCGAGCTCGAGCCGCGGCATGCCGCAGCAGCGCTCGCGCGGCAGCAGGCGCACCTCGATGCCGTTGTGGCCGAACACCGCGACCAGGTCCTCATCGAGCTCAGGCTCGTTGCGGTTGCCGTAACAGGTGGTAAAGAGCGCCACCCGGCCGGTCGTCTCCGGCGTGGCGCGCGCCTCGGCGGCGGACTTCGGCTCGCTCGTGGTGCCGAGCGCGGCGAGCCGCGCGCGCGCCGTGCGTGCGTGGTACTGCGGGACCGGCGCGCCGCGGTCGACGCCGAGCGTCTTCTCGAGGAGTACGCGGCCGAGGGCGCTCGCGTTCACCGCGTTCACGAGCTCGACGACCACCGGGATGCCGGCGATCCTGCCGACCGCATCGGTCGCCGCCAGCACGCGCTCACGCGCGCTCAGGCCCCCTTCGCGCGCGCGCAGCGCCTTGGCGCGCAGCATCAGGTGCGGGAAATCGACGTTCCAGGGATGGGGCGGCACGTACGGACACTTCGTCATGAAGCACATGTCGCACAGGTAGCAGTGGTCGACGACCTCCCAGAAAGCCTTCTTGTCGACGCCGGCGACCTCGCCCCCGGGGGCTGCGTCGACCAGGTCGAAGAGCGTCGGGAACGCGTTGCACAGGCTGAAGCAGCGGCGGCACCCGTGGCAGATGTCGAACACCCGCTCGAGCTCGTGCTCGAGCGCGCTCGCGTCGTAGAACTTCGGGTCGCGCCACTCGAGCGGGTGGCGCGTCGGGGCCTCGAGGCTCCCTTCGCGCCCCCCGTGGGGCGGGCCCGGTGGAGTGGAACTGCTCATGCGGCGCGTGCCAGGCCGCCGCGACGCGGCCGGCCTGGCGCGCACATCCCGTCAGATTCCGTCGAGCGCCTTCTGGAAGCGGTTGGCATGCGAGCGCTCGGCCTTCGCGAGCGTCTCGAACCAGTCGGCGATCTCGCCGAAGCCCTCCTCGCGAGCCGCTTTCGCCATGCCCGGGTACATGTCGGTGTACTCGTGGGTCTCCCCGGCGATAGCCGCCTTGAGATTGAGCTTGGTCTCCCCGATCGGCAGGCCCGTCGCCGGATCGCCCACCGCCTCGAGGTACTCGAGGTGGCCGTGCGCGTGACCGGTCTCGCCTTCGGCGGTCGAGCGGAACACCGCCGAGACGTCGTTGAACCCTTCGACGTCGGCCTTCTGGGCGAAGTACAGGTAACGCCGGTTGGCCTGCGACTCCCCGGCAAAAGCGTCCTTGAGGTTCTTCTCGGTCTTGCTGCCTTTGAGATTCATGACAATCCTCACTTAGACTCGGTCTAACGAAGGGCTGCGACTCTATCGCCGCACGCCGCGGGACGTCAAGAAAGGCCGCGCTTCGCGGTTTGACCCTCGGCGGCGGCGCTGTGTAACGTTGCGCGCCCTCGAACAGCCGAGGATCCGTTCCCGGGGAGACGCACGTGGCGCGCGACGACAAAGCCTTAGGATTCGAGCAGGCGCTCGCGGAGCTCGAAGGGCTGGTCGAGCGGCTCGAGCATGGCGACCTGCCGCTCGATGAGGCGCTGAAGGCGTTCGAGCGCGGCGTGGCACTCACCCGGCAGTGCCAGAGCTCGCTGCAGGAGGCGCAACAGAAGGTCGAGATCCTCCTCAAGCGCGGCGGCGCGCCGCAGATCCAGCCATTCGCGGCGGCCGATGAGGACAGTCCCCCTGCGGGCACAGCCGCCGAGTGACGCGACGCCGTTGAACGCCGCCGCCCCGTCCGCCGAGTTCGCGGCACGCATCAGCGCCTGCCAGACGCGCATCGAGCGCGTCCTCGATGACCTCCTGCGCCTGCCCGATCCGGGTACCGACCGGCTGCGCGAGGCGATGCGCTACAGCACGCTCGGGGCCGGCAAGCGGCTGCGGCCGACGCTCGTCTATCTGACGGGCCAGGCCTGCGGGGCGCCGCTCGCGCGGCTCGATGCGCCCGCCGCGGCGGTCGAGCTGATCCACGTCTACAGCCTGGTGCACGACGACCTGCCGGCGATGGACGACGACGACCTGCGCCGCGGGCGTCCCACCTGCCATCGCGCCTTCGATGAGGGCACCGCGGTGCTGGTGGGCGATGCGCTGCAGGCGCTCGCCTTCGCGGTGCTCGCCCACGAGCCCATCGACGGCGTCACGCCCGAGGCACGGCTCGAGATGATCCGGGTGCTGTCGCGCGCCATCGGCACCGGCGGCATGGCCGGCGGCCAGGCGGTCGATCTGGAGGCCGTGGGCAGGAAGCTCGACGTGCCGGCGATCGAGAACATGCACCGGCGCAAGACCGGCGCGCTCATCCAGGCGAGCGTACTGCTCGGCGCACTCGCCGCCGGGGTGAGCGGCGCGGCCGAGCTCGCGGCGCTCGCCCGCTTCGGCGCCGAGATCGGCCTCGCCTTCCAGATCCAGGACGACATCCTCGACGTCGAGGGCAGCACCGAGGGGCTCGGCAAACGGGCCGGCGCGGACGCCGCGCGCGACAAGCCGACCTACGCGAGCGCGCTCGGCCTCGATGCGGCCAAGGCGCGCGCGCAGGCCCTCAAGAGCCGGGCCGCCGCACGGGTCTCGGCGCTGGGCGATAGAGCACAAATTCTCGCCACGCTGGCCGCGTACGTGGTCGATCGGCGCGCCTGAGCGCCCGCCCGGTCGAGTTTGAGCGGCGGGCCATGTAAACTAACGCCGACATGAGCATTTCCGACGACTTTCCGCTGCTGTCGCGCATCGACTCCCCGGCCGACCTGCGGGCGCTGCCGCGCAACGAGCTGGAGGCGGTGGCCGACGAGCTGCGACGCTACCTGATCCACACCGTGAGCCGGATGGGCGGGCACTTCGCGGCCGGCCTCGGCACGGTCGAGTTGACCGTCGCACTGCACTATATCTTCGAGACGCCTCGGGACCGTCTGGTCTGGGACGTCGGCCACCAAGCCTATCCGCACAAGGTGCTGACCGGCCGCCGCGACGCGCTGCGCACCATCAAGCAGCACCATGGGCTCGCGCCGTTCCCGGCGCGCTCCGAGAGCGAGTACGACACCTTCGGCGT
>JAGWMP010000066.1 GCA_028871705.1 Gammaproteobacteria bacterium
GCTCGCCGCCGCCACCGAGGTGGAGCTGCGCCTGCCGGCCTTCCTGCCGGAAGCGTACGTCGCCGACGTGCACGTACGGCTCTCGCTCTACAAGCGCATCGCCGCCGCCGAGGACGAGGTGCAGCTCGATGAGCTCACCGCCGAGATCCACGACCGTTTCGGCCCGCTGCCGCCCGCGGCCTCGAGCCTGGTGCGCATCGCGAAGCTGAAGCTCGCCGCCCGCCGCCTCGGCGTGCGCCGGCTCGACTTAGGTCCCCAGGGAGGCTCGGTGCTGTTCGAGGAGCACACCGCGGTCGATCCCGCCACTCTCGTGCGCCTCATCCAGAAGAGCGCGCGCGAGCTGCGGCTCGAGGGCTCGCAGAGGCTGCGCATCGCGCGAGCGCTGCCCACCGAGGCGGCGCGCTTCGAATATGCGGCCGAGCTCCTCGGACGGCTCGCCCCGGCGGCGCGCGCCCCACGGGACGGTTAGAATGCCGCCCATGAAGCTTCGCACCGCGCTGCGCACCCTGACGCTCGCGTTCGCCGCCGCGCTCGCAGGCGTGCTGCCGGCGGCCTCCGAGGAAAGCGCCGGTCCCGTCTACAACGTCGAGATCATCGTGTTCCGCGCCGCCGCCGCCGAGGGCAGCGCCGAGAACTGGAGCGAGGAAGCGGGCGCGCACAGCGTCATCGCCGGAGACGAGTCCGCGAGCGGCTCGCTGCAGGTGGGCCGCTTCGTGGCGCTGCTGCCGCCCGCGGCTTACCAGCTGAACGAGATCGAGAGCCGCCTGCGCGCGAGCGGCGCCTACGTGCCGGTCGCCCATGCCGCCTGGTCGCAGACCGCGAGTGCCTGGGGCACGCGCGCCGGCTTTCCGGTCGCGCGGCTCGGCATCGACGTGCCGGGCCTGACCGGCAACGTGTACCTCGAGCACGGGCAGTTCCTGCACCTCGGGCTCTCGCTCACCTGGGCCATGGAGAACCCGGCCGACGGGCTGAAAGCCGCTCCCGGAACGGCCTTTACGCTGAATGAGACCCGCCGCGTGCGCTTCTACGAGCGCAACTACTACGATCCTCCGGCCATCGGAGTCATCGCGCTCGTGACCCCCGCGCAGGGCCCACGCGCGCCGGGGCGTTAGACACCCGTGGGCCTCGAGGCCCGCCGCGAGGCATGAGTTCGCCGTGCTGGCACATGGATGTGCCCGCCGCCGCAGGCGGCGAGCGGCGAGCAAAAACCGCGCTTTTTGCTCGCCGCGCGAGGGGCGGCACAGGGATGTGCCGAGCCCGAGCTATTGAAAATCGGCGGCCTCGGCGGTCGCGATACCGTCCTTGCCGCTGGTCTTGGCCCGCTTCATCGCGGCACGGCACGCCTTGAAGAGTCCCTCGAGCGGCAGCCCGCGCGGCGGCACCAGGCTCGCGATCCCGGCACTCACGGTGACGTAGCGGCCCGCGCCTGCGGTGGGATGGTGCATGAGCAGCTCGCGCACCCGCTGCGCGACGATGCGCGCATACTCCGCGGCGCGCTCTGCCGCCTCGCCCTGCGTGAGCACCACGAACGTACCGCCCTCCCAGCGCCCCACCAGGTCGCCCCCGCGGCGGTACGAAGCGCCGATGACGCGTGCCACGCGCCGGATACAGGCGTCCCCGGCGGCGCGATCGAACTTCTCGTTGTAGGCGCCGAGATCGTCGATGTCGAACAGCGTGAGCCCGATCTCATGCGAATCGCGCTGCGCCAGCTGCCAGTCGCGCTGCAGCAGCTCCTCGAGATAGGCGCGTGAGTACAGGCCCGTAAGACGGTCCTCGCGCAGCCAGGACGGCAGGCCCGCGGGCGCGCGCTCCGGCCCCTTCAGCCGCTCGCTCGCGTCGCGGTGAAAGCCGACGAAATGCGTGAGCTCGCCCGCGGCGTTGCGCACCGGCTGGATGACCGTCTCGTTCCAGAAGAGCGAGCCGTCCGGGCGGTAGTTGCGCAGCAGCACCCGCGCCGGCTCGCCCTTGCCCACCGCCTCGTGCAGACGGCCGCGGGATTCCTGGTCGCGATCGGTTCCCTGGAGCATGCGCAGGTTGTTGCCGAGGAGCGCTGCGGCCGGGTAACCGCACATCTGGGCGAAGGCCGCGTTGGCGAACACCACCGGGCAGTCCGGCACCGTGGCATCGCAGATCACGATGCCCTCGGGCGCACCCTCGACGAGGCTCCGCCAGGCCTCATTGGACCAGTTGTTCATGGGTTGCTGCCGGCGACCAGGGTCAGGGGTGGAGCGGCCTCGATCGCCGCCAGCGCGGCGCTCGCGCGGGCCCACTCGGGGGAAGCGAGCAGCTGCGCCCGCTCCGGGGCCAGCCGGCCGTGCAGGCGCACCAGCCGCAGGCTGGAGGCGGGCTGGACCCGCACCTCGAGGCGGTCGAGAAGCTCAGTGACACTCGCGCGATTGTTGCACACCGGAAGCATGTCGCAGCCCGCCGCCAGGGCCTGCCGGGCCCGCCCGACGACGTCCCCGTACGCGGCGGCCGCCCCTCCCATGGACAGATCGTCGGCGAACACTACGCCCTGGAAGCGCAGCTGACCGCGCAGCACGTCGCGAATCCAGCGCGCCGACAGGCTCGCGGGGGCCGGATCCACGGCGGGAAAGAGCAGATGCCCGACCATGACGGCCGGCAGCCCGTTGGCGATCAGACGCCGGTAAGGGGCGAGGTCCCCGCCGAGGTCGGCGAGCGCCCTGCGGTCGACCGGCAGCGTCTGGTGGGAGTCGGCCACCACCGCGCCGTGACCGGGGAAGTGCTTGGCGGTGGCCGCCATGCCGGCATCGCGCATGCCGTGCACGTAAGCCACCGCGAGCTGCGCCACGGCCTCGGGGCTGGCGTGAAAGGCGCGATCGCCGATCACCTCGCTCACACCGAGGTCGAGATCCACGCACGGCGCGAACGAGATATCGACCCCCACCGCGCGCAGCTCGGCGGCCATGAGCCAGCCGAGCTGGCGCGCCAGCGCGAGGCCGCCGCGCGCATCCGCATCGAAGGCATGGCCGATGCGCCGCGCCGGCGGCAGCTGCGAGAAACCCTCGCGAAAGCGCTGCACGCGCCCGCCCTCGTGGTCGACGGCCACGATGAGCGCAGGCGTTCGCGCCGCGTGGATCGCGGCGACGAGCGCGGCGAGCTGCGCCGGGTCGGCGTAGTTACGGGTGAAGAGCAGCACGCCGCCGACGAGGGGGTGGTGCAGCAGCTCGCGCTCCTCGGAGCTGAGCGCCGTGCCCTCGAGATCGATCATGAGGGGACCTAAGCTCACGGGCGCACCAGCAGCGCCAGCGACTCGACGTGCGCGGTGTGCGCGAACATGTCGACGACGCCCGCCGCCTCGAGCGTGAAGCCATGTTGGTGCACCAGTTCCATGAGGTCCCGCGCCAGGCTCCCCGGATGACAGGAAATATACAACACCCGTGCCGGTGCGAGGCGCGCGATGGCCCCGAGCACGGCACGCGCCCCGGTGCGCGGCGGATCGAGCAGCACGTGGCTGTAGCCGCCCTTGAGCCAGGGCGCCGCATCGGCCGGCTCCGCGGCGAGATCGGCGACGTGGAACACCGCGTTGCCGAGCCCATTCAGCACGGCGTTGCCGCGCGCGCGCTCGATCAGCCCCGTCTCGCCCTCGACGCCCACCGCCGCACCCGCACGCCGCGCGAGGGCGAGCGTGAAGTTGCCGAGGCCGCAGAAGAGGTCGAGGACGCGTGCCGCGGGCGTGAGCTCGAGCAGCTCGACCGCCCGCGCCACCAGCGCCGCATTGACCGCGCCATTCACCTGGATGAAGTCGGTGGGCAGGAACTCCAGCGTCAGGTCGAACTCGGGCAGCGCGTAGTTGAGCCGCGCCGCCGGCGCCTCATCGAGCGCACGCACCGAAGCGAGCCCGGCGGGTTGCAGGTATACGCGCACGCGGTGGCTGGCGGCGAACTCCCGCAGCAGCGCGAGGTCGGCGGCGCCTGGCGCCTCGAGCACGCGCAACACCAGCGCCGTGCCGTTGTCCGCCACCGCGACCTCGATCTGCGGCAGCTGCTCGCGGATCGTGAGGCGGGCGATGAGCGCTGCGAGCGGGGCGATGAGCGCGCCGGCGGGGCTGGCGAGCACCTCGCAGCCGGCGAGATCGGCCACGTAGGGCGCGGCCCGCTCCCGGAAGCCGACCAGCACGCGCTCCTTGCGATAGACGTACTTGGCACCGAGCCGCGCGCGGCGGCGGTACCCCCACACGGGGCCTGCGAGCGGCGCGAGCCAGCGGCGCGGCTCGACGCGCGCCACGCGCGCGAGTGCCTCGCGCAGCTCCGTTTCCTTGGCGGCGAGCTGCGCGGCGGGATCGAGGTGCTGCAGCACGCAGCCGCCGCAGATGCCGAAGTGTGCGCAGCGCGGCGTCACGCGCAGCGGCGAAGCCTCCAGCACCTCGAGCAGCTCGGCGTCGTCGTGCTGGCGGTGGCGGCGGGTGCGGCGGAAGCGGATGCGCTCGCCCGGCAGTGCGCCGGCGACGAACGCGGTCTTGCCGCCGCGCACCACGCCCTCCCCCTCGTGGGTCAGCGCGCTCACGATCGCGACCTCCTCGGCCGGCACGCTCATGGCGCGGCGCGGCTCAGGGTGGCGCGCGCCACGCGGCCAGGAACTGCGCGAGGTGCGCCTCGGGGGAAGCGCGCAGATACTCCCGCACCCGCTCGAGCTCGGCGGCGTGCGCCTCGCTCGTCAGATGCCCGCGCAAGCGCTCGAAGCGCAGCCAGATGAGATAGGTGTTGAGGACGTCCGTCTCGCAGTAGCGGCGGATGCCCTCCAGGTCGCCGCGCTGGTAGGCGTCCCAGACCTGATCGCCGCCGAAGCCGAGCTTGCCGGGCAGCCCGAGCAGACACGCCATGTTGGCGAGCGAGACGCGGTTGCGCGAACTGAAGCCCGAGAGCACGTCCATGAGGTCGGTGTGGCGCCAGTGATAGCGCTGCAGATAATTGTTGTAGCGGAACTCGGTCTCGCCCGCGCCCGTCTCCCAGAAGCGCGGCGCCGTGACGCCCCAGAGGAGCGCGCGGTAGTTGAGCACCGGCAGGTCGAACCCCGCGCCGTTCCACGACACGAGGTCGGGCGTGAATTTGGCGATGCCGTCGAAGAAGCGCTGCAGCAGCTCGCCTTCCGGGGTCGCCGGCTCCCCGACGCTCCACAGCGTAAAGCCGTCGCCCTTGCGCAGCGCGCAGGAGATGGCGACCACGCGCTGTTGCTCGAGCGGCAGGAAGTCGCCGCCGGTGTGCTGGCGGCGGCGCGTGAACATGGCTTTGGCCACCTGCTCGTCGGGCAGGTCGCCGAAGTCGTGCAGCCGGCGGGCAAAAGCCACGTCCGGGACCGTCTCGATGTCGAAGACCAGCGTGTTCATGCGGCCCTGAGCAGTACCGCGACCGCGACCACGAGGCCCGCCTCATCCGTGAGCGTCACGTGCGCCTCGCCGACGCCGAGCGCGCGCCGCACCCGGTCGCCGCGCGCCGAGAACACCACCTCGGGCTTCCCCCAGGCGTTCTGCACCACGCCGACGTCGCGGATCCACATGCCGTGTGCGAAGCCGGTCCCCATGGCCTTGACGATCGCCTCCTTGGCGGCGAAGCGCATGGCGAGGAAGCGCTCGCGGCGCTGCGTGCGCTCGAGCTGGGCGCGCTCCGCCGGCAGCAGCAGATGCTCGATGAAGCGCCCGCCGAAGCGCGCGAGCGTGCGCTCGATGCGCGCCGCCTCGAGCACGTCGACGCCGATGCCGAAGATCATGCGCGCGCCGCCTGCATCAGCGCCTTCATGGCGGCGACCGCCGCGGCGAGCCCGGTGAAGACCGCGCGCGCGATGATGGCGTGGCCGATGTTGAGCTCGACGATCTCGCGGATCGCGGCCACCGGCTGCACGTTGTGATAGTCGAGTCCGTGGCCGGCATGCACCGTGAGCCCGAGGCGCGCGGCGAGCCGGGCGCCGCCGCGCAGCCGCTCGAGCTCGGTGGCGCGCGCCGCGCCGGCCGCTCCCGCGTACGCGCCGGTATGCAGCTCCACCACCGGCGCGCCGCTGCGCGCGGCGGCTTCGATCTGCGCCGGGTCCGGGTCGATGAAGAGCGACACGCGGATGCCCGCGGCGGCGAGCTCGGTCGCGGCGGCGGCGATGCGCGCGGCCTGCCCGGCGACGTCGAGCCCGCCCTCGGTGGTGAGCTCGGTGCGCTTCTCCGGCACCAGGCAGCAGTCGGCGGGGCGCACTTCGGCGGCGATGCCGAGCATCTCCGCGGTGACCGCCATCTCGAGGTTCATGTGCGTCTGCAGCAGCCCCTTGAGGAGGCGCACGTCCCGGTCCTGGATGTGGCGGCGGTCCTCGCGCAGGTGCAGCGTGATGCTGTCGGCGCCGGCCTGCTCGGCGGCGAGCGCCGCGTGCACCGGATCGGGTTCGTGGGCGCGGCGCGCCTGGCGCAGCGTCGCCACGTGGTCGATGTTGACTCCGAGGGCAATGGCTCCGTTCATGACTCCGCCGCCTTTCGCACCATGGATCGCGCCACCGCGCGCGTCGCGAGCGGGCGGCCCTCGAGGCAGGCCGCGAGCGCCGCATGCAGCACCCGCCGCGCATCCTCGAGCGCGCGCACCCCCGCGAGGCGCTCCTCCCGCAATCCGATCAGCGACGCGCCGGCGAGCGCGCCCGCATGGTGCGCGCCCGAGCGCACCAGCCCGCGCGCCGGGTGGAAGTGATAGTAGCCGCCCGGCTCGAGGGCCGCCCCGCCGTGCGCCTCGCTCGCGAGCTCGAGCCCGTAACCGAGCTCCTCCAGCAGCCGCTTCTCGAACACCCGCAGCGCCGGCTCGAGCGCCGCCCCGGCGCGCAGCGCCGCGAGCGTCGCATGATAGTGATCGTACAGCTGCGGCAACGGGTCGTGGCGCGTGGTGAGCTTCAGCAGCAGCTCATTGAGGTAGAAGGCCGCCATCACGCTCGCGGGCGGCAGCGCCCCGCAGTCGTCGCCGCGCTCGGCGTGCGTCAGCTGCGGCGCCTCGCCGCGGCCGCTCCAGGAGAACAGCAGCGGCCGGAACGGCTGCAGCACGGCGGCTAGCCGCGCGCCGGGCCCGCGTACCGCGCGCGCGAACAGCGTCAGGCGGCCGTGCTCGCGGGTGAGCACCTCGAGGATGCGGCTGGTGTCGCGCCACGGGCGGTGATGCAGCAGATAGCCCGCGGCGAGCGCGACGCGGCGCGGACTCGGCGTCATTCGACCCCCAGCTGCCTGAGGGCGCGCGCGTTGTCCGCCCAGTTCTCGCGCACCTTGACCCAGAGGTTCAGATGCGTACGGCGTCCGAGCATCTCGTTCACCGCGAGCCGCGCGGCGCGCCCGACGCGCTTGAGCCGTTCGCCGCGCGCGCCGATGACGATCGGCTTCTGCCCCTCGCGATCCACCCAGATCGAGGCATCGACCAGCAGCTGTCCATCCTGCTCCTGCAACTGCTCGACCTCGACCGCGATCCCGTACGGCAGCTCCTGATTGAGCTCGAGGGTGAGCTTCTCGCGGATCGCCTCGGCGATACGGAACGAGGCGCCGCGGTCGGTGACCTCGCCCGCCGCAAACAGCGCCGGGGACTCGGGCAGGTGCGCGGCGATCGTGTCGCGCAGGTCCGCGACGTTGTCGGACTTGAGCGCCGACACCGGCACGATGGCGAGAAACTCGTAGCGCGCGGCGAGCGCCGCCAGGTAGGGCAGCAGCCGCTCGCGCGGGCGCACGCGGTCGATCTTGTTCACCGCGAGGATCGCCGGGCGGTGGGCGCGCGCGATGCGCGCCAGCGCGAGCTCATCGCCCGCCTCCCATTTCGGCGCCTCCACCACCAGCACCACGAGATCGGCGTCGTCGAGCGCCGCCGCCGCCGTGCGGTTCATGGCCTTGTTGAGCGCGCGCGTCCCCTCGCGGTGCAGCCCCGGCGTATCGACGAAGGCAATCTGCGCGGCAGGCACATTGGCGATGCCGAGGATGCGATGGCGCGTGGTCTGCGGTCGCGGCGTGACGATGCTCAGCTTCTCGCCGACGAGCGCATTGAGGAGCGTCGACTTGCCGACGTTGGGGCGGCCGACGAGCGCGGCGAAGCCGCTGCGGAACGGCGCTGCCGCGGGCGAGCTCATGCGGGCGGATCCGCCGCCGTGCCCGGGGCGATCTCACGCAGCATGCGCTCGGCCGCCTCCTGCTCGGCGCGGCGGCGGCTCGAGCCGCCGCCGTGGGCGCGCTGTCCGAGCGCGGGCACTTCGCAGCTGACACGGAAGGTCTGGGCATGCGCCTCGCCCTCGACGCGCTCGAGCTCGTAGCGCGGCAGCGCGAGGCTGCGTGCCTGCAGGTACTCCTGCAGCCGCGTCTTGGCATCCTTGAGCGTCGCCGGATCGGGGAGCGCGGCGATGCGCGGCGCCAGCAGGCGCGTGATCGCCTGCTCGGCGGCGGCGAGGCCGCCGTCGAGGAAGATCGCCCCGCAGACCGCCTCGAGCGCATCGGCCAGGATCGACTGGCGGCGGAAGCCGCCGGTCTTGAGCTCTCCGGACCCGAGCTGCAGCATCTCGCCGAGCTTGAGTGCCGCCGCCACCTCCGCCAGCGGCTCGCGGCTCACGACCCGGGCGCGCAGCCGGCTCAAGTCCCCCTCGGTGGCGTGCGGGAAACTGCGGTACAGGTGATGCGCGACCACCAGGTTGAGAACGGCATCGCCGAGAAACTCGAGCCGCTCGTTGTTGGGTCCGGCGGCGCTGCGATGGGTGAGCGCGGCGGCGAACAGTGCGGCGTCGCGCGGCTCGTAGCCGAGGGACTCGCGTAACCAGCGAACCGGCCGGTCGGCGCCCGTCATGTCGCGCGCGCGCGCGGCCGCATGAGCTACGGCCCGCCCCCGCCGCCGGCATGCACGGTCTTGTCGAAAACCACGTGCAAAGAGAGGTTGGCGAACAGCGGCGCCTCGTCGTCATAGGAGGCTTCCACGTCGTACCCGCCATTCGCGCTCTTGGTGACCTTGATGTCCTTGGCAGTCGGATAGTCGACCATGTCGATCTCGAAATGCTTGTCGATGGTGGAGCGGATCGAATTCGGATCGGTATGCCCCGAGGCATCGCTCGCCACCAGGCTGAGCGCCCGCACCACCTTCATGTAGTTGAGATACACGGGCGCCAGGCGCACCCCGGCGTAGACCACCATTGCGAGGGGCGTCAGCAGTACGATCCAGCCGATGAAGGTCACGCCCCGTTGTCTGTTGCGCATCGAAGCAGCTCCTTATTGGATCGCCGAGCCGATGCGGCCCCACAGGGGCCAACCGGCGCGGTGTGGATCCCAATTGAACCAGATCCGGGTCGCCTTGCCGACCAGGTTCTCCTCGGGCACGTAGCCCCAGGAGCGCCCGTCGTCGCTGTTGTCGCGGTTATCGCCCATCATCAGATACATCCCCGCCGGCACCTCCCCGGACCACGGCGGCGTGCGCAGGTACCCCGGCGCATCGTCGTCCCCGCAGACGTAGCCGCGCAAGCCGCTGCGGTTGCAGCTCGGGAGCGCGGGCTGCCGGTCGAGGGCCACCGGACAGAATATCGCCTGGTGCGTGTGGGCGCCAAGCTGCTCCTCGGCCTGCGACAGGTTCATGTAGCAGCCGTCGTTGTACTTGCCGTCCAGCCTGAAGGGCACCGGCTGGCCGTTGATCACGATGCGGTTGTCGCGCACCTCGACGCGATCGCCGGGCAGTCCCACCAGGCGCTTGATGAAATTGACGCTCGGGTCGTTCGGGAAACGGAATACCACCACGTCGCCGCGCTGCGGCTCCCCGGTCGCGAGGATCTTGCGGTTGAGCACCGGCAGGCGCAGCCCGTAGGCGTACTTGTTGACGATGATGAAATCCCCGTCGAGCAGTGTCGGCATCATCGAGTCGGACGGAATGCGGAAGGGCTCGAACACGAACGCCCGCAGCACCAGCACCACGAGGGCCACCGGGAAGAAGCTGCGCGCGTAGTCGACCGTACCGGGCTCGGGCACCGTGGCCGGATCGCGCCCCGCGGCGCGGGCCGCGGCGCTGCGCTTAGGGCTCAGCACCGCCGCATCGAACCCCCACACCAGTCCCGTGACCACGGTGATGGCGAGCAGCACGGCGCTGAAGTCGAGCCGCTCGGCCACCAGGAGCTTGAGCACCCCGGCGCCGATCAGTACCGGCAGCGCCATGTACAGCACGCGCATCAGCGGCGCATCGGGCACCCCGGGCGCGCGCCGCGGACGCAGCAGCCAGTCATCGACGATGCAGACGAGCCCGACCGGCGCGGCGAGCCAGGCGAGCAGCACGATGAGCGGCATCAGGTTGCTCATGGCAGGCCTAGTGCTTGCGGCCGACTTGCAGCACCGCGAGGAACGCTTCCTGCGGGATCTCGACGTGTCCGAGCTGTTTCATGCGTTTCTTGCCTTCTTTCTGCTTCTCGAGGAGCTTGCGTTTGCGCGATACGTCGCCGCCGTAGCACTTGGCGAGCACATTCTTGCGCAGCGCCTTGACGGTGGCGCGGGCGATGACGGCGCTGCCGATCGCCGCCTGCACCGCCACCTCGAACATCTGCCGCGGGATGAGCTCCTGCATCTTGTCGACCAGCTCGCGGCCGCGCTGATAGGCGGTTTCCTTGTGCACGATGATCGACAGCGCATCCACCTTGTCGCCGTTGATGAGGATGTCGAGCTTGACGAGCGGCGCCGCCTGGAAGTGGCTGAACTCGTAGTCGAAGGAGGCGTAGCCGCGGCTCGCGGATTTCAGGCGATCGAAGAAATCCAGCACCACCTCCGCGAGCGGCAGCTGGTACTGGAGCGACACCTGCGTACCGAGGTAGAGCATGCGGGTCTGGGTGCCGCGCTTGTCGTTGCAGAGCTTCAGGACCGCGCCGACGTGATCCGGCGGCACCAGGATGTTGGCGACGATGATCGGCTCGCGCAGCTCCTCGATCTCATCCGCCGGCGGGAGCTTGGCGGGGTTGTCGACGTACGCGACCGCACCGTCGGTGCGCGCCACCTCGTACACCACCGTCGGGGCCGAGGTGACGAGCGTCAGCTGATACTCGCGCTCGAGCCGCTCCTGCACGATGTCCATGTGCAGCAGGCCGAGGAAGCCGCAGCGGAAGCCGAACCCGAGCGCCCCGGAGACCTCCGGCTCGTAGTGGAGCGCGGAGTCGTTGAGGCGCAGCTTTGCGAGCGCGTCGCGGAACTTCTCGTAGTCGTCCGAATTCACCGGGAAGAGCCCGGCGAACACCCGCGGCTGGATCTGCTTGAAGCCGGGGAGCGGCGCGGCCGCCGGGCGGTTCTCGAGCGTGATGGTGTCGCCCACCGGTGCGCCGTCGATCTCCTTGATGCCCGCGACCACGAAGCCGACGTCGCCGGCGCCGAGCTCCTGCTCGACCACCGCCTTGGGTGTGAAGCGCCCGATGCGGTCGACGTAGTGGCTGCGGCCGGTGGAGACCACGCGGATCTTGTCGCCGGTCTTGACGCTGCCGTTCACCACGCGCACCAGCGACACGACGCCGACGTAGTTGTCGAACCAGGAATCGATGATGAGCGCCTGCAGCGGCGCGGCGCCGTCGCCACGCGGCGCGGGAATGCGCCGGATCAGCACCTCGAGGAGCTCGGCGACGCCGTCGCCGGTCTTGGCGCTCACGCGTACCGCATCGGTCGCCTCGATGCCGATGATCTCCTCGATCTCGCGCATCACGCGCTCCGGGTCGGCCGAGGGCAGGTCGATCTTGTTGATGACCGGCAGCACCTCGAGCCCCTGCTCGATGGCGGTGTTGCAGTTGGCGACGCTCTGCGCCTCGACGCCCTGGGAGGCGTCCACCACCAGCAGCGCGCCGTCGCAGGCGGCGAGCGAGCGCGACACCTCGTAGGAGAAGTCGACGTGCCCCGGGGTGTCGATCATGTTGAGCTGGTAGCGCTCGCCGTCCCGGGCGCCGTAATAGAGGGTGACGCTCTGCGCCTTGATGGTGATCCCGCGCTCGCGCTCGAGGTCCATGGAGTCGAGCACCTGCGCCTGCATCTCGCGATCCGCGAGTCCCCCGCACAGCTGGATGAACCGATCGGCGAGCGTCGATTTGCCGTGATCTACGTGCGCGATGATGGAAAAGTTACGTATGTGCCGCATGCAAGGGGGGAATGCCGCTCAACCACGCCGTGGCCAAGTCCAGCGGCGGGGCGGATTATAGGGAAATTCGCCGGCTCTGGCCCGTTCGGGCCCGACGGGTCAGCCGGACCCGCCCGGCCCCGGGCGCAGCAGCCGCAAGAGCTCCGCGGCATCCAGCCGGTGGCGGCACACCACCAGGCCGTCAAGCAGCAGCACCGGCACGTCGAGGCCGTGGCGGCGCAGGAGCTGTGGATCGGAGTCGACGTCGATGCGCTCGAGCGGCGGCAGGCGCTCGCGGCGCGCGAGCACGGCGAGCTCGTGCGCCATCGTCTCGCACAGCCCGCAGTCGGGGCGCTCCACCAGGGTGAGGCGTGCGGCCGCTGCCGGCGGCGCTGACATGGCGCGGCCTTCAGGGGCGCGTGCTGGCGGGCGAAGCGGCCGCCTCGGCCCGCACCTGCGTGGCGATCAGCCGTACGGTGGCCGGCGGCACTTCGCCCACGGCGGTGATCTTGTGCCCGTCGATCACGGTCGAGAAGGCCGAGGAGGAACCGACGCGCGCCGCGCGCACTTCGGTGACCTGGCCGGCGGCGCCCGCCGTGGCCGGCGTCTCGATGAACACCGACACCGAGGCGAGCCCGTCGGTGAACACCAGGTGATCCACCGGGACGCTCGAGCCCGGGAGCATCTGCGCGCCGTGCAGCAGCATGCGAAAGCCGGGCGGGAGCTTCAGCGCGCTCCACACGGTGGCCGCGGCCGGCGCGGCGGCCGGCACCGGTGCATCGTTGCGCAGCCACTGGAAGCCCTCGGTCGAGACCTCGGGCCGGAGCGCGGCGTCGGCGATATGTGCCGGCATCGAGAGGTTCGCGAACACCAGCTGCTCGATGACATGCCCGTCGGTGTCGCACAGCTGGGTCTTGAGCGGCATGGCGGTGGCATCGTCGATCCAGAGGCGGTAGCCGTAGCGGTACTCATCGCGCGGCGCCACCGAGATCACGTGTGTGTCGCGGCGGTTCAGGCGCATGCGCGCCACCTCGCGGATGTCGTAATTGCTCGCCGTCTGGCTGTTGACGGCCGGAAACGCCACCAGCGATTCCTCGACCGGACGCTGCTCCACCAGCACGGTGTGCTTGTCCGGGAGATAACAGGTGAGGCTCGAGTCGGCGCGGATGAACTCGCGCCCCGAGCCATCGAGCGACACCAGCCGTTCGGCGACGTGTCCGTCGCGCTGGCGGTGAATGATGCGCAGCATCTCGACCGTGCCGCCGTGCCAGTGCGAGAAGGTGCCGTCGTAGTTGCGCGTGGTGAGCGCCTGGTTCATGCGCTCGAGCCACTGCGCCGGGGCCGGCGGCGCGGCGGGCTCGGTGGCCGCGAATGCCCCGCCGGCGGCGGCCAGCGCCCAGGCGAACGCCGGGGCCCTGAGGCGCTCGCTAACGTGCCTGGCTCGAGGCATCGCGCGGCGGATCCTGCGGACCATCCTGCGACACCACAGGCGTGCCCGTGGTGCCCGATTCGCTGGTCATGAACGAAGAGAGCAGAGTTCCGCGGGCCACCGGCGCCGTGAAAAGACTGTGGGCCACGACGTAGTTGGCGAGCTCGGTCGGCGGAACGACCGCGAGCGCGCCGTGCGCGGCCGGGGGCACCACGTAGCTGTCCGCTCCGGCCGGCGCCCGCGCCGCCAGCGCCGCGACGGCCGGCGCGCCGCTCGCGAGCGGGCGCGCGTG